>DYOS01000056.1 GCA_020720405.1 Caldithrix sp. | reverse complement strand
TTCCCGATAAAAGATTATAAGGAAAAACAGGTCGGGGTTATGGTCCTGTTTGAAGATTTTCATCCCAAGCTGCTGGCT
The DNA here is from genome assembly GCA_020720405.1 of Caldithrix sp. Lineage (GTDB taxonomy): Bacteria > Calditrichota > Calditrichia > Calditrichales > Calditrichaceae > DYOS01. The sequence goes on along the minus strand of DYOS01000056.1, from coordinate 17,398 downwards.
ATCCGGGATGATCAGATCAAGTTTTCCGTATTAATGTTTCTGTTATTTATCCCAGTTTTTATTGTTATGCCCTGGATAGCCTCGAGATTATCCAAACCAATGCGTGAAATGAAGGATGTGGCGCAGAGACTGGCTGCCGGAGATGTCTCGGTGACAACCACCTTCCAAAGTAACGATGAAATTGGAGCACTGGCCGATGCTTTCCGGAATGTGGTGGTTGCCCAGCAGGAAAAAATTAAAGCGGCAGAAGCCATCGCCAATGGTGACTTTGGGTATTCGCTGCAAATTGCATCTGAACAGGATACCTTAGCCCTGGCCATGCAACGGATGCTGGAACAACTTACGCATCTGCAGAAAGAACTGGCCGTGGTTATTGAAGCCCAGAAGGCCGGGGAAATGAATATACGCTGTTCAGCAGCAGGATTGGAAGGAACTTTCCGGGATCTCCTCGAAGGTATAAATAATGCGTTGGACACCATCCAGAATCCGATGCTGGTCAGTATTGGCATCATATCAGAATATGCAGAAGGTCGACTGGAGAGAGAAATGCCTGAATTACCAGGTCAGCAGCTTATCTTCAGCGATGTGATCAATAAAATACGGAATAACCTTGGATTGATGGTTGTCGAGACGCTAAGACTGACCGATTCCGCAAAGGCAGGCCGGATCAGCGAACGTGGTAAGGCTGACGGACTTTCCGGAAGTTATCACCAGATTGTGGAAGGTTTTAACCAAACGCTCGATAATATTGTCCAGCCGGTAATGACCACCAGAAATTACCTGATCCAGATTGCCGCCGGTAATTTACCGGATTCAATACCCGAAGAATTTTTAGGCGAATTTTCGGAGATCCGGGATGCACTGTTAACCAGTGTCCAGTCTATCCGGGCAGTTGTAGATGATGTAAATTCCTTAACCAGTTCGGCGATTAAAGGGGAATTGCAAAACAGGGCCGACATTACCCGACACCACGGTCAGTTTGAAAAAATCGTCAGTGGTTTGAACCAGTTGATTAATGTAATTGTCGAGCCCATGCGGGAACTGGCTGGGGTTCTGAGTCAAATGGCTGAAGGTGATTTTTGTGTATCCATAAACGGTGAGTACAGCGGTGAATTTAGCAGAATTAAGGACACGCTCAATCAAACGGTAGATTCCCTGAACGGCATGTTCAGTGAAATATCGATCATTTCGGAACAGGTTAATACAGGCGCTGAACAGGTCGCCGATTCCAGCAACAGCGTTTCGGAAGGCGCGACCGAGCAGGCTGCTTCTCTGGAAGAGATTTCATCTTCGATCAGCGAGGTTGCTGCCCAGTCCAGAAGAAATGCCGAGAATGCCGAATCGGCTAATAAACTGAGCGAAGGTGTATCGGGTACGGCTGAAGATGGTAAAATGTGGATGAACGAAATGGTCAATTCCATGAACAGCATCGAGCATTCATCGAAGGAGATTTCGAAAATTATCAAGGTCATTGATGAAATCGCCTTTCAGACCAATTTACTTGCTTTGAATGCCGCTGTTGAAGCCGCCCGGGCCGGGGTCCACGGAAAAGGCTTTGCCGTTGTGGCCGAAGAGGTGCGCAATCTGGCCCAGCGTAGTTCCAAGGCTGCCCATGAGACAACACAGTTGATTGAAGACAGCATTTCAAAAGTTAATGCCGGAACAAAGGTGGCCGGTCAAACCGCAGAGTCCATTACAAAGATTATTGATGGTGTTCGTAAAGTATCCCACCTGATTGCCGAAATCGATTTGGCCTCAAAGGAGCAGGTCAGCGGAATTGATCAGCTGCATCAGGCCTTATCCCAGATTGATCAGGTTACGCAGGCTAATTCGGCCAGTGCCGAGCAAAGCGCCTCTGCTTCGCAGGAACTATCCGGTCAGTCTCTGCGGCTTCAGAAATCTATTGAGCGTCTGAAAATAAAAAATAACCATCAGCGGCAATTGCCCGCCGGTGTCCCTTTGAAAAACAAACCGAATACCGCCCTGGCCAATAATGCCAGGCCGACGACAGCGGTCCAAAAACAAAAGGCGCCATGGATAAAATTGGATGACGATGATTTTCAGGATTTTTAATAAGCAGATCGGACAGCAATCAAAAGCCAGACATCAAATTTTAATCCGGCCGGTTGAATAAAAACCGGCCGGTTTTTTTTACCTTTTTCAATCCAAATTCAGCATTAAAAATATTTTCCGCCGACCGGGTGACTTATGTCATTTGTAGTGCATCGACTGTCCGGTTAGGCGATTGTAATTTTACGCCGGGAAAATTCTTCCGCTCAACGGCCGTTAATCCATATTAATTTCGCGTCATTTAAACACTGTAATTTCAATAACTTAAAAAGATTAATCCTGCCCTGGATTATGGCCAACGGAACAAACTGCCGCTTTTTAACCAATTCCATAACTACTTATTAAAACTTAAAGAACCCGCCGATTATCCAAACTGAAAATAAAAATTGTCTCATAAAGGAGGATACCATGAGAACCAAATCTGTCATTTTATTAGCTGTCTTTTTATTCAGCTTTGCCGGTATAGCGTTTGCCGATAAGGTGAGCGCGTTGCAGTACTTTTTTATAGTAAAAAAGGTTTTCCCGGATATCAGCGAAGTAACCATTTTTATAAATGCCGCCGATGAACCGACCGAGAGACCAAAAATTACCAAAGCCGCCGCCCAGATGCAGTTAAAGGTAAAATTGTTCCTTATTGAGAGTCAGAAAGATATCGGTGCCAATATCCAGAATATTCCAAATGACGGTGTATTGATCGTCTATCAATCGGATGTTTTGATGAATGCCACCAGCCGGATGTTCGTCCTCTCCAAGGCTAAAGAAAAGAATATTTCTGTCGTAACTTCGTCAAGGGAGTATTCACAGAACGGGGCTTTGCTTGGCCTGGTTAAGGGTGCGGACAATAAGCTGGAAGTATTACTCAATCTGAAACATAGTCAAAGTCTGGCCACCCGGTTTACCGAAGCATTCAATGCTGAAATTGGCGTCAAGCAAACCCTGCAGTAAGCGGAATTTAATGAACGGGGTTTTCTATGTTTCAGCGATTTTTCAAATGGTTTCTCAGTCTTAATCTGACCCGGAAAATTCTTGTTATCCAGTTACCTTTGCTGATTGTCATGGTTGTGGTCGGGATGAATGTGATCAATATGATTACCGGCCGTTCGCTGGATAAACAATTGGATGCCTCGCTTAATGTTCTGGTTGATATTACAGCAGAAAGTGTGAAAACAGGGCTGCTGTTCAGCGACATTTCGGTTATTGAAGGCGCTCTGACCGGGGTAACCCATAATAATTCAATTTCCTATATTGGTGTTTTCAACCTGAATAATGAAGAAGTTTTTCATCACCGGGGAAAAGGTTTTGTCGATTTTAATTATGTCGATTCACTGACCGGCATCGATCAGGAGAATGAAAAATTCCGTGAAGCCAAAGTTTTCGCCGACGGAGAAGCGGTAGGAAAGATTGTTCTGGGCATATCCCTTACCTCAAAACATCAGGCGCTCGCCTATTCAACCCGCATCCTGCTCATACTAACCATTATCGGCCTGAGCACACTGGCTCTGGTCTTTGTTGTTTTCGCCAGGAAACTGGCCGGGAATATCAATCATCTGGCCGAAATATCCGAGAAAATAAGCCTCGGTGATATAAACCAGGAAGTACATGTAACCAGCGATGATGAATTGGGTAAACTGGGAAAATCCTTTGTCCGGATGATTGAAAGCCTTAAGGTTAAATCGGAAGCTGCTGTACAATTGAGCCAGGGTAACCTGGATGTCAACATCGAAGCCGCCTCGGCGGATGATGCGCTGGCTAAGGCAATGACCGGTATGAAACAGAGTCTGAAGACTTTAAATAATGAGCTTAACCGGATTATTGCCGGCCAAAAAGCTGGTGAGATGACCGTCCGTTGCCAAACCGATCTGGTGCAGGGGGCATACAGCAATATTTTGTCCGGGGTCAACGGTTTGGTTGATGCGCTGCAAAATCCCATCCTAACAAGTCTGGAAATTTTACAGGAATACAGTTCCGGAAACCTTGAAAATGAAATGCCCGGACTGCCTGGCCAGCAAAAACAAATTACCGAACGGTTTAACATGATCCGCTCGAATTTGAAACAACTTGTTGAACAAACATTGCAGCTAACCCAGGCTGCGGCCCATGGCGATTTTACCAGACGAGGTGATTTGACCCGGTTTGCCGGAGGCTATCAGGAAATTATTCAGGGTTTTAATAACACCCTTGACCAGATTACGGAAAAAGTATTCTGGTTTGAATCCATTTTAGATTCAATACCGCAGTCCATTGCAGTATATAATACGGACAAAAAACGTGATTTTGTCAACAAGACTTTGGCTAAAAATCTGAATGAAGACAGAAAAAAGCTGATCGGTTCAGGATATACAGGTATTGAAAACACCTATTTCAGCACTCAGGGAACGCCTGTGACCAGGCTGGAACGGGGGGAGAAAATAACCAACTACAGCACCAACGGTCATCATTATCAGGTCGAGAGCAGTTATATTCATAATACTAAAGGTGAAGTGACCGGTTATGTGGAAATTCGCCAGGATATTACCGCTATTATTAGCGCCGCTGAATATACCAGCCAGGCTGTACAAGAGCTGAGTACACAGCTAAACCAGGTGGCCGAAGGCGATCTGACCATCAGTCTCAGTCTGAGCGAGGGTAATGAGCACTCGCACAAGATGTATGCGAGTATGAAGGCTTTAGCCAATATTCTGCAGGCCACCCTGAGCTCTATCCGCCGCACCCTCGAACAGGTTAATTCGACTGCCGGCCAGGTTGCTGACGGTTCCAAACAGGTCGCTGATACCGGTCAGGTTGTTTCGCAGGGTGCCACGGAACAAGCCAGTTCCCTCGAGGAGGTTTCTTCTTCTATTTCGGAGTTAGCCGGTCAGTCTAAACAGAACGCTGAAATTGCTGCCCAGGTCAATCAATTGGCTAATGCAGCACGTAGTTCTGCGGAAGTTGGCAATAATTCCATGCGTTCCATGCTTACTGCCATGGATGATATTAACCTGGCTTCAGACCAGATTTCCAAAATTATAAAAGTCATTGATGAGATTGCCTTCCAGACCAACCTGCTGGCCCTGAATGCTGCGGTTGAAGCCGCCCGGGCCGGTGTTCATGGCAAAGGCTTTGCCGTTGTGGCTGAGGAAGTGCGCAACCTGGCTCAGCGCAGTGCCAAAGCAGCCAGGGAAACATCCGACCTGATTGAAGGCTCGGTAATAAAAGCCCGTAACGGATCGCAGATCGCCGGTCAGACAGCAAAAGCGTTGGGCGAAATTATTACTGGTATTTCACGGGTAACGGATCTGGTTGGAGAGATCAGCAATTCTTCGCAGGAACAGGTGATGGGCATCGATCAAATCAATCAGGCTTTGGCTCAGATTGATCAGGTTACCCAAACCAGTGCCGCTAATGCGGAAGAAAGCGCCTCGGCCTCACAGGAATTGTCCAGTCAGGCAAATTACCTGAAGCAGTTGATCAGTTCGTTCAGAATAAGCAGTGAGGCAGAAGACTCAGAAAGTTTTCCTGAACCACAGCCGGTTTTATCTAAACCAGCCAAGTCGGCAAAAAAACTACAACCACGTGTGGAACCAAGGCAAAATTTACCCTGGGGCGGTCAGCTTCCCGGTCAGAACCGCAGTGGATTACGGTTGGATTTTGATCAGGATGTAAAAGAATTGAAACCCTCTGATATAATTGCGCTTGATGATGATGAATTCGGTGATTTCTAAATCACCGGATTCAACCTATAAGCGCTAATAAAAAGACCAATTTTCTGTGTTAAGGTTTTATCAAATAAAGTCGAAAAATATTATGAACCCGAGGTCTTGTTTATAGAAAACCGGATATAGAATGACTGCCGAACATTACAATATCTCCAATGAAGAATATCATTTAATCAAAAATCTGGTCTATGACCGGTTTGGCATCGATCTCGGTTCAAAGAAACAATCACTTGTCACCGGCCGCTTACAGAAAATTCTAAACACCGGCGGATTCAAAACCTTCGAAGCCTACTACCATTTTATTCTTGAAGACCAGAGTGGTCAGGCACTGAGTACACTGGTTGACCGCATTTCCACCAACCATACATTTTTCTTTCGTGAAAACGAGCATTTCGAATTTCTGCGTACCGAAATTCTGCCTGAACTAAAGGCCAGACTGTCTAAAACCGGTGATCAAAGTCTCAGAATCTGGTCGGCTGGCTGCTCCTCCGGAGAAGAACCCTACACTTTAGCCATTGTTCTGAGAGAGTTTTTTGGGCTTGACTTCAGTAACTGGGACATCCGTATACTGGCCACAGATATATCTGCCAATGTTTTAAAAAAAGCGCAGGACGGTGTTTACCCGAAAGAAGCCCTGCAGACCCTTGATGGCCGGCTGATAAATAAGTACTTCATTTCTGACCAGGATGATAATTTTCAGGCCAGGGCTTCACTGAAGGATTTTATCCTTTTTCGCAGGTTGAATCTGATGCGTGAAGATTATCCCTTCCGCCAAAAATTTCATCTGATCCTGTGCCGGAATGTGATGATTTATTTTGATCAGCCAACCAGGGAAGTGCTTACTGAAAAATTTCACCGTTATTTAAGGCCGGACAGTTATCTCTTTATCGGTCACGCCGAAAGCCTCGGCCGGGGCAATCCCTATTTTAAATATATCAAACCGGCCATTTATTACAGAACGGATCAGGAATGACAAAAATAAGAGTGTTGATTGTTGATGATTCTTCTTTGGTCAGAGATATTCTGTCAAACGGGCTTTCTCAGGATCCGGATCTGGAAGTTGTTGGTAAAGCCTCTGATCCATATAAAGCCCGTGATCTTATCATCGAACAACGCCCTGATGTAATGACCCTGGATGTTGAAATGCCGCGCATGGACGGATTGGAATTTTTGCGGAAACTGATGCCTCAATACCCCATTCCGGTGGTTATGGTCAGTGCTCTGACCGAACGCGGCTCCGAAATCACCCTCAATGCCCTGGCTTACGGAGCCCTTGATTTTGTGACCAAGCCGGCGGCTGATCTGCAGTTTGGTCTCGCTCAGATGATGGAAGAACTGCGGGCAAAAATAAAGGTCGCCGCCAGGGTTAATGTTCAGCATTGGCGGCAGCGCTATCTGGACCGGACGAATCTTCCGGAAAAAGTTCATTCTTTGGCTACAACAACCGATAAGGTAATTGCAGTCGGCGCTTCAACCGGCGGAACCGAAGCACTGCGCCGGATACTGGAAATGCTTCCCGCTGATACACCGGGTATGGTGGTTGTTCAACACATGCCGGCCGGGTTTACCAAAATGTTTGCCGACAGACTCAATTCAATATCGGCCATGACGGTGAAAGAAGCCCAATCCGGGGATCGGGTGATGACCGGACATGTACTGATCGCACCCGGCAATTTCCACATGCAGCTTTTACGCTCGGGCGGCGAATACCGGGTGGTTTGCCGGGATGGAGCTCTGACGAATGGTCATCGGCCATCGGTGGATGTGTTATTCCGGTCTGTGGCCAAATTTGCCGGGCGGAATGCAGTCGGCATTATGTTAACCGGTATGGGCCGGGACGGCGCCGATGCCATGCTGAAACTCAGACAGGCAGGTGCCAGAACCATGGCGCAGGACGAAGAAAGCTGTGTTGTTTTTGGGATGCCGAAAGAAGCCTGGGAGAGAGGTGCCGCCGAATGTCTGGTACCTTTGGATGATATTCCCCTGAAAATAAAAGAATACCTTCACGGAATTTAATAATGGCCCAGATAATTGTTGGTGTTGGTGAATACGCTGTAACGAATCAGCCGGGCGATGTGGTTAAAACCTTTGCCCTTGGCTCCTGTGTGGCCATGATTGTACTGGCCCCGCGAATCCGGGCGGTGGGCATGGTTCACATTGCCCTGCCGGAGAGTAAACTGGGGAATGGAAAAGAAAAGAACTTACCCGGATATTTTGCAGATACAGCTATTCCTGTTGTATTGGATAGCCTCAAAAAACTTGGCATCTCGAATAACCGGGATCTTATTATCAAACTGGCCGGCGGGGCCTCCATGATGGACCCGCAGGGTTACTTCAATATAGGCAAGAGGAATGTGCTGGCCATCCGGAAAATTCTCTGGCAATACAAACTCGGGGCTATTGCCGAAGATATTGGTCAGAATTTCAGCCGGACAGTGCGGGTGGAGGTTGATACGGGTCTTGTCTATTTATCATCTCCCAATCGTCCAGAATGGCAACTTTAATCCCCAGGTAAGCTGATGGAACAACAAAACAAACACCAGATTCTCATTGTTGATGATTCGGCCATGGCCAGGACCATCATAAAACGGAGCATTGAAATTTGCGGTGTTGAAAACGCTGATTTTTATGAGGCCGGCGACGGAAAGGAAGCGATCGAGATTGTTAAAAACCAAAAAATCGATTTGGTCTTTACAGATATCAACATGCCCAATATGAATGGTGAACAGCTTCTGATTCGTCTGAAAAGCTCACCAAAATGGTTTGAAATACCGGTTGTGGTTATAACCAGTTTGAATAACCCGGCTAATGAGAAAAAGCTGATTACAGAACATGCTACCGCAGTCATCTCAAAACCGGTGACCATTCCTGCTATCCATGAAGTCTTATCGGAAATTCTGAAAATTCTTTGAAAGGCAGAATATGTCTCAGATTGATTCATTAACCGGATACCTGCAACAGGCATTGAGTGAAACTCTGGAAACCATCATCTTTGCCGAGCCGGAAGCCTATAACACCGAGTCGGCTGTCCCTGAAAAGCTGGACAGGTATATCCATGTCCGGATTGAAAGTACTTTTCCATTTAAAAGCGTCCTGCACCTGCTGCTGCCATTTGAAAAGATAGCTGAAATTACTGCTATGTCCGCCGAATCGATGGATGATGTTCCGGAATCCCTGGTTTTGGACACCGTCTCAGAATTGGCTAACACCATCTCCGGGCGCTGGATGGCGCTTTCTATACCCGGGGATGAGGAATTCGGTTTAACTTTGCCCGAATGCCGGTTTTATGAAAATGGCTCATTGCCTGTTTCAGAAACCGCTTCAACCCGCATCTTCAGTTTTGCTTTGGAAGCAGACACCTGTTTTGCCATCCTGCAGTTGGCAGGATAATTGTGCCGGGTGAAAAGGAAAAAAATTCCTTTTTTTATTAAGGTAATATTAGAAATGAACGAAAATACAAGGCAGACGGGCTCAGGTCTTTTTGGCATAAATATTGAAAATTGGCAAAAGGTTTAAAGAACGAGGTCAAGAATGGAAGATAAGGTCATACTATTTGTAGAGGATTCACCAACCATGCGCCGGATTATTGCCAATTCACTTAGCAGAATTGGGATAAAGGATGTTACGGAAGCCGAACATGGACTTGATGCCTTACAAAAAGTGCAGCAAAAAGATTTCGACATGATTCTGACGGATTGGAATATGCCGGAAATGAATGGTCAGGAACTCGTTGAAGAATTACGCAAGATGGACAAATATAAAAATGTACCCATTTTGATGATTACGACCAGGGGTATGCAGGATGATGTTATGACGGCCATAAAATCAGGAGTCAACGGTTATATCGTAAAACCTTTTACACCGGAAGTTCTCAAGAAAAAAATGCAGGAACTTTTTGGATAGACAGGAGACAGGAGTAAATATGGGTGATTACAGGTCAATCGACGATGTTTTGGGCGGTATAGAGACTCTCCGGAATTCCCTGCGTTTTAGCGATGAAATTCTGCCGTTAATTTCGGACTTATTTCTTTTTTTAAAGGAAATAATTCCGCTCATGCTTGAAGCCAACAGTTCCCTGCGCGAGAGTGCCAATAAAATACCAACCGCCTCCGAGAATCTGAATAAAATTTCTGAAGCAACGGAGATGGCCGCCAATGAAGTTATGGATCGCCTGGAAACCATTAATGCCCAGCTTGATGAATTACGACAGGGTGTTACTGGTCAGGTGAATAAGGAAAAACTCACTCTTCAGATCGATCAGATTCAGAACTCGGCTTCAGAAATTATTTTTGCCTTTCAGTTTCAGGATATTACCACACAGCAACTGGAACATGTCCACCGCATTCTGGAAGCCATCCACACCAAATTTATGAATCTGATGAAATCATTTACTACCCTGCGTTCTTCCTCACAATTAGGCCAAGATGTTTTCGGGGCCATAGACAACGTCCTGCATGAAAAACTGGATGCAGAAAGCCGCAAATATTTTGAAGAAAAAACACGGGATATTATGAGGCAAAATGCAATTTCACAGGATGATATCGACGAGTTTTTTAAAAAATAGGATTGACAGGAATGCAAAACTCTGCTTTTGTTCCAAATGAGAACGGGAACATCTTCAGCGCCGAAAATAAAAAAAATCAGATCGTCAGGGAACCCATCCTGAAGGGACAACGGGTTGTTCTGGGTTCACCGGTTAAGCTCGATTTGTTAACAAGTAAAAGAGCCGCTCACCTCCACCAGCCCCAGGTCGAACCTATTATTGAAAATGGGCAGGTGATTGGATTTGTATTTGAATGCGCCTGCGGCGAATCAACTGAAATTCTCTTTGAATACGAAAATGCATGATGTTCCGTGAAAAATATTACCCTACAATTAAGCCCGGATAAATCGAAAGCCTACCTTACCATACAGGAAAGATTTGACCATTTCCCGTCACTTGAACAACTCATCCGTTTTCTGAAAGAAAGCGGCATCCGCTATGGTCTTGATACCGACCAGCTTGAACTGATTGCCGATAACCGCCAACCGGTTAATAAAATTCTCATAGCCGATATCAACTTCGAATTAAATGTCCCGGAAAGTCTGCTCGACTGGCAGATTGCCCTTAATCGGCCCCACCGTCCGGAAATTGATTCTGCCAACCGGGCCGATTTTAAGAAAATAAGTCTGTACGAACCGGTTCGGGAAAACCAGGTACTGATCCGCAAAAGGAAGAGCACCGAACCTGTGGTGATAAAAAATGTTCTCGGTGAAGAGACAAAAATTATTCTTTCCGATGTACCCTTTCCGGTTGGCAATAATGTTCATGTCTCGGTCGACAGCAATGAACTTCTGGCTTCCAGGGATGGATTTGCCGTTCTCGAAGGCGGGCTACTTCATGTAAATGATATTTTTCATGTTCATGGTGATGTGAATTATGCCACCGGTAATATTAAATGCACCGGACCGGTTGTCATCGAAGGCGATGTCCGCTCTGGCTTTCGGGTCGAAAGCACCAGTTCAATTTATATCGGTGGCACGGTGGAAGCGGCCCACATCTTCTCTCAATATGGTGATATTACTGTTCAATTCGGAATCGTTGGTCACGGCCGGGCAAAAATTCTGGCCGGCGGCGGATTAACCTGCGGCTTTATCCAGGAAGCAACGGTCAGTGTCCGGAAAAACGTGGTCATTTCCCATTATTCCATAAACAGCCAGATTTCCGCTGGCGGGCAGGTTATTCTGAAAGGCAATGAGGCCATCATCCGCGGCGGCTCGGTAACCACCGAAAAAGGGATTCTGGCCAATCAGATCGGGTCTGAACACCGAACCTTTACAGAACTAAAAATCCGCAGTTTTACCGAGAATGAGAGCCAGAGTAAAATCTGGGAAATCAGCCGGAAGCGGAGCGATATTAATATCCGCCTTTCGTCCATAAAAAAGCGCCTCGAATTTCTTGAAGTTTTACGCAAAAGACTGGGCAGTCTGAGTCCGGGTAAGGATAAGGAAATCGATTTTCTGCAAAACGAGAAAAATCGTCTTCAGCAATCCATGGAAGAACTGGCTAAAACGGAAACCAGTTTGCAGCAGGAAGCAGCAAAAGAGCAAATCCGGAAGGAAATTGTCGTGCAGAAAAAACTTTTTCCTAATGTAAGTATCGACATCGGCGGCGTGGGGGTTGTAATCGATCAGGTTTTTGAAGGTGTTAAAGTCTCCCGGCTAAAAAATGAAATTCTCTTTGAAACATTGCTCGATATGGACGATTCTGCCTATGATATTTTTATCCCGGGTTCGGATAATTCAACTCAATCAGGTGGATAGGAAATGGCTGAAGAAACATTAGGCAGCAGAATTAAAGATCTGGTCGAGATAACTTCGATTCTTTACCAGGTGGCAGATCATAATGCCGCCGGGGAAATGGTTCTGGATGTTTTCAGCGAAGTTTTTCATATCGAGGAATGCGGACTGGTGACCGCCGAAGGCTGCGATGACGAATTTATTCTACGCTACGCCGGCGGCAGACTGGCCGGGCTGAAAAACACCCTGCGTTTTAAGTCTTCTGATCCGATCAACGGACAGGCTATCCAAATTTCCGGTCCGGTCTCTATCCAGGGGCCTTTCGATACACTTGTGATCGGAAACAGCCAGTACCCGCTTGGTTTTACTGCTGAAACCTGCTTTCTTTTCCCAATCCTGTTCCGGGAAGAGTTAACCGGTTTTATTCTGTTCTTTAATACCGGGCAGGTCGAAATTGACAGTGATTTGTATGAGCTGGTCAATGTATTTATCCGCCAGATCGGACCGGTGATCAGCCCGGTGGAAACCGGCCACAGCCATGGCAACCGCTTTGACAATATCATCAGCAAAATTATTAAAGACCGCATGCACGAAGCACAACTGCTGCTTAGCCCGATCTCTTTTGCCATTCTCCGTCTGAACCTGGAAACCGGCCCGGAAAATAATATCTACCTGGAAGACGCTCTGAAGACCATACAGAGTAATTTTACCAGAAATCTGCAGGGTTCTGGTGATATGATCTGGCTGTCGGTTGATACTATTTTTGTTGTTTTCGCAGAAGCCGATCTGCTCAAAGCCGAAAATACCTGCTCAAAACTGAGCAGTGAAATGGAACAGTTTAATTCTGTTAATGATCTTGGTTACCGTTTCCGGTTGCGTTATGTTTGCCTCGGTTACCCCGAGAGTGGTAAAAACTCCTGGGAGATCATCAATAATCTCTGGTTAAAATTATTTTTCGAACTGAAGGCTGTTTAAAGTATGGATGAAAAACCAATCATTCTGGTAGTCGATGATGATCCGATGATTCTGGAAATGCTTGATGATGGGCTATCTCAGGAGGATTTCAGGGTTATTACCGCGGCAAACCCCAATACTGCTTTATCTCTGGCCGAGGCAGAACATCCGGAATATGCGGTACTTGATCTGGACCTGGGCTGGCATGAGGTCAGCGGTATTGAACTGGGGCAAACTCTTATCCAAAAATACCCGGAAATCATGGTTATCATCATGACTGGTTATCAGAATCTGAAATATGCCGTGGATGCCATGCGCAGGTTTTCATTTTTCTATATGATTAAACCTTTCCGCATTGACCAGGTGGTTTCATTGATCGAGAGAGCTGAGCACGAACACAAACTCCTTCTGGAAAATAAACTGCTAAAGGAAAAAGTAGCTCATCTCGAGGATGAAAATGTCCGCCTGCAACAACTGATAAATGAAATTCACGAACCCGGAACGGATGAAAAAGGTGAGGAAAGGTCCAGAAAAGTTTATTCAAAAGAACAGGTGCTGCGTTCATACCAGCAACAAAAACATCAGGGCGGCCTGGACGACCTTCTTAAAAATAAAGGATAATGATAAATAATATGAGCCGGATTCTAATTGTTGATGATGACCGCGACCTCAGAAAAATACTAAAGGATACGCTGACCAGGCGCGGCTATGATGTAATTCTGGCCGGAAGCGGTCAGGAAGCGCTGCAGATGCTGGAAGAAGCACCGGTTGACCTGGTTATTTCCGACCTGATGATGCCCGGGATCAAAGGCATAGACCTGCTGGTCGAAATTCACCAGCTCTATCCTGAAATCGGATTCCTGATGATGACGGCCTATGGAACGGTCGAGACTGCCGTTGAAGCCATGCAAAAAGGTGCCTTCGATTTTCTCACCAAACCATTCTCTATTTCTCAGATTGAGAGCCGGGTGGAGCGGTTTTATGAGTACCGCAGCCTGCGGGAAGAAAATTCCAAACTCAAAAAAGAACTAAAAACACAAAATTTGAACAAAACGATAGTCGGGCAAAGCCGGGCCATCCAGGATTTGTTCTATCATATTGAGATTGTCGCTAAAAGCGATGCACCTGTATTTCTGATCGGGGAGAGCGGTACTGGTAAAGAGTTGATTGCCCAGGCTATCCATGATCAGAGCAGCCGGGCCGATAAACCGTTTCTCAAAATAAATTGTGCCGCTGTTCCGGAAACTCTATTTGAAAGTACCCTATTCGGGCATGAACGGGGCTCGTATACCGGGGCACTGAAGATGCAGAAAGGCCTGTTTGAGGAAGCCCATCAGGGTACGCTGCTGCTTGATGAAATCAGTGAAATACCCCATAATCTGCAGGCCAAGCTGCTGCGTGTTCTGCAGGAAAACCGGGTTACCCGGGTCGGCAACACCCAGGAAACCGAAGTCGATGTCCGCGTTATTGCCACCACCAACCGCGATATCCGGCAACTGGTCAGTGCCGCAAAATTTCGGGAAGACCTGTATTTCCGCCTCAATGTATTCCCGATCGAGGTGCCGGCCCTGCGTGACCGGAAAGAGGATATTCCCATTTTGATCGACCATTTTCTGCGCACCTATTGCCAAAAATATAAACTGGAACTGAAATCCATGCATCCGGATTCGCTTGACCTGATGGTTAATCAGAATTGGGAGGGCAATGTGCGTGAGGTGGAAAATACAGTCGAACGGGCCATTCTTTATTCCGGCCGTTCCGATACCATCCAACCCGAGCATATCCGGCTGGAGAGGCCGGTTCTTTCCAAAATTACTGCTGGCTCGCCATCGAAGGAGATTCTCAACATTGCCGATATGGAAAGGCAACTGATTTACAAGGCACTTCAGGCGACTAATAATCACCGTACCAAAGCAGCGGAACTGCTCGGAATAACCGTGCGCACCCTGCGCAACAAACTGAATACCTTCGGAGACGGGAACGAAGATGAATCCGAATAATGTTTATGCCGGTCATTCTTCTGAAATTGTGCCAACGGCAAATCTGCGGGTTTGCCGCAAGGAAAGGCGCGTCCTGACCGCCTATCTGGGAACTTGTGTCGGGGTTATTCTTCTTGACCCGGTAAACCAGGTCAGCGGGCTTTATCATATTTTATTGGGTCGGTCAAATTTGCAGGGGCATGTATCAAATGAACTGATTTATGCTGAAAGCGGTCTGCCCTTGTTCGTCGGCGAAATGTTGAAAAACGGGGCCGACCGGGAAAATCTGCAGGCGGTAATTGCCGGAGGCGGTTTTGTCGGTCATGCCACCGTCAACGATTTCAGTTTGAATATTGGTGGCCAGACTGCAGACCATGTCCACCGCTTCCTTGAAAAAGAACAAATTTCTATTATTTATTCAGAAACCGGTGGCTACTTCAATTGCTCTCTTACGCTCAACTGTTTCGACCAGAGTTTTCAGGTTGAACCGATCGGACGGGAATTTGCTGAACTGAGTGTTAAACCGGAAACTTTAACAAAGGATGAAATTCTCCATCAGATTCAGCGCATAAAACCGATTCCGCAGGTGGCACTGAAGATTATCGACATGATCAACACCGAAAAAGCAAGTCTGAAACAGATCGCCTCGGAAATACGCCAGGAACAGGTTCTGGCAGCCCGGGTGCTCAATCTTTGTAATTCTTCCTTTTATAGTCCGGGTTATCCGATCGATTCAATCGACCGGGGTATTGTTCTGTTAGGTGAGCGGAGAATTATGCTGCTGGCGCTCTCCATCATAACAGAGATGTATTTCGGGCATCAGTCCGCCGGCTATTCCATGGTCAAAGGAGGTATGTTTATTCATGCCTTTCAGATGGCGGTGACCTCCGAGAAAATTGCTTCAATGAGTGGGCAGGTCAGCCGTGAGACGGCTTATACCGCCGGCCTTCTGCATGATATTGGCAAAGTGGTTCTCGATCAGCACATGGTTAAAAACCAGACCTATTTTTACCGCAATGTTTATAATGGAAATAAAACCCTGCTCGAAGCGGAGGATGAACTTTTTGGAACCACGCATGTCAGTACCGGAAAACTATTGGCCGAAAGCTGGCATTTGCCGGAATCACTGCGCGACGTTATTGCTTATCACCACACACCGCAACTGGCCCGGCACACCCCGGAACTGACCTACATCATTTATATCGCCGACCTGATTATATCCCGCTTTCAGGTTGGACTTGAGTTTGACCGGATTTCTGCCACACCGCTAACCAGAGCGCTTGATGTACTTGGTCTGGGCAGGGATTCGCTGCCGGAAATAATAGAATTTATTCCCCAGAATCCGGAAAAATTTTTCCAGAACAGCCGGGAATCCAATTCATAATAAGGATAATGGCATTATGAGAATTCTTATCGTCGAAGATGATTTTATTCAGCGCAAAATTCTGATGCGCTTACTGGAAAAATACGGCGCCTGCGAAGTGGCGGTTGACGGACACGAGGCGCTTGACGCTTTCCGCATGGCGCATAAGGAAAAAGATCCGTACCGGGTTGTCTTTCTGGATATCCAACTGCCTAAAATGGATGGCCGCGAAGTGCTGACCCAAATGCGGGAGCATGAACAGGAGCTTGGGTTGATTGCCTCGGATGGTTGTAAAATTTATATGACCACAGCCGTGGATGATTCCAAAGTAATTATGAAAGCCTTCCGGGCCGGGTGTGACGGTTATTTCCTCAAACCTTATGACGTTGCAAAAATTAACGAAACGATGAGCCTGCTTTTTATCGAAAGTACTGAAAGGGGATAAACCTGTCAGAGATTCATGTTTTCCGCAGGGATTTTCCTTCTGCCTTTTCGGAGATTGACCATAATCTGCCGGAGGCTTTGAATTTTATTTCTGAAAATTGTCCATCCCTTAACCGCTTCGATCTGGAATTGGCCCTGCGGGAGGTGCTGAACAACGCCGTAAAACACGGCAATCAAATGAATCCGAATAAAAATGTTTCCTTTAAAATTCATGTCGATCAGGATTGGCTGACCATCGAAGTGTCGGACGAAGGGTTTCACCTGGATTCCGCCAAGCCACAGGACAACCGGCTGCATTCTTTTCTTGAGAACGGGCGCGGTTTTATTATTCTCCGTGAACTGGGGTTTAAAGTTGAGCTGCACACAGAATTAAGTCTGATCATCTTAAAATATAAGCGCAGGGCAGCACCAGCCGTTTAAGTCTATATTTTTTTCTGCCTTTTTATAACTTTCAATATCATTTCTGCTTTGCACCATGCGAAAGGCAAACTTAAACCGTCATTTCTGTAGATGTAAAGTAATTCGATGAGCCTGTCTTTATTGTCATTTCGAAGGAGCGCAGCGACTGAGAAATCTTTGGGTGTACAGTCCATTCAAGATTTCTCCTCTCCCGC
>DYOS01000207.1 GCA_020720405.1 Caldithrix sp. | reverse complement strand
TCAGTCACGATCTATAATGTACTTGGACAGGAAGTAAGCCGCCTGTATTCCGGACAACAAACCGCCGGAATACATACCCTGCAATGGTCGGCCGATCATCTGCCGGATGGTGTCTACTTCTGCCGGGTAACCGGGGAGCAGGGCAGCCAGGTCCGGAAAATCGTTTTATTGCATTGATCAAAATTTATAAATTGCCGGAAAAAAGGAGTTGGTATGAAAATTTTTACTGTTTTTATCATGAGCTTACTGCTTGTCAACGGTTTGCAGGCAGCGGCAAGACCGATAGTCAAACAAGAACAACTGGTTCGGATTTCTGAGCAAAACCGTACTAAAATTCAAAGCGGTTTGTTGGTTGAGCAAATCAGCGCCAGGCAGATTCTGCCCGGTACAAAAAACCTGAAAGTGATTTTATATTTCACTGATTTCCCATCAGAAGCACAATTCAGCACGCTTAAAGGGTTTGATGTATGCTGTTACGAAGAAACATGGACACCGCCTTCGGCCAATCATCCATACGGGTTTCTGGTCGCAGTTCTGCCGGCGGAGCATTTTAACCAGGTGCTCGATCTTGATTTTATCAAAAAAATGGATACAGCCGAAAGACCGGTTAAAGCACTGAATAACGATGCCACCATGAATGTCCGGGCCAACATGCTCTGGGATAATGGAATTACCGGCAGTGGTGTGAAGATCGGCATTCTTGACTCCGGCCTTGACGTCAGCTATGCCGGATCAGATTTACCAGCCGGTCTGGAAGCGAAAGATTATTCCGATTACCCGAATCTGGATGATCAGGTGGCCAATACGGTTACTGGCCACGGTACACATGTTGCGGCAACGGCGCTGGGCCGGGGGGTGCTATCCGAAGGACATACACATTGGAATAACGGCAAGGGCGCCTTTAAAGGTGTGGCTCCCGATGCGGAACTATGTTTTTTGAAAATTGGGCTGGATGGTTCGGCCTGGGCTAATGACGCAGCGATAATTGCAGCCATCGATGGCGCAGTGAACATTTACGATGTTGATGTTCTATCCATGAGTTACGGCGGCTGGGATGCGCATCACGACGGCAGTTCGGCGCTTGAACAAAAAGTCGATTGGGCCTTCGAACAGGGTGTGCCCTTCTTCGCTTCCGCCGGCAATTCCGCCGACGATGATCTGCATTGGTCGGGCACAATCCCGGCCCATTCAGTCAGTGATTATATCGAAGTTCAGGTCAGCAATGCCGGAAGTGACGACACCATGCTGCGCTTTAACCTGGTCTGGTACGACGGCTCGGACCGCAATGACTTGTCATTGAATTATTATAATTCTTCCCAAATCCTGCTCAACGATATCACCCGTTTAACAACCACCGAAAGCAGCCGCGGATCGGAATCGCAGTATTCCTATCTGAATAGTTTTGTACCATCCGGAAATAGTACTTACTACCTGAAAGTTGTTAACAATTCTGACCACGACCAGTTCTGCCATATCTATGAAGACTGGAGCAATCTGGAAGAAGGAAATTATAATGTCTGGCTGCCGGTCTCCGATGGCAATTATACCATCGGATCACCGGCCTCGGCCGATCATGCCTTTGCTGTTGGCGCCTATGTTTCCAAAACCGGCTGGACAGATCCGGCGAATAATTCATATTGGTATGGCTCGGCTTATGTGCTTAATGATTATGCCCTGTTTTCGAGCCGCGGGCCGCGGAATGACGGTCTGCTCAAACCGGATATCTGCGCCCCGGGCCATGTCTTGCTCTCCCTCCGCGACCGCGATGTGTACACGGTTCAGAGTAGCAGTTGGATTGACAATAATGGAACACTAAATGAAGGTGATGCTGATTACTACCGGATGCGCGGCACCAGCATGGCTTGTCCGGTGGCAGCCGGAGCAGCGGCTCTATATCTGGAACAAAATCCCGGAGCCGAACCGGCACAACTCTATGAGGCGCTGAAAAATAATGCCAATACCAGCGGTATGAGTGGACTGCCTAATTCCTACTCGGGCAGCGGAAGGCTCGATATTTACAATGCGGCCCGGGGCAAAAAGGAACCGATCCTGGTCGATGGATACATCACCGATGACAAATATCAGACTCTCGCTGTTTTTTCCAGTGGACGCAACGGTATGGGTGATGATAATGATCTGGGTGAATTGAAGTTTTACAGCGATGGTAAAGATTTGTATATCGGTATTACCGGTGAAGTGACCAGCAATGATAATATCTGCCTGTTTATGGATTTTTCCGGTTATCAGGGGCGTGCTGCCAATACATTGGGCGGCGGAAATTCCAATGGCTTTGTCTTTAATACGTTTTCCTATATGGGTAATGTCCGGCTTGATCTTGATGCCGATTTCGCCCTGGCTTTTAATGAAGGGAATAGCAGTCAGTATGAATTTTTTACGGATGCTATTCGTTACGAGGTTGGTGGTATCGACTATAAAGTCAGCGATTTTGCCGGGAAGACCAATCAGTTCGGGTATAGCGGAACCTATGATCTGGGTTCAATTTTTGGCGGTGCCGGCAAGATGACAGTAGCCTATAATAGTGCTTTTTCAAGCATGTCATATTGCGGTGTGGAAATGCGTCTGCCGCTTTCGGCTTTTGCCGGCGTCGATACCAGCCAGACTTTGCGTTTGTTTGTCACGCTGGCCTCCATGTATGGCCATATTTCCAACGAATGTATCCCGGGTGATCCAGGGGAAACCAATCCCGGAGATGGTGCGGATCTGGCCTCCATACCGGGTCAGGACTTTTTTACAGTGCCGGTTAAAATTTCCGGTGACGGATCGACACCGGTCCAAGACCCGGTTTGGCAGGAGGGACCCGCTCAATTTTTACTGGCCCAAAATTATCCCAATCCGTTCAAAACGGGAATGGCGGGCAGTTTGCCATCAACACGAA
>DYOS01000055.1 GCA_020720405.1 Caldithrix sp. | reverse complement strand
CGGCTCAGGTCTTCGTCTTCGACGATGCTTTTCAGGGTTTCGCGCACCCGGGCTGCATCGATGGTTGTTTCGCCGATGGATTTCTCAGGCACCTCAAATAAAATTTCTTCAAGCAGGGAAGAAAGAATGGTATGCAACCGCCGGGCACCGATATTCTCCGTTCTGCTGTTGACCATCGTTGCTATTTTGGCTATTTCACGGATGGCGTCGGCACTGAATTTCAGATCGACGTCTTCTGTGGCCAGCAATGCTACATATTGTTTGATCAAGGCATTCTGAGGTTCGGTCAGGATACGGACAAAATCATCTTCATTCAGGCTGTTTAATTCGACCCGGATCGGGAAACGGCCCTGTAATTCCGGGATGAGGTCGGATGGTTTGCTGATGTGGAAGGCGCCGGAGGCGATAAACAGGATATGATCTGTTTTAACCATGCCGTATTTGGTAATCACCGAAGTGCCTTCAACCACCGGCAGTAAATCCCGCTGCACACCTTCGCGCGAGACATCGGCCCCGCTTTTCGCTCCGCCGCCGGCAATTTTATCAATTTCATCGATAAAAACGATACCCGAGTTTTCCACCCGGTTAATGGCAATCCGAACCACTTCTTCCATATCGATCAGTTTTTGTGCTTCCTGCTGGGTAAGCATTATCATAGCTTCGGCAACGGATATTTTACGTTTTTTTACCTTTTTGGGCATCATGCCACCAAATAATTCCTGGATATTCAGTCCCATTTCCTCGATACCCATCGGCGAGAAAATCTGCATCATTGGCGCACCGTCGGCGGGGACATCAATTTCCACCTGCCGGCTGTCCAGTTCGCCCGCCAGAAGCTGACTGCGCAGCTTTTCCCTGGTCCGCTGATGACGTAGTTCCAGTTCATCCTGTTCATTCATCTCACCGATCGGTTTGGGTTTGGCAGTGATTGGCGGAAGAAGGATATTCAGTATTTTTTCAATAGCTGCCTCGCGCGCTTTCTGCTCAACCGCCGAAGTTTGTTCTTCCCTGACCAGGCGGACGCTGTATTCAGTCAGATCACGGACAATCGATTCCACATCGCGGCCGACATAACCGACCTCGGTGAATTTGGTTGCTTCAACTTTGATAAACGGGGCATTGGCCAGGCGGGCCAGACGGCGTGAAATTTCAGTTTTTCCGACACCGGTCGGTCCGATCAGAATGATATTATTGGGCATAATTTCATCACGCAGTTCATCCCGCACCTGCTGCCGGCGCCAGCGGTTGCGCAGGGCAATGGCAACCATTTTCTTGGCTTTATTTTGTCCGATGATGTATTTGTCTAATTCCCTGACAATCTGAGTCGGGGTCAGTTCATGAATTTCCATACAGGCTCCGGTTATAGCTTTTCGACGCGGATATGGTCGTTGGTGTAAATACAGATAGAGGCAGCGATGTGCAGGGCTTCGGAGGCGATCTCTTCCGCCGGCAAAGTGGTGTGTTTTATCAGCGCCCGGGCAGCAGCCAGGGCATACGATCCGCCCGAACCGATCGCCGCCAGTCCGTCATCCGGCTCAATAATATCACCGGTTCCCGATATGATAAAAGTATGGTCTTTATCCATCACCACCAGCAATGCTTCCAGCCGGCGCAGAAACCGGTCCGAACGCCAGTCCTTGGCCAGTTCCACGGCCGATTTGGGCAGATTGCCCGAAAAACGCTCCAGCTTTTCTTCAAACCGTTCAAACAGGGTAAAGGCATCGGCTGCGGCACCGGCGAAACCGGCCAGTATTTTCTGGTTGTACAGGCGGCGAATTTTTGCGGCCGAGTGCTTCATCACGGTATTGCCCATGGTTACCTGTCCGTCACCGGCGATGGCCACCTGGTCATTAACGCGAACGCCTAAAATGGTGGTCGCATAGATTTTGGGAATCTGGTGTTCCATAATTTGGCTGTGTCCTGTCTGTTTATAAACCGCGTCTGAGGCGGGCGATGGGAATCTGCAACTGCTCGCGGTATTTGGCTACCGTCCGGCGGGCGATTGGATAGCCTTCGGTATTAAGCATTTCTGCAATTTTATCGTCACTCAACGGCAGTTTGGGGTTTTCCTTTGAACAAATTTCCTTAAGCCGCGCTTTAATCACCCTCGTTGAAACTTCTTCCCCATTATCCGTTTCCATGCGTTCATTAAAAAAATATTTGAGTTCGAAAACACCGTGGTCGGTCTGCACATATTTGCCGTTGGCGACCCGGCTGACGGTGGAAATATCCATCTGAATAATCTCGGCGATTTCACGCATGATCAGGGGTCGGATCTGCTCCGGCCCGTGTTCGAAAAAGGGCTGCTGTTTTTCGATGATGGCTTCCATCACATTAAGCATGGTGTATTTGCGCTGGTAGATGGAACTGATAAACCAGCGCGCCGATTCAACTTTTTTACGGATATACTGGCGGGTGTCCTTATCGGTGCCGCGCCGGTCCATCAGCATTTTCTTGTAAGTATTGCTGATGCGCAGGGGCGGCACATTCCAGTCGTTAAGCTGAACAACGAATTTGTCATCCACCTTTTCGACGATAAAATCCGGGATGATGTAATTGGTGCGTGAGTCGAACAGGCTTTCACCGGGTTTTGGATTCAATTTAAGGATCAGGGCAAGAGCTTCGTGAAATTCATCGGCGGTGATTTGCAGGATTTCGAGTATTTTATCGTGATGCTTGTTCTTAAAATCATCAAAATGATCACGGATAATTTTTAAAGCGGTATTATTTCCGTCAACGGTTTCCTCAAGCTGAACAAGAAGGCATTCGCGCAGATTCCGGCTGCCGATACCGGTTGGTTCTAGGGTTTGTACCTTGCGCAGGACATATTCGACATCGTCAGCACTGGTCTCAAAGCTTTCGGCCACAGAGGTTAGGTCAAAATCGGGTTCAAGATAACCGTCATCCCGGATATTCCAGATAATGTACTCACCAATGGCCCGCTGCAGGGTTGTCAGGCGCAGGATATGGAGCTGCTCCATCAGGTGTTCGGGCAGTGATTTCAGGCTGATTTCCGGCCGCTCATACTCTTCCTGGTTTTTATCTTTGGGAATGCGGATTTCATAGGCATCATCATCATTGAGCAGGGCTTCAATATCATTGTCAGCCTGCGCCTCTTCCAGTTCCTTTTTGTCGTAGTCGTCGTTTTTATCGGTTTCATCGAGAGGCGCCAGTTCTTCTTCCAGCACTTCCTGTTCCTGCTCATCGCTTTCTATTTCTTCCTGAACCGGCTCTTCATCGATGCCTTCTTCCAGTACCGGGTTCATTTCCAGTTCGCTTTTAATCCGCAGTTCAAGGCTGAGCATTGGCAACTGTAACAGGGTAGAAAGCAGAATCTGCTGCGGGGTGAGTCTTTGCTCGAGCCGGAGACTTTGGGTTAAGTTTAGCATGAAATAATCTGGCCCCTTATGTTGGCATAAAATATGTAAAACAAAATAGAGATTTAAAAATTTTCAGTCAAGCTGCATTTTTTTGCTTATAAGACTTTTTCCAGCGCTTTGGCAAAAAATTCATTCTCCTCAATCAAACCGGTCGAAACCCGGATACAGTGCGGCAGATTGAACGCCTTTAACGGCCGGACGATAACACCCAGTTTTAGAAGTTTTTCATAGAGCTGATTCACTTTAGCCTCCGATTCCAGAACTATGGTTACGAAATTGGCGTGGGACGGAATATACTCAATGCCCAGCCGTTCGAATAAATCATAAAAATACTTTAGCCCGAGTGAATTAAGATGAACTGTTTTTTCAAGGAAATCCTGATCGGCCATAGCTCCGAGACCGGCGGCAATGGCCAGAGAACTCGGTTCAAAGGTCAGTTTGACCTTCATCAGGTTTTGAATAAGGGTTTCTTCGGCGAAACCGTAACCGATTCTTACACCGGCCAGACCATAGGCTTTGGAGAAAGTACGCAGAGTAATCACATTATCCAGCCGGTACTGCATCGAATCCGGATATTTTGGGTCATGACGGGCAAATTCAAAGTAGGCTTCATCCAGGATAACCAGAACCCGGGACGGTACCTTTTTCATAAATTCCTGAAATTCATGAACGGTGAAAATATTGCCGGTGGGATTATTCGGATTGGACAGGTAAATAATTTTCGTTTTATCAGTGATCAGACCGGCCAGTGCCTCAAGGTCGTAGCGGTAGTTTTTTAATGGTACGGTTTTCAGGGTGATGCCGCGGCTTTGGGCCTGAATTTTAAAAGTGATAAAAGTCCCGTCCGAGGTAATAGCTTCCTCATCATCCAGTAAAAAGGTGCGCATGATAACTGCGATAATGCCCTCCGATCCGTGGGCGGCAAAGACGTTTTCCAGTTTTACGTCATAATGGTCGGCCAGCGCTTTGCGCAGCACATAGAAATCGGGACTTGGATAACGGTTAACACCGGAAATAGAGGCCATCATGGCCTGAGTGGCAACAGGCGAAACACCCAGCGGATTTTCATTGGAAGCCAGTTTGACTACCCGTTTTAAGCCCAGTTCACGTTGCACTTCTTCAATGGGTTTCCCGGCTTTATAGGGTTCCAGATTTTTAATATGTTCCGGTACGAGCTGCATAAAAATATCCTTTTTTTCTTTTGTCGAGATTAAAAAATTACAAAATTTATTTTCATGGTTAAAACTTTTTTCTGTAAACAGGCCATATTTTAATTTTTTCTTTTGGTGCGACCGGATCGGATTACGATTGCCGGATCACTTTAGTTTTATTAGGTTTCTAACACAAATCAAACATTTTAATCTTACTTTTCAGCTTCCTCTCTCAACCTGTGCCGGGCAAGGCCGGAAACCAGGATTAAAATAAGGATAAAATTGTGGATAACGAGACCAGGCAAAAAACCCTGAAAATCATATCAATTATTCTGTCGGTGTATTTCTTCCTGCTCAGCATTAACCTGATGGGACATGCATTCAAACTGTTTGGAAAAGGTTTTGCCGAGGCCATGCTGAATATGACCTCGGATCCGCTGGCCGGTTTAATTATTGGTATTGTGGCCACCAGTGTTATTCAAAGTTCGTCAACCACAACTTCTCTGGTCGTTGGTATGGTGGCCGGTGGAGCGTTAAATATCTCATCAGCCATTCCCATCATTATGGGTGCCAATATTGGCACAACCATCACCAATACTCTGGTTTCGCTTGGCCATATTTCCAACCGGGTTGAATTCCGCCGGGCTTTTGCCAGCGGAATCGTTCATGATTTTTTTAATATTTTAAGTGTAATAGTGCTTTTCCCGATTGAAATGTCCTTCCATTTAATTCAAAAATTTTCCATAAAAATGGAGCAGAGTTTTTCCGGAGCCGGGGGGTTGAACTTATTTAATCCCTTAAAATCAGCTCTTGATCCGGTAATCAAAATAGTAGATAGTCTCTTTTCTTTTCTTCCTTTTTCCAGGATTTTATTACTGATTTTTTCAGTCCTGTTACTATTTGCTTCTCTGGCTTTTTTGATCAAAGGTATCCGCGCCCTGGTTCTGGATAAACTTGAACTGGTTATAAACAAATACCTGTTCAGAAATGATTTTATGGGTTTACTCTTTGGTGTTGTGCTGACCTTCATAGTCCAGAGCAGTTCGGTCACCACTTCACTTATTGTCCCCTTAGCCGGGGCCGGTGTTATTACCTTGCGTCAGATTTTTCCATATACCCTGGGCGCCAATATAGGCACTACAGGAACGGCGATTCTTGCCGCACTGGCGACTCAAAACCCATTTGCAGTCACGGTTGCTTTCAGTCATCTGATATTTAATGTATTAGGTATATTGATATTTTATCCATTGAAATTTATTCCGATCGGACTGGCTGAGTATGTCAGCCGGCATGCCAGCCACTCCAAACGGAATCTGATTATTTTTGTTGGTTTGTATTTGTCTCTTTATTTTCTGCCGGTGTTGATTATCATTATGTAAGTGTATTGCTGTGGAGTGTGTTATGTGGAAAGAATTAAAGGAATTTTGGAATAAGGATAATCTGCTCGACGAGTGCTGGAAAAATTCCTATGAGATGCTGGCCATTGATGAGCTGATGTTTCTGGAAGCAGTAAAAACACTGCGCGAGACGGAAACCCCGGAAATTAATTTTGAAATCCGGCGCAAAGATAAACTGGTTAACGAATATGAACGCGATGTGCGCCGTAAACTGTTAACTCACCTTGCTGTAAAGGGTACGGCGGATCTGGCCTCAGCCTTTGTGCTTGTTTCAATTATCGGTGAAATTGAACGGATTGGTGACTACACCAAGAATATCGTCGATCTGGCTGAAACGCATCCGGTTATGCTCAAAGCCGGGCCTTTCGAAGATTCACTTTTAGAGATTGAAAAACACATCAAAGGCGAGTTCAACCGCACCCGGCAATGTCTGATGCAGAACGATGAACAGATGGCCATCAGTATGATGGAAGATGAAAAAGCCGTGAATAAGCTTTGCGATGCAACACTGATCAACCTTCTTTCAGGCCGGCATGACCAGGAAATGACCCCGGGCCGGGCTGCAACGCTGGCCCTGTATATCCGTTATCTGAAACGGACCAATGCACACCTGAAAAATATTATATCGAGCGTCATTAATCCCTTTGACCGGATAGGTTATAAATACAAGCCCGTATCAGAATAAAAAATGCCCCGACCGGGGCATTTTAATTTAAATCTCACCTTTTTCTATTACTGCTCTATAAAACGAATTTTATTTTCTCCCGCCGCCAGTGATATACTCTATTTCTGTTTGGCTTATCCGCATCCGAACCCGGTGAGTTCATGCCTTCACTCCAAAAAACTCACCGGGTTTTTTTATTTTGCTCAGACCGACTTTTCCAATGAAAATACTTTTTCGCGCAGGAAGGGAGTCAGGCTTTGAAAATCGGCGAAGGCTGCTATTTCAGAGGCCGGTATCATATCGCCAACCCGAATCCGGATCGTCGAATTTCTTTTTCCTATAAATTCTGCCGGCAGCCGCAGGGTGCGCAGAGCCGGATTGATTTTGCCCAGAAAATGAAACAGGTTGCTGTTGGTACCGTGAAAATAGACCGGCAAAACCGGAACACCGGCCCGGTAGATCAGGCGAATTGCCTTCATATTCCATTCTTTATCGGTAATTTTTCCGGAACCGTTGTAATAAGTAGCCACTTCACCGGCCGGAAAAAGCCCAAGCACGCCATCATTTTTCAGATGGGCCAGTGAGCGCTGACTGGCGCCCATGTGTTGTTGTCCTTTTCCTTCGAAAGGATTAACCTCGATAAAATATTCTTTGACCGGTTCCAGATGGCTTAAAAGAAAATTGGCGGTAACCCGGTAATCGGGACGTATTTCACCGATCAGCTTTATAATGGCTATGCCATCAAGCAGCCCGAAGGGATGATTGGATACGGTGACAAAAGCGCCTTGTGCCGGAATCTTTCCGGAATAATCGCTGCTCACATCCATTTTAATATTCAGAGCAGCAAAAGCAGCCTCAATCAGCGGAATGCCGGTGAGAGGCGGCATCGAACGGTAAATTTTATTCATATCGCTGACACCACTAAGTTTCATAAGCAGGCTGGCGGCAAGGCCGGGCAGTTTGAATTTATCAACTAACAAACTCTTTGAAATTAAATCAGGATTCAATACAACCCCTTTCTTTGTCGTTTGAAATTGATTTTCAAACCGGTTTTTTTATACAATTCTAATAAAGCCGGGATTTAATAAAAAGAAAAATGCCCGATAGTGCTAAAGAACACACAATAATTTTGCAGGATTTATGATCCAACTGATCCGAAATAAACTATTGCTCAGAATTCTCGGCGCGGCTGTATTTAGCCTGGTAATCATGGGTGGAACACAAAGCTTTTTTACCTATTGGTCTATTTCTGAACTGAACCGCGCAAATCAGATTCGCGAATCGGTTCGTAAAATTCAGTTATTTATCGAAGAAATGCGCGCCACCCAGTCCCAACTTGAACAATTCGGCCGTATGCAGCCAGAGTTTTATATGGAAGGCAGCAGTTCCTATCTGACCGAACATGAAACCATTTACAGTAATCTGAAAGCCGAACTAAAAATTTTACAGCTCCTAACAACTGAAGAAAGCGGACAAGATGAGCTGCTGGAACTTGAGCATTCTTTAATCCGCTATCAGGTTGAATTCAATGACCTGGTATTCCTGTATCGCAAGCAGGGTTTTAAAGACTGGGGTTTAACCGGGCATTGGCGGGAGCAGGCCCACCTTATTGAGAATGATCTGAAGAGCAATAAGGATTTGATTTTGCTGAATACTTTGCTCACCATGCGCCGGCATGAAAAAGACTATATGCTTCGTCAGCAGGATAAATATATCGTTGAGTTCAGAAAAACAGCGGACTTTCTTCACCGGCATTTCGTAAGATTCAATCCCGGCCGGAGAGAACTACTTTTAACCGCCCTGAACATTTATGTTGAAGATTTCCTGCAGTACGAACGGAATCTGCGGGAAATCGGTCTGGATGAAAATGAAGGGCTGCGTCAGGCGGTCCGCAAAGTGAATCTGGATATGGTTGATTTTGCCGGTAGAATTAAAGAAAACGCCGAGCAGAAAGTAATTGATACCATCCATAAACAAAGGATATTTACGGTCATCAGTTTTATTTTCAGTCTGATTCTCGGTGTCTCCATCTTTATTCCATTGACCTTGTCCATTTCCCATCCGTTGCGCCAACTGTTAAAATCGGTGGTGGAATATAATGCCGACAAAACAACCCGTATTGAAGTGATTCGGGGAACCCGGGATATTCAGGATCTTTCACAGGCCTTTCAATCGTTGACCGACCGTTTGTATGAGGAGGGACGAAGAACCAGGGCTATTCTCGATTCTATTCCCGATGCCGTGATTACAATTAAAGTCAATGGTGTTATTCAAACCGTCAACCCGGCTTTTTGCTCCTATTTTGAAGTTGATGAAAAAGATGTGGTCGGCACTTCAATCTGGGACTTTCTGCAGTCCGAAGAGGGGCAGAAGGATCTGATTTCACTGCAGCATAAACTCGAGCAGAACCCAAAAGGCATTAAGGAATGGGGACTTTTTGGCATCAGTAAAAGTAATAAAAAATTTCCGGTTTATTTTTCATGGAAACGGTATGTCACCGGCAATAACCGTTTTTATACCTGCCTGATCAGTGATATAACCGATCGCAAAGCGGTTGAGGAAGAACTGACCAAAGCCCGCTTTGCAGCCGAAGCCGCCTCCCGTGCCAAAAGTGATTTTCTGGCAAATATGTCGCACGAGATAAGGACACCGCTCAATTCGGTGATAGGATTTTCTGAGCTGCTGGCCGAACGTCTGGATGCCGAAGTCCGCCACGATTATATCGAACCCATTCAGACCAGCAGTAAAAATCTACTCCTGCTGATTAATAATATTCTTGATATCTCTAAAATTGAAGCCGGCCGGTTTGAAATGAATTATTCCCAGGTTAACCTGAAAAAAATTGTTCAGGAAATGGGCAGTGTATACAAGCTGAATACCCAGAAGAAGGGAATCGATTTTATAGTTGAAATCGACACAAATATTCCGGATAAACTGGTCTTTGATGAGGTACGTTTCCGCCAGATTCTGATGAACCTGATTGGGAATGCGGTCAAATTCACGGAAATTGGCCAGATAAAGATTGAATTCACTGGTAAAGCCCTTGGTGCGGATCCCAGAAAAATTGATCTGGAACTCAGCGTGCTCGATACCGGGATTGGTTTTCCGATAGAATTCCGTGACCGCATATTTGAAGCTTTCTTCCAGCAGGATTCAAGTCAGAACCGGCGTTTCGGTGGAACTGGTCTTGGTCTGGCCATCACCAAACATATTATTGACCTTGTCCATGGTAAAATATCTGTGCAAAGTGAGGTCGGCCAGGGCAGCCGGTTTATGATCAGTCTGCCCAAAGTTGAAATTGTCCGCCGTAAATCCGATGCTGCTGAAGATTTTGAAAGTCTCGCTATGCAAATCCCGGATTTTGGCAACAGAACTATTCTTCTGGCCGAGGATATCGATCTGAACCGCAAATTGATATTGAAAATACTTGAACCAACCAAGGTCCGTCTGCTTGAAGCCTTGAATGGAGGTCAGGCCATTGAGCTGGCCCGGAAATTCCGCCCTGATTTGATATTGATGGACATTCAGATGCCTGAAGTGGACGGTTACGAAGCTACGCAGGTTATTCTGAAAGACACTGACCTGAGCTCGATTCCAATTATTGCCCTGACCGCCAACGCTTTTGAGCAGGATAAAATAGAAGCCATGAAATTCGGCTTTAGAGCTTACCTGACCAAACCAGTTTCGCGGAGCCAGTTATTTAGTGTTTTGCAGACTTACCTTACACCTTCCGCCTGATTTGAAAATATCTCCGGCCAGGCTTAGGTTTGCTTTATTTTCAGGGGAAACCTATGCAGACTTTTCTGGCGCTTCTGACCGGTTATTTTCTGTTGTCCGCATTGAGAATGCTCTATTTGCCGTTGATTACTTTCTTTATTTTCCGGTCTGACCCGGCGCAGACTGCCGCTCAAGGATTTTCTGCTGCTGTACTGGCGGTAATCCTGTTACTTGATCTGGTGGCAGGTTTTGTTGCCGGTTACACCACCGGGCGGGTGGCCGGTTTCCAGCCGCTCCGACACGGCTATTACCTGACCATACTGGTATTTATGATCAATATAGGAACTTTGGTTTTCTCCGGGCCGGAAGGTTCCTGGTGGTATGCCTCAGCCCGGCTGACCGGCTTGCTCCTGATTATCCCGCTCGGGGCGCGCCTTGCTCCGCAAAGCCAGATCAGCGAAGAGCAGGATTAAGACTTTCTCCGGATGTTATTTATGTTTTTCCAGCCAGGTACTGACCAACGGGAAATGATCGTTCACAGCTCGTACATCAGTCAGCATATCGATATGGCCGTAATCCTTCAGGTTTCCGTTATTTAGCCCAAGAACATGCAGCGGCTGGCTATCCTGAAAGCACTCCTTGCGGAAATCGACCACATCCTTGACATGGCCAAGACATAAATCGGCTGCGCCGGCCAGGTACAGCGTCGGCGGCAACATCGAATTGCGCAGTGCCTGGCGGTAATTAAAATCATCCTCACTGTCAATCCACAATCCCGGGTGAACCCACTCGCGCATCTGCCGGAATGACCGTTCAGATTCATTATCCGAACCAAAGCCGAATTTTACCGCCGGCAGAAATCCATAAATTTTGGTCAGCAGGGGCAGGGTCAGATTCCAGCCAAGATTGATTTTAAAAAACTTGCAGCGGTTGAAGATGCGGATGCTGCGTTTGACGCCAAACATAACCAAGGAAGCAATCTGGTTGCGGCGATGAGCAAAGCGCGCCAGATGAGAAAAAAGGAGAACGCCGCCCCAGGAATGACCGATCCAGTGCTGGCGGGTCACGCCCCGGATTTCCCTGATTTTATCAAGAAAAGCCGGTATTTCAGTGACAATACTATCGGTTTGGCCATGCAGGGAAGAAGCTGAAACCGGCGGTGTGCTCTGACCCTTGCCCTGCAGATCGGCCACAAAAACATCAAAACCCTGACCGGCCAGGAAAGGTGCCAGCCCTCGGCCGTTATTGCTGTAAAAAATTCTTCCATTCTCAATTGCTCCATGCAGCATAAAAACTACCGCCCCCTTCGGATCGGTATAAAATCTCTTCAGATGTAACCTGCTGCCTTCCCGGTCGATGGGAATAAATAGTGATTCTTGTTTCAGCACTGCAGCTTCTCCTGTTGGCCAATAGTAAATGTAAAATTCCTGCGCAATAGATTCGACATTTTCCAGATATTATTTATAAGAACAACATAATTCTAATACTGGACCGGTGTCTCTGGTTCTGGTATCATATTTGTTTAAAACTGCGGGTCAACGACCCTGCTCCGGCTTGCTCCGGACTCAATCATCAATGGAGGATTTATGCGTTACCTTTTGATATTTGTATCAATTTTACTGATTTCATCCTGCACCGACCAGAAAAAGATGGAAGGTCTGCAGGCCGAAGTGGAAAGGCTGCAGGTTCAGAATAATACCATGCAGACCGCCATGGCTGATAAGGATTCTTTTCTAACCGATTATGTCCAAACGATCGATGAGGTTTATGACAACCTTGAGATGATCCGCAAACGGGAAGGATTTCTGACCCGTCTGCCGGAAAAGGTGGAGAATAACCAGGACCCCAATCTGAAAGAAAAGATTCTTCATAACATCGCCAGTATTGACAGTTACATTAAAAATTCACGGGCCAAAGTGGCTGATCTTGAACAAAAAATAAAGGCCCGTAATGTGTCTATCGCCGGGCTGGAAGAAACCATTACCCGCCTCAATATGGTTATCACCGAACGGGAAGAAACCATCCGTCAGCTCCAGACTGAAATTACCGGACTAACCAACAACCTGACCAATATGAAAGGTCTTCTGACCGAAAAAGAAGCGATCATCACCGATCAGAAAGCCAGGATTGAAACCGGGTTCTATATTATCGGCAACCGGAAAGACCTGAAGGCCAGAAATATTATCAATGAAAAGGGTGGATTTTTGGGATTGGGCAAAACCAAAACCCTGTCTGATAAAGTTTCTCCGGACGCTTTTACCAAAATAAGCGTGGTCAAAACGGAAACCATCGCCCTTCCGGATTCGATCAGTAAAATTGATATCGTTACCAGCCATGCCCCGGATTCTTATCATGTGATTGAGGACGAAGATGGTCCGCATTTCATCGAAATCATTGATCCGCAGGAATTCTGGAAAACCAGATATCTTGTAGTCGTCACAAAATAATATCAAGGGATTGCAGCGCCGTGGCAATTGCGGCTGGTTCCCCGCAATGAAAGCCGTTTTGACCGCGAGGTTGAAACGGCTTTTTAACATTCTGAAGGCTCTGCCGGATCAGGTTGTCTTAGCTTTACTGATCCGGTCCAGCAAGTGTAGAATGGACTGGTAAGGCACTCCGCCGTGTTCAGTCAGACCGATCTCGCAGGTCCGGCTGGTGGAATAACCCTGCCGGCAGGTATCAGGAATTTGTCCGGCCAGATGGCGCAATCCGTGTTCATTCAATTCGGGGAAGGAGAATCCGCGGTCGCCGGCAAAACCGCAGCAGTCACTCTCCGGCGCAATTACATCTGTGGCACAAAGACAGGCCAGTTCGGCAAATTTTTCTTCCAGATCCATTTTCTTTGCACTGCACACGGTATGAATGACAATGCTTTCCTGCACCGGCTCTAAATCCAACCTGGGCAAAAGGTAATTCAAACTAAACTCAATCGGCTCCAGCAGTTTCAGTCGGGGGTCGAGTGTTTCCCTCATCCGGTAAAGGCAGGGGCTCATCTCACAGAGCACAGGAATTACGCCATTCCCGGTAGCTTTGAGCAGGGCGGCATTCAGTTCGGCGGCCTTTTGCGCACCGGCCTCCTTAAAACCTTTACTGGCGAAAGCCAGTCCGCAGCACAACTGATTAACATTTTCCGGATATTTCCAGCGGTAACCAGCCTTCTGCAGCAGGCGGGTGATGGTCTCCAGCAGGCCCGGGCCTTCAGGTTCACCTTCAATTTTACCCATGGAGCGGTTGATACAACTGGGGAAGAATATAACATCGACGGCACTGTCCATTGAATTTGGTGCAGGTAGAGTGTCGGCGCCTCCCGGCATTGCCGGGGTCCAGCGTGGCATACGGTTCCCGCTTATTTTCCGCAGAGCGGAAGTGACTGCATACAGGGTTTTGCTGCCGAAAATTTTTTGCTTAATCCGGACAATATTTAGCAATACCCGCAGAACAGCAGTCAGACCGGCCATGTGGCCAGCCAGAAAACCGGCCAGTTTTTTAGCGCCGGGAGTGGCCTGTTCGGCCCGCAGCTCTTTGATCAGTTTGCCGGTATCGATATCAACCGGGCAGGCCAGGGCGCACAAACCGTCGGTGGCGCAGGTTTCCTGACCCTGATAATTATAATCATCAAGCAGGGCAGCCAGCCGGTGCGGCTCGTGATGGGTGGTTTGCAGGTGGCGGATTTCCCTGAAAACTACAATCCGCTGGCGTGGGGTCAGGGTTAATTCCCTTGAAACACAGGTCTGCTCGCAGAATCCGCATTCGATGCAATCATCGATAAGATCGTGAGCAGCGGGCATCGGTTTGATATGCTTCAGGTGCAGCCGGGCATCGCTGTTGATCAGCACTCCGGGGTTGAGTAAGCCCTGCGGATCAAACATGTTTTTGAGGCGCAGCATATAACTGTAAAGCTTGCTGCCCCATTCGGCTTCAACAAAAGGCGCCATATTCCGCCCGGTGCCGTGTTCGGCTTTCAGCGAACCGTCATAGGTATCAACAACCAGGCGGACCAGCTCGCCGATAAAGCCTTCATAATTTCTTAATTCCTGTTCCTGTTCAAAATTCTGAATCAGTACAAAATGAATATTGCCGTCAAAGGCATGGCCCCAGATGATGGCGTTATCGTATCCATATTTCCCGAACAGGGTGCGGATTTCGATAATAGCCTGGGCCAGGTGCTCGTAGGGAACGGCAATATCCTCAATGATGACCGAAGTGCCCTTGACCCGGTTTTTGCAAACGGCCGGGAATAATCCCTTACGCACCGCCCAAAGACCGGCAATCTGCTTCAGGTCCCGGGTAAATTCCGCCGGGCGAAGCAATGTGTGCTTTGATAAGGCTGAAATAATCTCCACGGTCTGTTGATGGAGAATTGTTTCATCGTCAGCCTGGGTTTCGACCAGCAAGGCCGTGGCATCGCCGGTCAGACTGCTCAGCCATTCCGGCATGGCCGAATTATCCTGAACCGAACGCAGGGAAGCCCGGTCCATCAGCTCAGCCGCGGCCACCCGGCATTGACGCAGGCTGGGAATGGCCCGGCAGGCTTCGGCAATATCAGGAAAAATAATCAGCCCGGTTGCCTTGAGCGGCGGATCGGGAACCGTGTCCAGGGTCAGGCCGGTTACAATTCCCAAAGTACCTTCCGAGCCGACCAAAAGATGTTTGATTATTTCCAGTGGGTCTTCAAAATCGGTAAGAGAATTTAAACCATAGCCGGTGGTGTTTTTAATGCTGTATTTTTTCTGAATGCGCTGCAGGCTGGTGGAATCGGCTAAAATTTCACGGTGCAGGGTGGAAATTTCCTCCATCCAGCCGGCATGGCTTTCTGAAAATTCCCGCCGGCTTTGCTCATCGGCGGTATCGAGCATGGATCCATCGCTGAAAAAGACCCGGATATCGCGCAGAGTATTATAGATATTGTAACGAATTCCACTCGACATGCCGGAGGCATTATTGGCCAGAATGCCGCCGATATGGGCGGAATTTATCGAAGCCGGGTCGGGCCCAATTTTTAAGCGGTGCGGCGATAGATACAGGTTGGCCCTGGCACCGATTACACCGGGCTGCAGAGTGATATTCTTCCGGTCGGCGCTGAGGTGCATTTTCCGCCAGTGTGACTGCTCCATTACCAGCAGAACCGAATCGGACAGGGCCTGTCCGGAAAGACTTGTTCCACCGGCCCGTACCGTGTACGGAATCTGCAGGTTGCGGCATTGGTCGATGACCTGCCGGAGCTGTTCCTCGTTCTGTATTTTGACGATCAGTCTGGGCAATAGCTGGTAAAAACTGGCATCGGTTCCAGCGGCCAGCAGATCCAACTCCCGTTCCGACAATTGTCGGGTGGGAATTGTTTTTTCCAGCCGGGCTTTGAGTTCGGCATATTTTCCGTTCAGCATATTTTATTTCTTGTGTATGGATTTCAGATAGTCTGCGGTCAGATACCAGTGTTGCGGATCGACTTCTGGTTCATTTTGGCTTTGAATAACCACCGGCTGTGGACCGAGCATGAGGCGGTCGGTCTGTCCGTCATGACGGATTTCCACTGGCAGGTGCAGCCCGTTGTAATCGACTGAAAAGCCGTACTGTCCGGTTGAGATGGAGGTTATGTTAAACCGGGGCAAGCTGGTGCCGGTCAAAAATAAATTGCAAAATTCCTGCACATCCTTTGTCCCGTATTTTTCCAGCAGATTCAGAAAATCTTCGGTTTCCGCAAAATTGGGCATAATGTACTGCGGGTTGGTGGCAAAATCTTTCAGGAAAGTATAAAACAGGCTGTCGCCAAGCATAAAGCGCAGGCTGTGCATCAGATAGGCGCCTTTAAAATAAATATCTCTCTGGTAAACTTCGGTTGAACTGGCCGGGCGATGGGGCAGAACCGGTTTTTTATTGCTAATACTTTTGGCGAAATTCAGGACATGATTGTGATAGGCTTCAGTACCACCTTTTTCCTGCATATAGAGCGCCTCTCCGTAAGTGCAGATGCCTTCGTGCAGCCAGAGATCAGCCCAATCGGCGCCGGTAAGTTGATTACCCCACCATTCATGACCCATTTCATGCAGCATCAGCCAGTCGTAAGCCTGACCGTTGACGGTATCGTAACGGAAGAAATTGCCATAGGCGTTCAGGGTCTGATGTTCCATGCCCAGATAATCGGTTTCGACAAGACCAAATTTTTCCTTTGGGAAAGGATATTCACCGTAAAATTTGCGATAGGTTTTCAGCATATCAACCGCCATGGACAGATGGGCTGCGGCTTTATCCGCCGATTGCGGAAGATGATAAAAAATAACCGGCATTTCCGTTCCGGAATCGGTCAGGTACAGGCTCTCCGCTTCCCAGTAAGGACCAATGCTGATGTTGATATTATAGTTGTTGATCGGGTAGCGGGTCATCCAGTGGAAGGTTGTCCAGCTGGAATCTGCCGTGGAAACATTTTCGAGAATACCGTTGGCGGCGCAAAACAGATTTTTTGGAACCGTGATATTTAAACGCACCGAATCCGCCTCGTCGGAAGGATGATCTTTGCAGGGGAACCAGATTTTTGCTCCTTCACCCTGGCAGGATAAACCAATCCAGTCCTGGCCATCTTTGGTTTTCGACCAGTTGAAGCCGCCAACCCACGGCGGTTTTATGGCTTCGACCGGCTGACCCGAGTAATCAACTCGGATAGCCACGGTTTGATTTAAAGGCAGGCTGTCCGAAAAAGAAAGCAGGAGTTTATTATCATCATGGCTAAAACTGGTTACGGCCGGGCGCAGGGCATGAACCGAATGGACGGTAAAATTATCGACCAGGTCGAGTTCAATCTGGGTCAGACCGGTCTGTAAGGGACGCAAAGCAATAACCGCCGAGCCAGTGATTGATTTCTGATCGGGTAGAATTTTCAGATTGAGTTCATAATAACCAACATCGAAGGCAGCTTGGTTGGCATTAAGTTTTCCACCGGAGGGAATCAGTCCGAAGCGGTTATGGGAAACAAAAAAAATTACAATAAAAGCGGCCAGAAAAAGAATAACAAGACCAAAAAAAACAGCCAGCCATTTAAACCACTTTTTCATATCAAAATCCCCTTTGGTTTCGTTTTTCCATCGAAGCCAGTGAAGAAATTTACCACGGAGACGCTGAGAGCATAGAGTTTTTTTGCTTCACTGCTTTCTCCTCTCTGTTATCTCTGCATACTCTGCGTATAATGAAAGTAGCCACCGATTAACACCGAAACTCACCGAAAGGAATTGGGAATTGAGGAACCCCCTGAGTCGTCATCCCGCCGGAGCGGGACAAGTCTTCGAACGATCCCGCCCGGGCGGGAGATGAGAAATCTTAAAGCTTATGTA
>DYOS01000206.1 GCA_020720405.1 Caldithrix sp. | reverse complement strand
CACGAATTCACACGAAAAAGAAAATAACCACAGATAACACTGAGAAAAAAAATTTGATTTGGAAAAAGCTTTGTCCGCGGATGATTTTCACGGATAAGAAATTGGAAATAGGGTTCTCTATTTTCTCTTACTTCTTATGTCCTATGATTTTAGCCACTGGTCTCACCAATTTTCTTTTTTTCTTATTCTTCTTTTGTCTTATCTCTTACTTCTTACCTCACCGGGTCAGCGCCGGGTTGTGCAGAATATAGCCGTGGCGGTCCATGCGGTACCTGTTTTTCAGCTCCAGCGTATCGGCCGGCATAATCGACATAAAGCCGAAGCGCCCGCGCAGCTCATCAACCGCCGTGTTCAGCGCTTCTTCCTTCTGTACTTCATCAAACAAAGTGCCCTGGTAACCGGCCGGTTCGATATCTTCGACCTGCAAACCGATATGGCGGATGCGTACCCGGCGCAAATGCAGTTCATCAAACAGCACACCGGCCGCCCGGTACAGTTCCTGGCTTTCGCTGCAGGGATAGGGCAAACGGCGGCTTTTATGATGGCGGGTAAAATCCGAATAGCCGATTTTGACCGAAATACTGCCGGCCTGTAATTGCATTTCGCGAAGTTTGGCGGCAATGCGCTCGGTCAGATACTGCAGCGTGGCCAACACCAGTTTGACATCGCCGGTGTCCTCTTCGAGACTGGTCTCGCGGCTGATATGACGAGGTATATGCTGCGCTTCAACCACCCGGCTGTCGATGCCATTGGCCAGATCCCACAATTTCTGCCCGTTGCGTCCGAAAAGCTGTTCCAAAATCAGACGCGGCAGCGCGGCCAGCTGGCCCACCGTAAAAATACCCAGATCGGTCAGTTTTTCTTTACTGCGCCGGCCCACACCGGGCAGCATATCCACGGCCAGCGACTGCAGAAAATCCCGTTCCCTGCCCGGCTCAATGCAGCGCAGACCACGTGGTTTATCCAGCCCCGACGCGATACGGGCAATCATTTTACTGCTGCCTGTACCCACCGATACACCGACCCCGGTGCGCCGTAAAACCTCCTGCTGAATCTGCCGGCCCACCCACTGCGGCGACGGGTACAAATGCAGGGCCCCGCTCAAATCGAGATAGGCATCATCCAGCGAGGTAAATTCCACCTGTGGCGTGTAGTTGAGATAAATTTCCTGCATGGTTTGCGACACGGCCCGGTAATGCTCGTAATCGCCTTTCAGGAAAACACACTGCGGACAAAGGGCTTTAGCCCGGTAAAGGGGCATACCGGTACTGATGCCGAAGGCCCGCGCCTCATAACTGGCCGTATGCACCACGCCGCGCTGATTTTCTTTGCCGCCGACTACTACCGGACGATTGCGCAGCAGCGGATTAAAACCCTGCTCAACCGAAGCAAAAAAGGCATCGGCATCGATATGCATAATCAGGGTAAAGGGAACGTTGTTCATCATCCCCCCAGATAAACCCGGGCCACCTGCCAGCCAAAATCGGAGGTATCAAAAAGCAGCTCGAAATAGTCGGAACTATCGGCAATAATTGAAAAATGATGCTGCTTGTTGTAACCTTGATGGCTGACCCAGTGACCGTTCAGTTGTTTGGTTTTGTACACCCGGCCATTCCATTTAAAGCGCAGCGGCCTCAGCGTACCATCCCTGAAATAACTGATTACTTCAATGGGCTCAAAAATGTCCTCGAAACTCATGATGTCTGCCCTGTTGCTTTAGGTGTATTTATGTACACCATTATAAAAGAAATTGTTCCGGGGTGCAAGCCGAAAGTGAGAAAAATGATGCCCGAATTACTGCTCATCCGTCATGCCAAATCGAGTTGGGCGCATCCCGCTAAGAGCGATATAGAACGCCCCTTAAGCGACCGCGGGCGGCACGATGCACCGCGCATGAGTCTGGCCTTGCGTGAACGCCGCTTAGTTCCCGACGGCATCCTCTGCAGTCCGGCCCTGCGCACCCGGCAGACGGTGGAATTATTGCTGGAAGAATGGCCGGAGCCGAAACCCGTTTTGCATTTTGACGAACAGCTTTACCTGGCTGATCCGCAGGATATTTTGAAGGTGATGAGCAGATTGGATGAGCACTGGAAGCGGGCGGCGATCATCGGGCATAACCCCGGGCTGCATGTGCTGGCTGAACAGCTTAGCCGCCGGGAGATTGAGAAATTCCCCACCCTGGCTGTGGCCATACTGCGCAGTGCCGCCATCAGTTGGGAAGAAGCGCTAAAACAGGGCTTCGAACTGGTCGATATATTCTGCCCCAAAGCGCTGAAGCAGGGATAAAAATCAGTAGATTATTTACCGTTTGTTTTACAGCCACCGATTGACACCGAACCCAGCGAGAACACTGACCGCAGATTCCACAGATGAACGCAGATTTTTTATGAAAAGCTGCAAAATGTCATACCGAACCATGTCATGCCGTCCCGCATGGGCGGGATCGGCATCTCTTTCGGGTCTGTTTCGGAATCTTTTTCTTTTTATTTGTCCACGGATGACACGGATTATCACGAATAGAAAGATGGTCCCGCCAGGCGGGATGTTTTCTCTTTTCTCCGTTATCTCTGCTAACTCTGTGTTAAAAAATTTTGCCACCGATTGACACCGAAACCACCGAATAAATACTGCTTTCTGCTCTCTGTTTCCTTCCTTATTTATCCTGTTTATCCTGTTATCCTGTCCAAATTCTTAGCCACCGATTGACACCGAACCCACCAATTTTGAACGGCTTTCTGCATTTGCATAGGTCACGGATAAACAACCAGCTTGTCATCCCAAACTTGTTTCAGGAGCTTCTACCGACAAAAATCAAACTGCCCCGGACACAGCATTCTTCACCAAATCAGAATAAAAACGAAAAAAGTGTATCCGTCCGGTGAAGTACATCTTTTTTGACTGACCAGGCCAGGTATATCTTGTGCGCTAAACTTTTACAGGAGATTTACTTATGCCTAAGCATCCTC
>DYOS01000054.1 GCA_020720405.1 Caldithrix sp. | reverse complement strand
AAGCATCCCCTCGGCAATGAAGAAGGAACACTGAGGGGATTCCTCGTCGCAGGCTCCTCGGAAACTTGTTCCGCTCCGGCGGAATGACAGGTCCGGGTTGTCATGCTGAGTCCCGAGGCGTCGGGAAAGCATCCCCTCGGCGACCCTGGGATTCAATCAAATATAAGGATAATAAATACATGAGAAAGCAAATTGCCCTTGTCGCCCATGATAACCGTAAAAAAGACCTGCTCGAATGGGTTGAGTGGAACGCCGAAAAACTGTTAAGGCACGATCTGATCTGTACCGGTACAACCGGACATCTGATTGAACAGGGTTTAAAACAGTTTATTGAACAGGGAAAATTAAAAAACAGAGAATTAAATCTGAGTAAACTAAAATCCGGACCGCTTGGCGGCGATCAACAGCTTGGGGCGATGATTGCCGAGAACAAAATAGACGCCATGATCTTTTTCTGGGATCCGATGCAGGCACAGCCTCATGATGTGGATGTAAAAGCCTTACTGCGACTGGCCACGCTTTATAATATCCCGACCGCCATCAACCGTTCAACAGCGGATTTTATTATTTCATCACCGTTGTTTAATGAACCATACCAGCGCAAACTGAAAAATTATTCAGAATATCTAAAGCGCCGAATCGATGATCTTTAAACATCCCGGATTCCGGAATTGCCGTCCTGTACGGTAATTTGTGGAGATTCCGGTTGCCCTAAAAAAAGCTGAAACAAAAAAAATGGGATGGCGTAAGCCAGTTTGTTTTTAAAACAGGGGGTGAGATGAAAACAATATTTTTTAGTCTTCTATTATCATTTTTCATCACCGGCCAGGCTCTGGCCATCGATCTTAAGAAAAACAAACCCAGCACAAGCCACTTCGAATTCGGTGAGTATTTTGAACGGATGGATGTTGATATTGAGAATGATACACTGATCCTGCGATCGAATGACAGCAAATCTGAGTATGTAGAATTTACACCCGATCACCAGTTGATCGTCAACGGTTCCCGGATTGAGTTGAACAACCGGCAGCAAAAAATGGTTCTCCGTTACCACGAAAGCTTTTTTTCAATTGTCGATGAAGCCAAAGAAATTGCCAAAGAAGGCGCTAAAATCGGTTTAGCCGGAGCAAGAATCGGCTTGCAGGCTTTAGCCAATACTATTCGTCTGGTTAGCGATGACTTTGACTCGGAAGATTTTGAGCATGACATGAATTGCCGGTCAAAGGAAATTGAAGAGAAAGCAGATCTGCTTGAAGAAAGAGCTGACCGCCTTGAAGAACAGGTTGAAACGCTGGAAAAACTGCACACGGATTTACGTCAATCTGTGAAAGAACTCGATGAATTAGAATGGTTCTAAGCCTTCCCCAAAGGCAATTGGAAAAGGCGGACAGTTGAGAGACTGGTCCGCCTTTTTTACATTCCGGCCATGATTAAATCATTCGCCCTCATTTTACTCGTCCTGCATTCGCTGCCGGCGGAGGATTGCCGGACCTGTCACCAATCGCATTTATCCGCCTGCGGATTGACCTGTAATGCCTGCCATAACGTAACCAAAGCTGTTTTTCCCGTCGACATTTTATCAACAAAAAACCATCCACCTGTCCTGCGTTTTCCATCGGCGAATGACTATAGCGGCGAGAAATGTCAGAAATGTCATCAGCGCCAGGTCGAATCTTACCGGCAGTCGGGGCATTTCACGATGGAAAATATGTTAAAAACCTTATCGGTTTCATCCATTCCGGGACTGCCACAGAAATTATCCCGGAAAAATTTGATTAATCTCCAGCCGGTAAAGTCGCCGGCTGGTGCAAATGAAATTATTGGACCACTGCTGGTTCAAAAATGCCTGCGCTGCCACACGGAAGCCAGGGTTTCTGACCAGGCTTCCGGGCGGAAGAGGCATAATGGCTGCGCCTCCTGCCATATTGCGGTTGACCAGAAAAGCGGTGCATCAGAAAATGGCCATAAATTTTCCGGTCAGGTGGCAGATGCGACCTGTCTGACCTGCCATAGCGGTAATTATACCGGTGCCGATTATTATGGCTATTATGAGCACGATTATCATCAGGACTATAACACTCCGGTTGGCTCCAGCCCGGAATTCGGCAGTTTCCAGCACCGGCTGTCCAGTGACATCCATCAGAAAAAAGGTCTGAGCTGTACCGATTGCCATTCCTTCCACAAGGCATATTCCAGCGGACGGAAAGTTAAAGAATGCCTTGATTGCCACACCGGGAATCCGGCAAAAGCTGTTTCGGAAACTGCTGCTTACAACCCGGACATTGTTCCGCACCAGTCCTTCCACAAACAGGTCAGTTGTACCAGTTGTCATGCCGGATGGTCCTACCAGGATTATGGATTGCATTTATATTACGATCAGACTAAGCAATATGATTTCTGGATAAATTATAAATGGCAGGGTGATCAATGGGTGACCGACTGGCTGGATTCTATGTCCGTTTTGCCGGAGGCGGAACGGAAAATGGCCCGCTCCCCAAATTATCTGAGCGGTGCGCTGTGGCCTGGAATCTGGTATACGGCCTGGGAATTCAGGCGCTGGGAGGATCCGGTTCTCGGTATTGGTGCAGATGGCCGGTATAAAATAATCCAACCTTTTTCCGGCATGAACCTTACCTATGTCGATTCCTTAAACCGGGTCTGGCTGGATTCTGAAAAATTCGCCGGCAGCTGGAGAAGTTACTCGCCGCATACGATACAGCCGGCCGGGAGAGCCTGTGAAAGTTGTCATGGCAATGCTAAAGCTGCCGGCCTCGGTATTCGTCAAAGCCCGGAAGATATCGTCAGTAACCCGGTAACCATCCCCCAGTTTGATAAAAAATCAGCGGACCGGGCCTTAAACAGTGCTGAACAAAAACGGCTTCTAATCCCATCCGCCTTATACCGTTCCAAAAAAGCGGAATATCTGCAGAGCAGAAATATCATGAATTTATTCCGCTAAGCAGACAACGCTGTGCAAACCTAAACCTATTTTTCGGGCAAAAAAAAACCGGCTCCGAAGCCGGTTTAAGAAGTGCTTGAATTTAACAGCCTTCGTCTACTTTCTTTTTCTTGACTGATGTTTTGCGTACAGCCGGAGTTTTGGTTTCCGTTGGCGTATTTGCATCAGATTGTACCGCCTGTTCACCCATCATCAGCGGAGCGGCCGCTTTCCTTAGCTCGTAGCGAAACTGTTCGTCGGATGTATAGACACCTTCCGGCTTGACCGGGTTGGTAAAAACTTCTACCCAATAATTCATCCCGCCGGCCAGAATATAGACATCCGGGTAACCCTGACTTTTTAAAATAACCCAGGCTTGTCCGGAGATGGTGTTGCCATTGGAAACCAGGACAAGGGTTTTATCACGGTCAAGAATTTCATCAGCCCGGTCGGTTCCAAATTCCGCAACCGGCAAATTGATGCTGCCGGGAATACTGTAACCGGCAAAATCAGCGCTGCTGCGCAGATCAACAATAATAACCGACGGATCTTTATCAATGATGGCATGGGCCAGGTCTTCGGGGCTGATATAGGCCGATTCGCCGGCAATTTCCTGAACCAGACCAGATACTTCGATTTCTGCTCTGGCCATGCGGTCAACCGGTGAAAATGCCAGAATCAGTCCAAGCAGAATAAAAGTGCCAAAACCAAGCTGTTTTGGGGAAATTGCTGCCATTATACACCGTCCTTCCTGAATTTGCGTTCCAGCCATTCGCCGCCGAGAAACATACCGACAGCCATCACCACAACCAGGAATCCAATCAACCCGGTCGGCAGGTTAAAAAATTCGGGGAGCGTTGCATTGCCCATAAAACCTGAGTTATAGAAATTTTTTAGTAATGGGAAGAGCTCCCCGAAAACCAGCATGCCGAACATTGCCCCGGCCAGGTAAACAATGGCATCGATTTTACCTGTGGCTACTCCGACCACCGATGTGCCAGGGCAGTAGCCGCCGATGGCAAAACCGACACCCAAAACCAGACCGCCGACAACCTGTGCGCCCATATAGGTTGGGTTGATATAGACCCGGCTGATATCA
This sequence comes from Caldithrix sp., assembly GCA_020720405.1. GTDB lineage: Bacteria > Calditrichota > Calditrichia > Calditrichales > Calditrichaceae > DYOS01. Next base: position 13,947 of record DYOS01000054.1, on the reverse strand, counting down.
AGAAATCCAAACAGGGTCAGATACATCAAGCCCAGCATAGCTGTAATGATTGCTGAAAACATGACTTTCAGAACCGTCAGATCCTGAAAATAAAACTGCATGGCCAGTTTGCGGCTGTAGCCGAATCCGCCGCGTTCCAGCCAGAAACCAAAACTGATACCGATAAGCAGGGCGATAACCAGGCTGGTTTGATCGCCGAATAATCCAAATTTATAAAAGGGAGCCATTTTTATCTCCTTAAATCCATTGTTTACGGACAAAATAAGCGGTGGCATAGGCGCCGCCGAATACGGCAAACATGAAAGCCCAGGCACCAAGAGCCAGGGTTGCGCCGCCGGTAAGAGCCAGACCACTGGTACAACCGCGGGCCAGGCGGGCGCCGAATCCCATAATAGCACCACCGGCAAAAGCATAGATCAACCGGCCGCGGTTGGAGATGTTCGGGCCTTTACCAATCTCTTTTTTCAGCCGGCCGGCCAGCGCACCGGATATAAATCCGCCAATCAGTACGCCGATTACTTCAAACACCAGCCAGTCTTTCAGCAAATCCTTTGTATACTCAGAAAAATAAGGGTTTGCCTGAACATGCTCCGTCGAAAAAATTCCGGTTGTTAAAACCGTCAATCGCATAATGACACTGGAAGCACCAAGACCGCGGCCCATCACAACGAAGGCGGCCAGCAGGGTCAACCCCAGGCCGACACCAACCAGGTAGGGATTCCAGTATTTCTGTTCAGTTTTCATACCATCCTCTTTAAAAATGAGTCATAAATTTATACAACCAGCGGGAAGACTGACCCGCATCGACAACGATAAACCGTAAAATCAGACCGCCGGTCAACACCAGTGCAGCCGGGAGCTGAGCCGGCAGATGATAACCGTTCATTTCCAGTGCTTCAACCAATAGGGGAACCACTAAGCCGAGTGTGACCACAAAAGTCCAGAAAACAGCCGTGTAAGGTCCGCCGAGGAAAAGCTGCGCCGCCTGTATATGAACCTCCGTTCCGGCCAGAAAACCCATAAACAGATGGATAATAAGGAAAAGTTCAATCACAATAAGCGCCATATCGATTCTGGAAAAAGCTTTTCTTTCCTGCTCATTTTTGGAAAGCAGGATGGTAAAAGCGGCACCGGTCGATAAACCGGAAACCAGGAAAAGCGGACCAAGAATGGATGTATTCCAGAAGGGACGGGCATTAAAGGCCGAGAGTAAAATTCCGGTGTACATGCCAAGAATTACCGAGATGACAATCAAGGCCCAGGCCATGGCTTTGCGGAACGGAATGAGCAGGTTTATCGCTTTTTCGGCCAGTGCCGGCAGTTTCAGACCGGGCCGGACGTCAGGTACAAAGGAAGCCGCCCAGAATACACTTAGCGGGAAAATCAGCATCAGGGTCCAGGCGCCCCAGGACATCGGTGATTCCCAGCGGATGGTTGTATACAACCGCCAGAAATACAGCTTGTGGGTCAAATCGAGAAATAAGGCCAGCAAACCGATGGTAAGCAGGACCGGAATCGAAAAAGGGGCGATCTTTACGGCGAACTTATACTCATCGGCTTTGCCGCGCAGAAAATAGACCGCAGAAAAAATCAGGATTCCGGCAGCCAGACCGCCAAGAAACAGATAGACCGGTATTTCCCAGCCCCAGGCATGAAGCACCGGATCAATTCCGGGGTTCATCCGCCCGGAGGTAATTGTTATTTCTTTCATTTTTCACTCCGCTCACAATAAATAGAAAACATGAGGTTTTGTACCCGCTTCCGGAATCAGTGATTTGTGGGTGCGGGATTGCAGAATTTTGGAAATCTCGCTGTTGGCATCATCCAGGTCTCCAAAAATCATGGCATGGGTTGGACAAACCGAAACACAGGCTGGTTTCAGACCATCTTTTACCCGGTGCAGGCAGAACGTACATTTATCGACGTAACCTTCCGGATGAACAAAGCGGGCATCATAGGGGCAGGAAGCAATACAGGCTTTACAGCCGATGCATTCTTCATGGGTGACCATGACAATTCCGCCGTCTTCATAATGACTGGCGCTGGTCGGACAGGAACGGACACAGGGTGCATCGGCACAATGATTACAACGTTCCGAACGAATTTCCAGACTAAGCAGGGGATATTTCCCCGACATTTCTTCAACAATCCAGTCACGGCAGTAGCCGACAGGAACCTTGTTTTCAGTCTGACAGGCCACCACACAATCACTGCAGCCAACACAGCGCCGGGTATCTATTGCCATTGCGTAGCGCATTATACCGCCTCCGTTTTAAAGGTCACAAAATTACCGCGCATCCCGGTGCCGCCCATAATCGGGTCAAGATCAACCCGCGAAATCAGTTGGGTATCATCAGCACCTTTCATATAGGAGCGGCGCATTTTACTCTGTGTGTGGCCAAAGCCGTGGACCATATACACCGCATCGTGACGAATACGTTCGGTTACTTTGACCCGGATTTTATTGGATCTTTTACCGTCCTGATTTTCCAGTATCACATACTGCTGGTGGTGCAAACCCCACTTATTGGCCACTTTCGGATTCACCCAGACTTCGTTTTCATCCATCAGATCGGCCAGCAGGGGATTATTGGTTGTCCGGCCAAAGGTGTGCATCGGAGCACGGCCGTAAAGCAGCCGGTAAAATCCTTCCGGCGGCTCCGGATGGGCGGTATATTTTGGGACAGGATCAAAACCGTGTTCGGCCAGCGTAGTTGAGTATAGTTCAATTTTCCCCGTCGGCGTACTGAACTCGTAATCTTCACCATTTAAAAAATAGATCGGATGATCACTTTCCAGTTTCTTCACCCCGATCTGTTTCATTTCTTCCAGGCTGGTGCCAACCGATTTAAATTGGTAATCCAGATATTCCTCGAAGGTTTCCCAGGCAAAATATTGTTCCAGACCAAGACGTTTTGATAATTCCTTGGCCATCCAGCTGGCTGGTTTTGTATTGAATTGCGGCTCAAAAGCCGGGGCTCGTAAAGCAACGGTCGGAATTCTGGCCGGCGAAACACGAACATCATCATATCTTTCGAGATAGGTGCATTCGGGTAGTATGACATCAGCCCAACCGGTAATTTCACTCGGCAGTATATCGATGACCACCAATAATTCCAGAGCCTGAATGGCTTCAATAGTTTTTTCCGGCTGGGGCAGGGTTTGAATCAGGTTTGTGCCATAGACAAACCAGCCTTTAAAAGAGCAGTCCCGTTCCGGAGTCGGAATGGTAGCATCGCAGATTCCTGAGGCAAGAGCCAGACTGGCCAGTGGATACTTACCCGGGTAAGCCTGGCGCCAGTCCTTATGGCTGTCCGGGAATTTTGGCATAGGATATTTGGCAAGATGAGCTTTGGCCGGTACAAAAAATCCGCCGCGCCGGCCCCATGAACCGAGCAGTGCATTCAGTATTGCACCGGCCCTGACCCGCTGGGTGTCATCACCGTACCAGGTAACATGCCGTCCCGGATGAATAATAGTAGCCGGAACATGTTTACCCATCTCGCGGGCGGTTTCCCGGATGATATGCGGTTTAATGGTCGTAATCGGATAAGCCCATTCCGGTGTGTTCTGACTTACGCTTTCTTTTAACAGATCAAATCCGTAGGTATATTTTTCAACATACTCTTTGTCATACAATTCTTCCTCGATGATTACATGAATCCAGGCCAGGAGCAGGGCCGTGTCTGTGGCCGGCTTGATTGGCAGCCAGTATTTGGATTTCGAAGCAGCGGTTGAAAAACGCGGATCAACCGTGATAACCGAGGCACCATTGGCCACGGCTTCACTAAATTCCTGAACCTGCCCGTTGTGCATGTTCTCGCCGATATGAGAACCAATCAGCACAATACATTTTGAATTGAGCAAATCGGTACGTTCCGGGCTATCCACACCTTCACCAAAGGTTAACACATAAGCTTCTTCCCGCGGCCCGCGGCATTGGGCATAGGATGGTGCAGCTATGTTATTGGAGCCATAGGCCTTCAACAGATTTTTAAAATAATCTCCACCGGAACCATGGGTAAACAGGGCAATACATTCGGGTCCCCATTTTTCACTGATCATTTTCATTTTGTCAGCGATGTAGTCAAAGGCCTCATCCCAGGTAGCCTCGCGGAAGACCTGTTTGCCGCGTTCTTCGGTGCGGATAAGCGGTGTTTTCAGCCGGTCAGGATCGGTATAGGCACCAAGACCGCCGGTACCGCGCGGACAGAACCGGCCGTTACTGCTCGGATCATCCGGGTTACCAACAATTTTCCAGGGTTGGCCGTCTTTTTCATAAACCCAGCCGGCGCATTTCCAAAAGCAGATTTCGCAATAGGTGGCAGTTTTCTTGATGGTACTGTTTTTCAAAAGTTCGGAAGCATTCAATCCTTCCGGCGGGGTAAACCCTTTTAAAAAACTGGTGCCAACCAGGGCTCCGCCCATTCCTGCCCCGAGAATTTTTATAAACTCTCTTCGCCTCATGTTTTCTGGCATATTATTCAGACCTCCAGAATGTTTTGTAGATTTCTTTTATGTTATCACAAGAAGATGTTTTGATATAAACGGAACAATCGCGGCAATTTTCAAACTGGCATTTGGGACCTTTGCGTTCAACCATCCAACAGGGTGAAGTCGAGCTGATATAGGCGTCACAGTTATTCCGGTCAGCTTCCGAACAGGGTTTGATTTCCCAGCAGGGGATAGCCGAAAGCATCATCCGGATACCAGCGATATTTAACCCCTTCTCTTCAATCAAGCGGCGGATACATTCGAGCCGCTTCAGGTCATTGGTTGAGTATTGGCGGTGGCGACCAATAGTTTTTTGGGGAATAATAAGACCTTCCTGTTCGTACAGGCGGAGGGTCGCCACGGAGATTTTGTACATGCGGGCTACGACTCCGATCGGGAACAGGACATCTTTATTGGTTATATTCAGATTCATCCGGCATCTTCATTTGTTACTATTCAAATATCTATAGCGGCCAATGTAGATTGCAAGCAAGGTGCCAAGGTGATTTGTCAAGAAAAAGCCAATTTATTCATAGAAGACGGGGTTCTGTGCAGGGAAATTGTCCTTTATATTCCGGTTTCTGATAAAATCGCGAAATTATTTTTCTACAAATGCCAATAACCGGCCGATAATTGACCATGCTTGCCAATAAAAGGGAAACTGCTTATTTTTCTCACTTTAAAAAATTGGGCCTATGGAAAGAATCTTTTTTAAATCAAAAATACACCGGGCGACCATCACCGACGCCAACCTGAACTATGAGGGTAGTTTGACCATCGACCACGGATTGATGGAAGCTGCCGACATCATGCCTTTTGAAAAAGTTGACGTGGTCAACATCAACACCGGTGACCGTTTTACGACATACGCCATCGAAGGTGAGCGGGGCAAAGGCGAAATCTGTCTGAATGGCGGCGCGGCGCGGCTTGGGCAGGTGGGCGATCTGGTTATTATCATTACCTATACCCATTTATCCGCATCGGAAATACCGGGTTTTAAAGTAAAAGCAGTTCTTGTTGATAAACAGAATAAAATCCAGTCAGTCACTGAAAAAGCGCTGATCGGGTAATTTAAAATAGGTCTTATTGATGATTTGGTTCAGGAAGAACCGGCGTATCAAACCAATATCCGCTGCGTTTCGGGGCTGAGTTCAGCCCTGTATCAACCGGAGAAACCAGCCTCCAGCAAACTCATTTCCCATCCGGGTTAAAATCTATGGAAGAACTGCCCGGGTATTTTACAAAAGCAGTCAGGGAGCAGTGATGATAAAATTTAATGAAGAACATTTACTTGTTCGTCAGACTATACGTGAATTTGTTGAAAAAGAAGTGGCTCCGATCGCCATTGAAGTAGATGAGAACGAGCGTTTTCCCCTTGAGAATTTTAAAAAAATGGCCGGTCTTAATCTGCTTGGAGCACCATTTCCCGAGGTTTACGGCGGAGCCGGACTCGATTATATTTCTTATAACATTATTCTCGAAGAACTGGCCCGGCGCTGTGCTTCGACTGCGCTTTCCTATTCCGCACACGTATCTCTGGCCTCCAGCCCCATTTATGAGTTTGGTACCGAAGAACAAAAATTAAAATATCTTGTACCCCTGGCCAAAGGCGAAGTTTTAGGCTCTTTTGGACTTTCTGAAGCCAATGCCGGCAGCGATGCCTCCGGCACACAGACTACCGCAGCCGCCGATGGCCAATTCTGGATTATCAATGGGTCGAAAAACTGGATAACCAATGCCGAATACGCTGGTATTTTTATCATCACCGCAGTTACCGAACGCTCAAGAGGTGCTAAAGGTATTTCGAGCTTTATTGTTGAAAGGAACACACCCGGCTTTTCAGTCGGCAAAAAAGAGAAAAAACTGGGCATGCGCGCCTCGCCAACCTCGGTTCTGCATTTTGATAATTGCCGGATTCCAAAGGAAAATCTGCTTGGCAAACTCAATGAGGGTTACAAACAATTTCTGCAGACACTGGACAGCGGACGGGTTGGCATAGCTATGCAGGCCATCGGGATTGCCCGGGAAGCTCTAAAACGAAGTATGCATTATGCTCAGATCCGTGAGCAGTTCAATCAAAAAATTGGTGAGTTTCAGGGCCTGCAATTCATGCTGGCCGATATGGCCGTCAAAATTCGCGCCGCCGAAGCCCTGGTCTGGCGGGCCATAGAACTGCGGGTGGAAAACAAAAAATACAAGATGGAAGCGGCGGCGGCGAAGCTATATGCCTCCGAAATGGCCATGGAAGTGACCAAGGATGCCATCCAGATTCATGGTGGAAACGGCTATATCCGGGAATATGAGGTCGAACGGTTCTGGCGCGATGCCAAACTGCTCGAAATCGGTGAGGGAACCTCACAAATACAGAGAGTGGTTATTTACCGCGAATTATTGAAAGATATTGAAAAACTCTGATGAGTATTAGAAAAGTTTGGGAAAGTTTTTTAGACGGGCTTGAAAATTTCCGGATCGGTCATTTTGTCCTTAATGACCGTATTGTCAAGGGATTCCTGTTTATTATCATGCTGATCCTGATCCCGGTTCTGTTCTCAACAAATAAAGCATTGAAATATTCAGATATGCGGGTCGGCAGTGTGGCCACCCGGAAAGTGGTTGCGCCTCATAATTTTTATATCCTTAAAACAAATGATGAACTGGAAGTTGAACGGAATAAAGCGCGCCAACTTGTGCCGTACTATTTTGTTTATGATGACTCGGTTACCGAGGCCAATCAGAATATTTTAAAAGGTCTGCCGCAGTATTTGATTCAGAATCAGGTTGATAACAGTGACCTGAAAGGCCTGACCGATCTGCGTTCGGATCTGCTGATTGACTTTAATCTCAGTTTATCCGAATTGCAGATAAAATTTTTAAATGATCTTTTGGGCAATGATTCAACCCGGCGCCAGTTTATCGCTCTGTTCAGAAAATTAGAAGAATTAAACCGTACCGGAATTCTCAATAAACCGGATGATTTCTTCACCCGCCCGGTGATCCAATACACCAGGGAGGGTATCGATCACCCGCTGAAAACAGCCAATCGTTTTAGTTCAAACCAGGTTGACTTAATTGTTGAAAATCATTTTTCGAAGCTGCTTAATCCGGCGCAGAACGAGCTGCTGATCAATATTCTGCGCCAGTTTTTAACACCCAACCTGATTTATGACGAGGTCCGCACGGGTACCGAGCTTGAACTGGCGGTTGCCGCGGTATCCCTGACCAAGGACATGGTCTATGAGAATGAGCGCATTGTAGATGCCAATGAGCGGATTGATAAAGATATTTATCAGAAACTGTATTCGCTCGAAGTATCACTGGTTGAGCAAAGCCGGCGGGAAGGCGGTTTTTTATTCCGTTTTGCTTTTATCGGCAAAATGATGATGGTTGCGGCTATTCTGGCCATGTTTGGTCTCTACCTTTATTCCTTCCGCAAGAAAATATTTAATAATAATAAAAAGATTCTCCTGATCAACCTGCTCCTGCTGATCGGTATCATTATGGCTTCGATCATTACGAATGGCCTGAACTGGTCGGTTTATCTCATCCCGACTACCATCGTATCCATGCTTCTGGCTATACTTATTGACAGCGGCATTGCCTTTGTCGGTACCGTGGTGTTGGGCTTAATTCTCGGCACCGTGCAGGGTGGTGGTCTGGAAATCACACTGCTCACCGTGGTTATCGGGATGATCTCCATTTACTCGGTTCATCTGATCATCACCCGTAACCAGATTTTTAAAACCATCATCTATATCGCCGTGGCCTATCTCTGGCTGATTGTGGCTTTAAACAGTCTGCGTTTTGATTCGATCGACGAGTTTCTGCGCATCTATATGTACCAGCTTTTACCCAATGCTATCCTGTCGCCCTTTATTACTTTTATGATTTTGGGTGTGTTTGAACGGATGTTTGATATTACCACCGATGTCACCCTGCTCGAGCTTTCCGATCTGAATCATCCATTGCTGAAGCGGCTTTCGATGGAAGCGCCGGGTACCTTTCATCACAGTATGATTGTTGGAAACCTGTCCGAAGCCGCAGCCAAAGCTATCGGGGCAAATTCTCTGCTGGCCAGGGTCGGCAGTTATTACCACGATATCGGCAAGATGGAAAAGCCCGAATATTTTGTTGAGAACCAGCTTGACGCCGACAACCGCCATTCCCGGCTCACACCAAATATGAGCGCCCTTATTCTGGCTTCTCATGTCCGGAACGGGATTGAAATGGCCCGGCGTCATGGTATTCCCAAACGCATCCGGGATTTTATACCGGAACACCACGGCACTAATATCATGAAATATTTCTACAACAAGGCGCTGGAACTGAGTGAGGATAAACAGGTAAATGAAGCCGATTTCCGGTATCCGGGGCCGAAACCACAAACCAGGGAAACCGGCATTGTCATGCTGGCTGATGCAGTGGAAGCCGCCACCCGTACACTGAGCGCACCCACCCCAGGCAAGATCCGCAGTTTTGTTGAAGACCTGGTTGACCAGAGGTTCAGGGAAGGCGAGCTTGATGAATGTGAGCTGACCTTCCGCGAATTAAAACAGATTGTTGATGCTTTTATGGTTGTCCTGCAGGGTGTCTTTCAGCATCGCATTGAATATCCGGATCAGGAACGAAAACCAGCCCGAAACAACAAAAAAGAGCCAACCGGTGAAATTCGCAATCTTTCAGCTGCCAAAGAACCAAAAATTAAAAACTCAAAAGCTTAAATTGCTCCTTGGAGAGATCAGTGCAAATCTGGACTTCGGTTCCGGTCATTGCCAGATCATTTTTATATCTGATAAAGACCTGGCTGACTTGCATGGCAAATTTCTGAACGATCCATCCGAGACCGATGTAATCACATTTGATATTTCGGATAATGAAACCGAAATTGACGCTGAAATTTATATTAGTGTAGATCGTGCAAAACTACAGGCTGCCGAATACGGGGTCGGTTTTGAAAATGAATTACTGCGGCTGATGATCCACGGCTTGCTGCATCTGAAAGGCTACGATGATCTCACAGAATCAGATTTCAGCCGGATGAAAGAAGCCGAGAACCGGCTGGTAGAAGAATTCGCCCGGGCGATCGACTAAAAAGTGTTATTTTCTTAAGGAGATTCAGAAGGTTTTGGACCCCGCATCTTTACTCATTTTTGTGCTGTTTATTGTCTTGTTAGGATTATCCGCATTTTTCTCAGGTTCAGAAACAGCATATTTTTCATTGACTGCTTCCAACATTAAAAGCTTATCAACAAGTTCCAAACCCTCTGAAAAACAGGCTGCGGTACTTTTACAGGATTCTTCGAAACTGCTGATTACCATCATTATCGGTAATACTATTGTCAATGCTGCCATCGTTTCCCTGTCCACACTTGTTGTTTCAAAAATGAGTTTGCAATCGCAAATTCCGTTGATCTGGCTAATGATCATAAATGTCTTCGTAATTACTTTTATCATTCTGCTGATCAGTGAAATCATACCCAAGGTGGCATCGTCAAAAAAGCCGAAACACTTTGCTATCGCTGCCGCTTATCCGCTTACCTTTTTTTATTTCCTGTTTTATCCGTTGTCTTCTTTTTTTTACGCCCTGACCCACGGACTTTCCGGATTGCTCAAATTTGAAAAAGACAAATACCTGCTTTCGGATGCAGAACTGCGGACGCTGGTTGATGTCGGCCAGGAAAAAGGGGCCCTGCATGCCGATGAGCGGGATATGATCCACAGTATTTTTGAGATGAGTGAGACCATGGTCCGCGAAATCATGGTGCCGCGCACAGATATGATCGTTATCTCTGATGACTCAACCCTGACCCATGTACTAAACACGGTAAAGGACCGTCTGCACAGCCGGATACCGGTTTATTCTGAAACTATTGATGAAATTATCGGCATCCTTTTTATAAAAGACCTGCTGCCGCTGATCAAACGGAGAACCACATCGGAGATAGACCTGAAAAAACTGGTGCACCCAGCCTATTTTGTGCCCGAACAGAAAAAAATAAACGAGTTACTCCGCGAGTTTCAAAAAGAAAAAATCCACATGGCTATTGTCGTTGATGAGTATGGCGGCACCTCCGGTCTGGTGACCCTCGAGGATGTTATCGAAGAGATAGTCGGTGAAATTCAGGATGAGTACGACACCGAGCAACCACTGATTGTTAAATTATCACCGGAAAAGTTTCTCCTGGATGCCGGTGTTTCGATGGATGAACTGAATGATGAACTTGAAATTCAACTGCCCTGCGAGGAGAATACCGATACCCTGGCCGGATTTCTTCTCGGGCAATTCGGTTCAGTTCCAAAAGTTAAAGAATCCGTGCGCTGGGAAAATTATCTTTTTACTATTATTAAAGTTTCCAACCGCCGTATTCAACAGGTTGAGATGCGGATCGAAGAAAAGGTAAATGAGTCCCGCTGATTCAGACCGCCGCCTAAGTTTTATTCCTTCCGTCCAGTTACTTCTGGAAAAACTCGTCGATTTATATCCCGATTTCCGGGAAGAAATTCTCAAATCGCTTATCCGCAGCCAACTGGAAATCCTTCGGCAAAAACCGGATCAATATTCCTTTCTTTCTGGTCTGAATAAAGAAACGAACATGGCCCGTATTATCAGCCTGCTGGAAAGTGAAATTGAAACCCTGCGCCGCGGTACTTTAGGAAAGGCCATCAATGCCACCGGCGTGGTTTTGCATACCGGGCTGGGCCGTGCTCCCATAAATCCGGATTGGATTGCCGGTTTGCAGAATATATCCCGTTACGCAACGCTTGAAATACGAACCGAAGATGGTAAAAGGGGAGAGCGCAATGATCACTTGCGGACTTTTTTACGTTTACTGACCGGTGCCGAGGATGGTTTCGCTGTTAATAATAATGCTGCGGCCGTGATGCTGATGCTGAATTCGGTTGCCGCCGGTAAGGAAGTAATTATTTCGCGGGGGGAACTGATTGAGATCGGCGGATCATTCCGCCTGCCGGAAGTGATGAAAGCCAGCGGTGTTTACCTGAAAGAAATCGGAGCCACAAATAAAACCCATCTAAAAGACTATGCCAGCGCTATCCAGCCCAACACCGGGGCAATTCTTATTTGTCATCCCAGTAATTATGAGGTTGTCGGCTTTACCCAAAAACCGGAAATTGCTGATATTGTACAGTTGGCTCATCAGCATAACCTGCCGGTACTGTATGATTTGGGCAGCGGTTCGCTTTTCCCCTCTGCAACCTATAGTGATGGCAATGAACCCGATCTGCAGACGCTGGTCGAAGCGGGTGTAGATCTGATTTCCTTTTCCGGCGACAAACTGCTTGGCGGACCACAGGCCGGTATTATCATTGGTAAATCCGGATATATCCAAAAATGCGAAAAGAACCACCTGTTACGGGCGCTACGGCTTGATAAGTTTATGCTGTTCTTACTGCAAACCCTGCTGCAAAAATATCTTTATAAAACTTTTGCAGAAATTTTCTCCGATACACATCAGGCCTTGCTGGTCTCTCCATCGGTACTCAGAGAACGCAGTGAAAAATTTATGCTGAAGTTACCGGATGCAATCCAAAAGCAGATAACCATCATCGAAACCGAGGCCAGAGTTGGCAGCGGTGCGTATCCGGTTTTGCCCTTGCCTTCCATCGCCCTGCGCCTGCACCATCCGCAGAAATCTGCCGAAAAATTAGCATCCGAATTACGACTGAATCTGCTGCCGGTATTTAGCGTCATCGCCGGTGATGCGGTACAGCTTGACCTGCGCACCGTAAGCACAGAGGAAGAAAAAGAATTGCTCGGCTGCCTGGAAAATGTATTATCCCGGCCTCTTTGATGACGACCGGATCAGTCCCGGCCACCTGACAGGGATTTATAAAAGACCATAAAATATTTGAATCCCCTCTTTTTATTTGTTGAGATCATTCCGTATATTTTCCGCCTTATTTCTTTCAAATAACGGCAAGCCAAGTTTAAAAGGAGGTACCATGAGTATCGGGATGATGGGCATATATTTTCTGGCTGCCCTGGTTGCCATTGCTATCATTGTAATTATCGCCTTCCGTCAGTACCGGAAAGTCGGGCCGAACGAGGTTTTGATTGTTTCCGGTACCAAAAAACATGATATAACACTGCCCGATGGATCAAAAAAAGAAATCGGGTTTTATTACCGCATTGGCGGGGGTGTATTTATCAATCCGTTGACCGGCAGCGCCGAAACACTATCAATTGAAGTGGTTCCGGTCCACGGCAAATTAGCCGAAGTGCTTTCGCATAACGGCATTCCGTTGACCGTGGATTTTTCGGCCCAGGTCAAAATTGACATCAGCGAATATCCATTATACATGGCCATTACCAATTTTCTGAAGCGCGGTTCTGAAGGCATCCGGGAAGTTTCCCTTTCCGTGCTCGAAGGAAAAGTACGCGAACTGACCGGTCATTACAGCGTCGAAGCGCTTTATAAAAACCGCACAGAATTCAATCAGGAGCTGTTAAAAAATATCCGCACAGATTTCGAAAACCTCGGTCTGGTACTTCTTTCCTTTGGCCTTAATGATATCACCGACAGTCAGGGTTATATTGATGCCCTGAGTCGTCCGACCGTAACCAAAGCCAAGTATGATGCTTCGGTCGATCAGGCCGAAAAAGACAAAGCGATTACCATTATGGCTGCCGCAGCCCGCAAAGATGGCGAGATTGCCCGACTGGCTGCGGATGCGGAAATCTCCCGCGCCAACTGGGAAAATGAAGCACTGAAAGCTGAGTCACAGATCAAGGTAAATGAGATTAAAGCCCGGGCCGATATGGCCTATGAACTGGAGCGTTATAAAATTCAGAAGGATTTGAAGCGCCAGGAATTTGCGGTCAAGCAGGTCGAAATGGAAGAATCAACCAGGCTTGAGGAAATGAATATCAGCAAAAAGCAAAAGGAACTGGAAGCAAATGTCATCAAACCGGCGGAAGCCCGCAAATTCCAGATTCTGACCGAAGCAGATGCCGAAAGCTACCGCCTGAAAACTGAATTTGAGGGCAAAATGGCCGCCCGAAAATCGGAAATAAAACTCGATGCCGAAAAGATTGCCCTGCTTGGCGAAGCAGAGGCGCAGGCCTTAAGGCAGAAAGCAGACAGCTATCGTCAATATAACGAAGCGGCCATGTACCAGATGATTCTTGATAAAATGCCGGAGCTGGCCCGGGCTGTAGCCGAGCCGCTCTCCAAAATTGACCGCATCACGATGATCGAACAGGATGGTAAATTGGGTACCTCGAAAATTACCGGCGAGATCACTAAAATTCTGGCTCAGTTACCCGAGGTAGTGGAAGCACTGACCGGCGCCGATCTGAAAAAATTTCTGAAGGCCAAATTAGGATCAGATCAGGAAGAGTAGGCACCGCTTGACACCGATACACACCGAAAGGAATTATAGATTGAAAATCGGCTGGGTGCTGTCATCCCGCCTGAGCGGGACAAGTTTGCGAGC
>DYOS01000053.1:3145-18223 GCA_020720405.1 Caldithrix sp. | reverse complement strand
GTTAATTCGGGTAATTCGTGGATAAAGGATTTTGGGTTCTTCAATTCCCAATTCCTTTCGGTGTGTATCGGTGGCAATCGGTGGCTGCTTTTGGTTTTGAGATTGCCCCGCTTAGTTTATAAAAATTATGACCCGGCAGTGGGTATCCGGCCTGCAATTCAGCTTTCTTCATTTCTAATTAATGCCTAACTTTGGGCTTTGCTGGTCAACGGTAAAAAAGAAAGGAACAGATATGTCAGTAATCAGACCGTTTCGAGGATTAAGACCAAAACCGGAGTATGCCTCCCGGGTTGCAGCACCGCCGTATGATGTGCTCAATTCGGACGAGGCGCGGGAAATGGCCAAAGGAAAACCATATATATTTCTGCATGTAAACAAACCGGAAATTGATCTCGATCCGTCAGTTGATCACTACAGTCCGCTGGTGTATCAAAAAGGTGCGCAAAATCTTCAAAAATTTATTGCTGATGGTATTATCGGCTTCGATCCGGAACCCTGCCTGTATATTTACCGGCAGATTATGGGCAGCCATGTGCAGACCGGTTTGGTTGCCACCACTTCGGTTGAAGAATATCAGCAGAACAAGATTAAAAAACATGAATTCACCCGCCCGGATAAAGAAGATGACCGGGTTAATCATATCGATGCACTGAATGCACAGGTTGGTCCGGTTTTTCTGACCTATAAAGCCAAACCCGCGATCGATGCATTTGTCAAAGATTTTTGCCGCCAGGAGCCGGAATTTGATTTCACTACGGATGACGGTATCCGTCACACGGTCTGGGTTGTGAACGACAGTACCTCGATCAGGTTTCTGGTTGATGAATTTGCCAGAATGGATGCCTTGTACGTAGCCGACGGTCACCACCGCTCAGCGGCAGCCTCGCGAATTTATGACATGAGAAAAAAAGCAAATGCCAACCATAGCGGCCGCGAACCATATGGCTTCTTCCTTTCGGTTATTTTTCCCCACGACCAGATGTATATCATGGATTATAACCGGGTTGTAAAAGATCTGAATGGATTAAGTGCAGAAAAATTTCTCACTCAGCTCGGTGAAAAATTTGAAGTGCACAAATCAAACACTGCTGAAAAGCCCGCTGTAAAAAACAGATTTTCCATGTATCTGAATCATCAATGGTACCGGTTGACTGCCAGGCCATCGGTTCTGAATCCCTCCGATCCGGTGGAGAGACTGGATGTTTCAATTTTACAGAAGCATTGCCTGGCCCCCCTGCTTGGGATCGGCGATCCCAGAAAAGATAAACGCATTGATTTCGTCGGAGGAATACGAGGTTTAGCCGAACTTGAAAAAAGAGTTGATTCCGGTGAGATGCAGGTAGCTTTTGCCCTGTTCCCAACTTCAATCGAAGATTTGATGTCGATTGCCGATGCCGGTCAGGTAATGCCGCCAAAATCTACCTGGTTTGAACCAAAACTGCGCAGTGGACTTGTCGTTCACAAAATTGATATTGAATAGCTAAAGCCGGGTTGACCCGGCTTTTTTTGAAATAGAATTAGAATAAGTGCAGGCTGGTTGATGAATTTCGTTTCGTCCGAGAGAACCGAACCAGTTTCGATGAAAGCAGACTATCCCATAGTTCCGGATATTCCTTTAATGACTCCGTCTGTGTGGCCAGTTTCTGCCGGATACGTTCAAGCAGTTCATGGTTTAGGTCGCTATGAAATTTATAGGTGGTCGATTTCATCGGGGTGAAGGCGCCGCCGACTTCTTCCTCCTGCCCGGTGCGAAAAAGACCCTTCTGTTGATCCCATTCCAAAAGTTGGTTATCCAGCCAGACCTGAAGGATAAACAAACCATCCTGGCGGATGACCAGAATAACTTCGAGATTCTCATCCCTGTCCTGGAACCATTGCCGACGGCCATTTTCGATGGGCTTTAAAATTTTTGGGTCGATTTCAGTCAGCATAAGGGGGCTTCAGAATATATTCATACTGTTGACATTTCTTTTCGGTTATCATTCCGGGAAAATCGGTTTGGTGCATTTCCAGAAAGTAGGTGATAAAAGCCGTGTTACAGCCAACCTTTAGCGCCTCATTCAGATTTTTTCCGGCTTCTTCAGGCATGTTCAAGCCATAATAATAAATCGCCCGGCCCAGCCAGAATTCTCCGGCTGATAATTTTTGTTTATTCTGCTGAAGAATCCGGTATGCAATTTCGGTCTGACCGGATCTTACTAAAGCATAAATATACTCGATCAAAAAAACATTTTCCTGAACCGCCCAGTCCTTAACTTTTTTGAACCTGGAAACAGCCTGAGGCCACTCCTTAAACCGGTTATGTATGACACCGGACAAAACCAGAAAATAATTACCCCCGGCAGGCGAAACGAGTTTTTCATAATGGGTTAAAAGGCGGGCAGCAGCATCGGGTTTTTCTTCCTGTAAGCGGATAGCCGCAGCAAAAAGATACAGATCCGTATCTCCTCCGTCCTGTGAAATAGCCCGGCTGACGAGTGAAAAAGCAGTGGCCAGGTCTTTCTTTTGCAGGTACAATGTGCTTAACTGCAATAACACCGGAACATTGTTTGAACGATAGCTCAGGGCTGAATGATAGGATGTTATGGCCTGACTTAGGCTGTCGAGATGCAGGTATATTTCTGCTTGTGTTTCATAAAAACCAGAGATATAGGGTTTTATTTTTATGGCCCTTTTTATCAATGCCAGAGCAGAGTCCGGTTGGTTGTTCTTTTTGGCTTGCAGGGCCATACTGTAATTTTTCATGGCTGCTTCCTGAAAAATTTCACGTTTTCTGCTTTCTTGTGCCGAGCGACAACTATTCAGGATGGTAACTCCCACCAGCAATATGAATAATAAAATTAACTTATCCCTATAAAAATAAGTCACGTAAAATCCTGATGTTTTCCCGACATTTTTCATCGGTTTTTTCCAGATGATAGAGCAAAGTTTCCCGAAAGGCGGTCTGGATTTCGGGATCTGTTTTTACCAGTTCTTCGGCCAGACCGGCAAAAAAATCAGCATCCATATTGCGGCAGTAGAAATTGATCGACAGCTTTATGGAAACCGCCTGCATTAATTCATCCGCCCCGAAAATAAAACGTTTAATGTAATTTTGAACCAGCCCAGGATGATGATCGATGCAGGAATCGAGCGTCTGTAAAGAGTATTGCCGGAAATTTTCATCCGGATCATTGATAAAGATTTCAAATAAATTTTCCCAGCCGTCACGCGGTCCGTAAGCACCAATCATCTCCACAAGGGTACTCTTTTCCTGGGTTGCTTTATTTTTTTCCCGGCCATTGTATTTTTCAATGGCTTCCGGAATCTGCCGGCACCTTTCGACTTCAATATCCTCGGGACTGTCTGCATCCAGAGAGCGGCAGATATGAATCAGGGTATGACTGGCCGAGCGGATTTTTCCGCGGCTCGGTGTTGGACCGTTGGGGAGAATATACGAACATAGACTATCCGCACATCCATACGTCCTACGATTATTACCATTACATTATCGTAGAAGTCGATATTGCCCAGCATACCTTCGATGCGGTCATGTATAGTCTCGGCAATCCGAGTCGGCCGCAGGATAATGTCATCATGGATCAGTGGCATTTTCGTTTGAATCAACCCCGGCCGGATAAACCTGTGGCTCAGGCGCCGACGGTTCAGCAGGATGTCGTTATCTTCCAGAGCTCGGCTTTTAGCGGTCTGGACTCCCTGATGACCAGCCGCATTCAGCTCAGCCTCGATTCTACATTTACAAGCACGTTGATCGATACCATGGTCAACTGGCGCAATGTGTACGAAGATGACGCCGCCTTTAATCCCATCGATAAAAATGAAGGACTGGATTTAACGGTTTTTTCATTCCGGAAATCGCGATTCGTGCCGGGTCAAACCTATTATTATCGCGTGCGTTATCGCGATCACAATCTGAAATGGAGTGATTGGTCAGACGAAAAGCCATTCCAGATTGTGACGGCAGTCGAGGAGGGGAAGGCAGCGGAAATTCCCGACAGCTATGCGCTGGGGCAGAATTATCCCAACCCGTTCAATCCCTTGACGATCATCGCTTATCAGACGCCGAGGAGCGGGCATGTTTCAATCAAAGTCTATAATGCTCTCGGACAAGAAGTGGCAATCCTGGTGGATGAAGAAAAGCCGGCGGGAAGATATCAGGTGGAATTCAACACCACAAATTTGAGCAGCGGCATTTATTTTTATGAGGCGCGCAGCGGCGAGTTTAGGGAAAGCAAGAAATTAACTCTTATGAGATAGTATCTCTCAAGAGAAATATATTGCGGAAATCAACAAGTTTGAAAAAAACTGTTTGGAATAGTTAGGAAAAATTAATAAATTTAAGAGAAATCGTATTTGAGAAGAAAAAGGGTAAGTATTATGAAAAAAATATTTACATCTATTGCTGTCATTTTTTCATTATTGTTCATTTCCTCTTCAGTGAATGGGCAAGACAATCCAATTCGTGTTGCCTGCGTTGGCAATAGCATTACGTGGGGCGGACTCGGATCTTCATCGTATCCTGAACAACTTGGCGCATTGTTGATGAATGGTTATAGCGTAAAAAATTTTGGCGTGAGCGCACGGACATTGTTGCGGCACGGAGACTATCCTTATTGGAACGAAGAAACCTTTTATGATGCGCAGGATTTTAATCCGCAGATTGTTGTGATCTTACTCGGCACCAATGACAGTAAACCACAAAACTGGATCTACAAAAACGAATTTTATAAAGATTATATCGATATGATTGCGGTGTTTAGAAAAGATGGACGCAATCCGCAGATCTATGCCTGCTTTCCGCCGCCGGCGTTTAGTCAAAATTGGGGAATTACGGATGCAATTATTCATTATGAAATTCTTCCGCTCATTGATTCTGTGCAACAAACTGCCAAAACATTATCTATAAATTTTTATCAATATTTTCTTGACAAATCAAATTATTTCCCCGATGGAATTCACCCCAATGCTGATGGCTATGCGTTGATGGCAAATGTGGTTTTCGATTCTATAAAAAATAGTCCTGCCGGTTTTATACGATACTTCTATTCTCAATCAAATGAGATTGAAAAAAATGAATCAACATACCTTTATTGGAATACTTCGCAAGGTTCTCATGTAACGCTCAACGGAAACGTGGCGAATGAAACCGATTCATTGCTTGTTAGTCCAATTCAAGATACAACGTACACACTTAGCGCCATGGGTCATCGATTTTCAGATACCTCAGAAATTATATTGAAATATTATCCACCAGGGAAAATTCGGTACGCTGCGGCCGATCCTCCAATTTTAGATTTGGGTTCAAATGATTCTTCGTTTATTAGTTGGATTACTGCGAAGGGTACTACTGACGCAAAATTTAATAATTCTTCTGTCGCGGTAAATGGGGGAATATATGTTACGCCCAAACAGACAACTACATACTCACTTACCGCCAGCGGAGAAATTTCTGATACAATTTTAATTACGGTTAAAGTTTTAGAATCGGATTCAATCAACCGGGCCGCTCATAAACCAGCGAATGTTTCCTCGTTCTTTAGATATAATCCTGTTGAATATGCGCTGGATGGAAAGCCCGACACCTATTGGAAAAGTAAAATCGAAGAATTGCAATATATTACTGTCGATCTGAAAAAATATTATACAATTCAGCGCATTGTATTGCATTGGGGAGATATTTTTGCAACTAAAACATATATCATAATTAGTGATGAGAATGGAAATATTATTCAACAGAAAAGTTATTCTAACGGTGATGGTGGAATTGACGATATGAATGATTTGACAGGATCCGGGCGTTTTGTCAAAATAATGTTTATGGGGAAAAGCGTCGCCGATTCCGGATATATCATAAAAGAAATTGAAATATACGGCACACCCAAAAGCATCCAGGGAGTTTCTTCGCAGAATAATGCGGTTGCTGCTTTTACGGTTGAACAGAATTATCCCAATCCATTTAATCCGATGACGGTTATAAATTACACCATTACGCATCAGGGAGTGGTAAACCTGGTCGTCTTTGATATGCTAGGCCGTAAAGTCACCGAATTGGTGCATCAGTCTCAAAATCCCGGCCGCTATCAGGCGCTTTGGAATGGCCGGAATAGTCTGGATCTGCCCGTGAGCAGCGGCGTCTATTTTTATCAACTCACAACTGGTAAGTTCACTCAGACCCGGAAAATGATTTTGTTAAGATAACAACCAATATTCATCAATCCCGAATTGCCACGAATTTTGAAGCGGGTTCGAAAATAACGATATCAAATAAATAAGGGATTTCCGCGAATGAAGATCTATTTTATTTTAGCAGTTTTTTTAATATCAGCAAATTTCACTTTTAACGGTACCCCCAATTGGGCTGCTGAAATTGACCATCAAACCGCACCCGTTGCTGATTTTCCCATTCATGAAGGGATGCTGGTCTATCACTCATATAACGATTACAGCGCCGGCGGCGGGAAACTTTTTCTTTATGATTTCGCAGCTAACAAAAGGATCGATATCAGTGAGAACTGGCCGCTGCACCATGCGATGAATGGCCATTTTTCCCCGGATGGCAAGAAAATCGTATTTATGGCGTTGCCCAAAGGAATGACAGGTTATTATCAGTGGGACATTTATCTTTGGGATTTGGCTACGCAAAATCCCATTAACCTGACGCCGAACAATGGTATTCCGGACGAGGATCCTAAATTTTTTCCAGATGGCGAACAGGTGGTATTTAAACAAAACGGCGATATAAAAATATTGAATTTATTGACCAAAGAGATTATTCCTGTAACATCCGATGGATTTTTGATCGAAGAATCCATGCCTTATCCGACGACCGATGGGAAAAAAATACTCTACGAAAAAAATGCCAAAATCTACATTATCAATATCGATGGCACGAATTCCCGTTCTTTATCCAACGCCGATAATTTGGCAAGTTATTATCCCATCGTGCGCGATCAGGAGTCTTTCTTGCATCCCAAATGGGCGCCCAGTTCGAATCATCGTGACCAGGTATATTTGTCGTTTATTTTGCCGCAACCGTCTGTCTACTGTCTTTTTAATGATATTAATTCGGATAATTCTGATCCTTATCCGGTTCCTGGTACCGATTATGTTTTCTTTTCCAGCAATCGGGAAGGCGGTCAGGGGAATTGGGATATTTATTTAGGTGATCTGGTCACCGGCCAGGTCTGGACATTAGACCAGTTTGGCATAAACACCTCTCTCGGTGAATTAGGGAGCTGTTATTTTTATAAAAACCCAGCCCTTGTTCATCATGGGAAAGAAATATATCCCACAGTTTACAAGCTCGATCAGAATTATCCCAATCCATTCAATTCAACCACGACGATTAATTTTGAATTGGCGGTTGCCAGCCGGGTCACTTTGCAAATATTTAGCGTAAATGGCAGTTATCTGGAGACGTTGTTGGATGAAGTTAAAATCCCGGCGAAATATAAGGTCAGCTGGCAACCCCATGACATTAGCACAGGGGTTTACTTTTATCGGCTTTCGACCGGGGCAGAGATATTGGTCCGCAAGTGTATCTATTTAAAATAACATGCTAACTGAGGAGGTGAACCTGAAAAATTCTATCCGCGGGGGAACATTTATTCAGCCTGGAGGCTCTCATTTATTTACGAGACGAAAGAAATTTTGTATCCACTCTCAATATTTTATGGTAATCTTTGGAGTGCAGTGCCTTTATGCACTACAAATTGTGCAATCCATAAAGGGATTGCACTCCCGACCATCAGTTATTGAGCGGATACGAAATTTTCGTGCCTGAGGAAGGAAGGTGCCTGGAAAGAAAATCTTCGATTTAAGAATTTTGGTTTAGTTAAAAAATCACTAAATTTTGATTTTGTAGTATTTGGAAAGGAACTAATTATGAAAAATGCGATTATTTTTTTATCCATTTTTATCTTTTTTTCAGGCTTATCTGCTCAAGACCCGATCGAGAGTTTTGATGGCGCCATCACTGAATTTCAGGATCTCTGGCTGTCCGGCAATGGAACTTTGGACCTGAGCTATGACTCAACATTGGCGGGACATGAAGGGGCCGCTTGTCTCGAAGCGAAATGGAAAATTGACGTAGTCGAATGGGGCGGGGGCATTAGTTTTGGTCATTATACGGCTTCGAATGAAGTCATTGATCTGTCTGCCCGGGATACACTTAGCCTCTGGTATTACGTCAAAGTGCCGGGCAAATTAGACAGCGTCGATTTAACTTTAATTTTAAGGGATCAACCCTCCGCTTCGGCTTACGCGGCAGATAATCAAAATGTTGAATTTTGGGTGCATGACGTGCACGGCGTTTATACCAATACTGAACCCGGTTGGCATGAGATCGTCATCCCGCTTTATGAAGCCGAGGATGCCTTTGCTGGTTTTGTCTATGGTGGCAATAGCGTTGAGAATAATCATAAACTGGACCCGGCGGCCATTCGCGGCTGGTACCTGGAATGGGGGACCTGGAATACGCTGGCTGTCAACACCGTTGATTCAGGCGTGGTGTGTTTTGACAATATGCAGGCGCGCGGCAGCCGCGAAACGCCGATTATTCTATTCAATGGGAAATTTGTACCCTCGAATTATCAGGCCATCACCGGCTGGAGCGGTTCGGTCGAAGTGACCGATGAGGCGGATTATGATACCGGTACGAATTCTTTAAAATGGACTGGCGGCGACGGCTGGGATGGGGTTTGGTTTACATTTACTGAACCGCGGAAATTAGGTTCATTGTGGTCTCATGATAGTTTACAGTTTGCCATTAAAGCCGAGCCGGGTCTGGGCAATCTTTGGCTGGCATTTACCGATACGGATGAAGATAGTGAAGGGACGGCGGATCGACAATATCAGGCAGTTTATTATTTGACCGAAACCGAAGCGGGCTATGACGGCGCCTGGAAACTGATCAAGATTGCATTACGGGATTTTAACTCTCATTGGACTTCCTGGGATGGAGACCAGGTAGAAGGGCAATTCGATTCCACTAAAGTCGGTATGTTCCGAATTGAAGGCGATGGTCAGGAATTGAGTGGCCGAATTGTCTATCTGGATAATATCTGGACCGGACACCCTGAATTCGACTGGACGCCACCGGTCGCAGTGCCTGGGGTTACCGCTTTCACCGATGACTATTATAATCTGGTGGCGTGGGAGGCAGTGCCGGGCGAAAGTGGCGAAATTTATTCTCTGTATAACAGTGATCAACCAATCAGCGACATCGCTTCACCGGCGGTGGATAATCTGGTTGTGGCCATTAGTGAAGATATGCCCACCGGGTATGCGCATTGGCTTTATTATCCGTTAGTCGATCATCAGGTGACACAATATTATGCGGTTACCGCCACGGATGAATCTGGCAATATCGGGCCGGCTGGCGTCTCCGGCGCAATCTCGAATAAGGCCAAAGGAATTCCCACGATTTCACTCAATCCGCCGGCTAATTTTACCGCCGATGGAGATTTATCGGAGTGGGATCAAAGCGGTATTAAACCCTGGGTAATCACCCCTGAAAAGAGTCATGTCGCCGTCGGTTGGGTGACAGACAGTTTGGATTTAAAAGCGACCGCCTATCTGGCCATCGATAAAAACTATCTGTATGTTGCCATCGATGTGGTGGATGATGCCTACTTCTACGATCCAACGGGTTATTATTGGGAAATGGATGCGCTGGAATTGTTCATTGGCTTGTACAATTGGCGCGGGAAGAGGCATACTTCGATTGAACGCGGCGCGGAACCCGATTATTTCCTGCTCTTCCTGAAAGATAATGTGACCAACGGCTATAATAATGAGCAAATCATTTATTCTGTCGAGCATCCGAATTATCATTTTGAAACGCTTAATGATCGGGATTACGTGATTGAGGCGAAAATTCCACTGGATACTCTGGCCTTTGGTGATGACGTCAAAATCAACCCGGTGAATGGAATGCGGATACCGCTTGATTTTTATTTTCATGACAATGATGGTTCCGGATGGGAAGGCAATCTGGCCTGGTCGCGAAATAACACCGATCAAGCCGGGAAGAATCCACTCGAATGGGCGTACACCTGGATTGGCGATACCACTCACGTTACTGCCGTCGGGCAAAGCGCTGAACCAGTGTTAGTTGCATCCTATTTCTTGTCCCAGAACTATCCTAACCCATTTAATCCAACGACGACGATTAGTTATGCGCTACCACAGGCAGGACAGGTGAAAATTGAGCTGTATAACACCCTGGGTCAGAAAGTAAGAGCTTTATTGAACGAATATAAAACAACTGGCAGCTATACCGTCGATTTAAAAGCCGGCGACCTGCCATCAGGAATTTATCTGTATAAGATGGAAGTCGGAAAATTCACTAAAACCATGAAAATGGTTTTGATGAAGTAAGGTATATTAAAGGGTGTTCAAACAACGACCGGGGCTGTATTAAAAATTAACTTGTAGTGTCGAATTTATTCGTCGAATGCCAGCTATTGTATAGAGCGAATAAATTCGCTACTACAAATTGGACTAAATATATTGCAATAAGACTTTTGATACAGCCCCTGGTCGTGATTAATACCAGGCAAAAAAATATTCTGTTTGATCTATTTGATTTTATATTTGTTATTTCAATCAGTTTGAACACCCATTATTAATAAAAGAAGTTGAAAGAATGAAAGACGTTTATAACATCGTAAGAAAAAATGCTATCCTGGTTTTTTTATTGCTATTTTTTCTCTTTCAATCAGGAAGCAGTGCGCAGACCGTTGAACAGCGAATCGACAGCCTTCTTCATCAAATGACAACGGCGGAGAAAATACAACAGTTGCACAAAGAAGCTAGCATGAATACGGCGGGCAACCTGCGATTGGGTATTCCAGGATTTGTCATGTCTGACGGTCCGCACGGCGTTCGTGATGGTTTGGCAACTTCCTTTCCCGTGGGGATTGCCATGGCCGCAACCTGGGATGTTGAATTGGCTGAGCAAGTGGGAAAGGCAATGGGAGAGGAGTTCCGTGCAAAAGGTAAACATCAAATGCTTGGACCGGCAATAGATCTAACGCGCGATCCTCGCAACGGCAGAACTCCTGAAAGCGGCGGAGAAGACCCTTATCTCAATGCACAAATTAATATGGCAGTAATAAAAGGCGTTCAGTCAACCCCATGTCTTGCCACGGCAAAGCATTTTAACCTGAAGGATAAACAAACCATCCTGGCGGATGACCAGAATAACTTCGAGATTCTCATCCCTGTCCTGGAACCATTGCCGACGGCCATTTTCGATGGGCTTTAAAATTTTTGGGTCGATTTCAGTCAGCATAAGGGGGCTTCAGAATATATTCATACTGTTGACATTTCTTTTCGGTTATCATTCCGGGAAAATCGGTTTGGTGCATTTCCAGAAAGTAGGTGATAAAAGCCGTGTTACAGCCAACCTTTAGCGCCTCATTCAGATTTTTTCCGGCTTCTTCAGGCATGTTCAAGCCATAATAATAAATCGCCCGGCCCAGCCAGAATTCTCCGGCTGATAATTTTTGTTTATTCTGCTGAAGAATCCGGTATGCAATTTCGGTCTGACCGGATCTTACTAAAGCATAAATATACTCGATCAAAAAAACATTTTCCTGAACCGCCCAGTCCTTAACTTTTTTGAACCTGGAAACAGCCTGAGGCCACTCCTTAAACCGGTTATGTATGACACCGGACAAAACCAGAAAATAATTACCCCCGGCAGGCGAAACGAGTTTTTCATAATGGGTTAAAAGGCGGGCAGCAGCATCGGGTTTTTCTTCCTGTAAGCGGATAGCCGCAGCAAAAAGATACAGATCCGTATCTCCTCCGTCCTGTGAAATAGCCCGGCTGACGAGTGAAAAAGCAGTGGCCAGGTCTTTCTTTTGCAGGTACAATGTGCTTAACTGCAATAACACCGGAACATTGTTTGAACGATAGCTCAGGGCTGAATGATAGGATGTTATGGCCTGACTTAGGCTGTCGAGATGCAGGTATATTTCTGCTTGTGTTTCATAAAAACCAGAGATATAGGGTTTTATTTTTATGGCCCTTTTTATCAATGCCAGAGCAGAGTCCGGTTGGTTGTTCTTTTTGGCTTGCAGGGCCATACTGTAATTTTTCATGGCTGCTTCCTGAAAAATTTCACGTTTTCTGCTTTCTTGTGCCGAGCGACAACTATTCAGGATGGTAACTCCCACCAGCAATATGAATAATAAAATTAACTTATCCCTATAAAAATAAGTCACGTAAAATCCTGATGTTTTCCCGACATTTTTCATCGGTTTTTTCCAGATGATAGAGCAAAGTTTCCCGAAAGGCGGTCTGGATTTCGGGATCTGTTTTTACCAGTTCTTCGGCCAGACCGGCAAAAAAATCAGCATCCATATTGCGGCAGTAGAAATTGATCGACAGCTTTATGGAAACCGCCTGCATTAATTCATCCGCCCCGAAAATAAAACGTTTAATGTAATTTTGAACCAGCCCAGGATGATGATCGATGCAGGAATCGAGCGTCTGTAAAGAGTATTGCCGGAAATTTTCATCCGGATCATTGATAAAGATTTCAAATAAATTTTCCCAGCCGTCACGCGGTCCGTAAGCACCAATCATCTCCACAAGGGTACTCTTTTCCTGGGTTGCTTTATTTTTTTCCCGGCCATTGTATTTTTCAATGGCTTCCGGAATCTGCCGGCACCTTTCGACTTCAATATCCTCGGGACTGTCTGCATCCAGAGAGCGGCAGATATGAATCAGGGTATGACTGGCCGAGCGGATTTTTCCGCGGCTCGGTTTGGACATCAGAAAATGATCGAATAGATCCTGTAAGGTGGCAGCCATCAGAATTTGTACCCAATCATCCTCAGGAATGATTTTCGTTTGGCGATGTCGGCTTCTGTTTCCACGCCTTTTGGTTTTTCACCATCGATTACACCCAGGATGCCGCAGCCCTGCCCGGTTTCGGCAAGAATAACCTGGGTTGGATTAGCAGTGGCGCAAAAAACACGGACAACTTCCGGTACATTCTGAATCGTTTTTAAAATATTGATCGGGAAGCCGTTTTCCATAAACAGGATAAAGGAATGACCGGCCTGCAGATTTAGTGCGTTTTTGCGGGCCAGATCAATCAGCGCCGGATCATTTCCGCTGGTGCGGATCAGGGCATCGCCGGAGGCTTCACTAAAGGCCAGGCCGAATTTTAAATGCGGCGCCGTGGTGATGATGGCTTCATGGATATCTTCCACGGTTTTAATAAAATGTGATTGGCCGAGAATAAAATTCATATTATCGGGTTTCTCGATACTCAAAACTTTTATTTCCATCCTGATTCCTTTCCGGATTGATAAATTTTTAAGATTCAATCTACCGCAGTGAGATAATGGATTTCTGTTTTAATAATCACAAAACCAGATTTCACTTTTCGGCAAGCCGGCTACGTTTGATTCATGAAGTTAGATATCGCCGATTTTTTCAATCAGCGCCGGCCATAGCTTATTGCCATTATCTCCATTGGTCAGTATGACCAAACCAGAGCCTGATTCAAGATCGAATTGTGAGTAACAGCGGAAACCAGTCTGATTAGATCCGCTGTGGTAAAGTATATCACCGCTTATGGTTGAATCGATAGCCCAGCCCAAGCCCCGGTATGCCTGCAAACCCAGATTTTTCCCCGGCCGGTTTATGGTTTCCCTGGTCTCGACCCGAACCTGGTGAGTGGCCATTTCCTGACCAAAAACCGTTCTTCCTTCCTGCCGATGCAGATCGACCGTATTCATGACCTCCAGAATAAACCTGGCATATTCTTCTGATGTGGAATACAAAGTATAGGCAGCATTGGCAGTATTGTAGCGCATACGCTTTTTTGGTGTCCCCTGTTCGTCATGTCCTGCAGCCAAAGTCTGCCCGATTTGCTCAGACCAGACAAATCCCGTGGCGCTGAAGCCAAGCCGGTCGAATAAGGTTTTGCCGGCATATTCCGGCAGTGAGAGACCGGTTATTTTTTCAACCACACGCTGGAGATAAAAAATACCTTCACCGGAATAGTTAAATTTTGTCCCGGGCTTAAAATAAACCGGGAGTGGAGAATCACGTTCTTCACCTGATTTTCGCCAGTTGGGCAAACCGCTGGTATGGCTTAAAACCATCCTGGCGGTTATTTCCGCGGCGTATTCCGCATGTTCAGCAATAAAGGTTTCCGGTAATATTTCGGAGAGCGGCTGGTCAAGACTTAGTTTCCCCTGATCAATTAAGTCCAAAGCCAGGAAGGCAAAAACCGGTTTGCTCATTGAGCAGACTTCGAAAACAGTCAGACGGTCAACCTTTGTCCCGTCTGCAGCATCGGCAACTCCAAAATAGCGTGAGGCGACGATTTTATGATCCCTGATCAGGGTTATCGCCACGCCAGGCACTTGGTATTCGGTCATCAGGGCCGGGGTCAGGGTATCAACTTCATAAAGAATATCTCTTTGATCATGCTCAAGTTGCAGGGCGGTTTTATCAATTTTCAGCAGGGCAATGTATGCTGCCCAACGGATATCAGGATCGCTGTCGCTGAGCAGTGTTTGTAAGGCCGGTACCGCGGCCCGAGCATCTTTTTCATATCGGGAAAGGGCCAGAGTACAAGTCCAGCGGACATCGGCGCTTGAATCCTGCAAAGCCCGGATCAGTACCGGTACAACCAGGGACGCCGGAGGTAAAATTTTATAAAGGGCAATGGCCGAACCTGTCCGAATGGCCTCGTTCTGATCAAAAATTGAATTAATCAGGTACGGAGCAGCTTCGCTACCAATCTGAACAATCTGATCGATTGCTATACCGCTGGCGAACGGGTCTGGATCAGCAAACAATGAAATGATCTCATTTATCGCTTGCTGGTCGAAGCGCAGGGAATCCTGGGCATTTAAATGATGGGCAAAAACAAAAATCGGGAGAAGGAAAAGTATAAATTGTTTTTTCATGGTTTTTCTGTCCGGTAAATTTTGGCCAGTTTTGTTTTACTGCTCATTTCAGATTGCTCAGCAAAAATAATTGGAAAACCCCCGGTGTGCATAAAAACAACCGGTATGTTTCTTTCAATGATATTCTTCCCGGTCA
>DYOS01000053.1:0-3045 GCA_020720405.1 Caldithrix sp. | reverse complement strand
CCGGTGTGCATAAAAACAACCGGTATGTTTCTTTCAATGATATTCTTCCCGGTCAGATCAATCAAACCCGCCATAACCTTTGCGGTATAAATGGGATCGAGGAGAAGCCCTTCTTTCCCGGCGGCAAGCCGAATAGCCTCTTCCCCGGCCAGAGTTGGGACGCCATAGGTCTGATGATAATCATCATAACATTCAATTTTCAGTGAAGAACTGGCATCAAATCCGGTCAGGTCAGCGATTTCCCTGAGTAATTCCATACTGCGTTCCCGGATTTCCTTTCCGCTCCGGGAAACACTGATCCCGATAACCCGGGCTGCGGGCAGATACAAAGCAGCGCCGTGTAAAATCCCGGCCAGGGTACCACAGGAACCGACACCGACCACAATCTGAACCCTGCTTTCCTTTAACTGTCCGGCCAGTTCCTGCATGGCCTGAACATAGCCGAGTGCGCCGAGAGCCGTACTTCCGCCTATCGGCAGAAGGCAGGGATTTTTACCATCGGCTCTCAGCTCACCTGCCCATTTTTCCATTTCCTGTTCCAGACTTCGATTGGCATCATCATCAACAAGGTAACGGATTTCAGCACCAAGCATCTGGTCGAGCAGAAGATTGCCCCGCGGCCGGTCAAAATCGGGACCACCCAAAACAAGTTTAACCTTAAGCCCAAGTTTGCAGGCTGCGGCAGCCGTCATCCGGGCATGATTGGATTGAATTCCGCCGGCGGTTATGACGGTATCATATCCGCCGGAAACAATTGCTGCGAAGTCAAATTCGAGTTTGCGGGCTTTATTGCCCCCGCCAGCCAAACCGGTCAGATCATCCCTTTTGATAAATAACTCTGCCAAACCGATGGCCGCGGCTAATCCTTTGGCCGGTTCGAGAGGTGTTGGCAAACATGCTAATTTGATGGTTGGAAATTTTTCTATTCCCTGCTTCACATTTATCCTAATCTGGTTAAATCTATATATCCGCTCCCGGATCATAATTCAACGGCACTATTGGTCAGGTTACCGTAAATTCCCTGAGACCTTTTTTCCTATCCTCCCCAACCCGGGTTGTATATCCGCTTTTATCCAGAAATTCCATTATTGGAATCAGATATTTCCGACTGGCTCCGGTAAAATCTTTTATATGGGTGATGGCCAAAAGCTCATGTTCGGTGAAATGTTGGTTCAGAAAATTCAGGAGTTCCGGAAAAATTTCAGTGGACAGGTAAAATTGACCATTGACCGATAGCAGTTTTTTATTGCGAACCATCTCAGCAGAGACTCGCTTGATTTCCTTTTCTGGCAGATTAAGCAGGCGGCTTACTTCAACACTATCCGGCGGTGAAAAGCGGGCTTGCTGATAGATCCGGCTAATCCGCAGGGGTAAGTCATCCCAACTGCTCCGATCGGTTCCGGCCGGCAGGTAAAGCTCATCCTGTTTTTGCAATTTTCCGGCGGCGACAGCCCGGTTTAAAGCCCGTAGTAAAAATTTTTCACTTAACTCCACCGTTTTCAAACCGGCCTGGATCTGGTTCGACCGAACTCCGGGCGCGCCCGGAGTTTTTTGTAGATAGTTCTGACAGAACATTTCGATCCGGCCGATCAGTTCCTCAAGGCGGCTGACCGCAGCAACCACAACCGAATTATCCTTTGTTTCCAGAATTATTCTTTTTTTCTTTTCCAGGGCAGAAAGAATGGGCTCAATCTGGCTGACGGAATAAAAAAGCCAACGGCCGATGTCATCCGCTGTGCAAAACCGGAAACCCTGATTTTCCACCCGGCGCAGTATGATTAGAGCAATATCCCCCGAATTCAGAATTTCCAGATCTTTTGGCCAATTGTCTTTATTGCGGCGGATCAGCGGCGGGTGAATTTCCAGCACATGGCCCCCGCCAAAAGTGTGAACGGGAGAAATGGTGCGAATGATCAACGGATCACCGGGTGCAGCGGTTATTTGTTCAGCAAAATAGAGACGGCAGAAATAGGTTTTCCCCGGTTCAAAAAAATCAATATTTTCAAAGGCGGTCAGCTTAGCCTGGCCGACGGTTGTGCCAAGATGGACCCAAACCCGGCGGTGCTGTTTTAGTTTGAATGGCGTCTCCGGCATAATCTGAATCCGGGCCAATAAGGTTTTACCAGGCTCAAGCGAATTGAATTCAGTGAGCACCATGCCGCGGCTGACATCTATTTTTTGAGCGCCGCTCAGATTAATAGCGATGCGATCTCCCGAACCAGCCGATTCAACCGAATGGCGGTGCAATTGCAGACTCTTAACTTTCAGATTCTTTTTTACGGGTAGCAGCTCAACCTCCTGTCCGACATTTACTTTTCCCGATAGGATGGTACCGGTTACTACCAGACCGATCCCGCCAACCAGAAAGCTGCGGTCGATATTCAGACGGAACGGCCGGTCTTCCCTTTTTCTCCTCACTTTGCGGCTCATGTCCAGCAGAAAATCACGCAGCGGCTCTATGCCCTGTCCGGTAATTGCTGAAACTTCAAATATCGGTAAATCCAGGAAGCCGCGGCGGTCAAGGAAGTCTTCGATATCGCTGCGCACCAGCCGGAGCCAGTCCGCTTCAACCAGGTCTGCTTTATTGATAACCACCAATCCCTGTTGAATGCCGAAGAAATTCAGGATGGAAAGATGCTCTGCGGTCTGCGGCATCACACCATCGTCAGCGGCAATGACCAGAATAAAAAAGTCAACGGTATGAACCCCGGAAACCATATTATGAATAAACCGTTCATGGCCGGGCACATCGATAATGGTGATATGGTCCTGCCAGTAGGCAAAGCCAAGATCGATAGTTATACCGCGTTTCTTCTCTTCCTTTAACTGATCAGTTTCAATTCCGGTCAGGGCTTTGATCAGACTGGTTTTGCCGTGATCGATATGACCGGCCATGCCGATAATGGTGTGCGCCATGGAAGAAGTCCTGTTTTATGTTCAGCCCGGATAATAAGGAAAAATGGAAAATGATTCTAAATAAAATGGAAGAAGGAATTGAAGAACCCAAAATCCTTTGTCCACGAATTACCCGACAGAGCCGGGCAC
>DYOS01000052.1 GCA_020720405.1 Caldithrix sp. | reverse complement strand
TCCCGCCCAGGCGGGATCGTTCGAAGACTTGTCCCGCTCCGGCGGGATGACAAGCATAGTAGGTTCTTCAATTCCGAATTCCAAATTCGGCCGTTTCCTGCTAACTCTGTGTTAAAAATCTATCCACGAATAACCCGACAGAGCCGGGCACAGCACGGGTTTTCACAGATTAAAACCAGAGAAGAAATTTACCACTAAGACGCGGGGAGCATGTAGAAAAAAGGGACGGCTTTGTTCTTTTCTTCCTTCTTCATTCTTATTTTCTCTTTTTCCCTGTTTGCTCTGTGATTTTTCATTGCGCGTCCTTATTTTATGGCATGTTTAAATTTTTTAATAAACGCCGGCCGGTTATCATCGGTATTCATGGTTTGTCCAACAAACCGCCTCACAATTTGCTCCAAACATGGTGGCAGCAGTCCATAGAGGAGGGTTTGCAGCGGATTGGCTATGACCCGGGGAAAATTCAATTTCACCTGGTTTACTGGGCCGATATTATGTATCCCAAACCGCTCGATCCGGATGAAACCAATCCGGATTCACCCTATATACTGAGTGAGCCTTATTATCGTTTGCAGCACGGCCGGCCGGCCCCGGTAAAGGTTGCTGGTAAAAAAAACCGGTTGGATTTTATTGAACGGTCTACCGATCTGGTTTTTACAAAATGGTATAAGGTTTTGCCTCTCGATTGGCTGGTCGATAAAGTAACAAAAAAGCGTTTTCCTGACCTTCATGCCTATTTCAATCCCCTCAATAGAGACAATGAAAATCATGTCCGCAATCAGATCCACAAACGTTTGACCGATATTCTGATCCGTTTCCGCAAGCGGCGGATCATTCTGCTGGGTCATTCCATGGGCAGCATAATCAGCTATGATGTTCTCAAACTCCTTGAAAAAGATCTTAATATCGAAATCCTGGTCACCGTTGGTTCCCCGCTCGGTCTGCCCTTTATCCGGCAGCAATTCTCCGGACAGAAAGAAGAAAAAAATATTCACCTTACCGTTCCGGAAAATATCCGTCAGGCCTGGTACAATATGTCCGATCTTGATGATAAAGTAGCCATCAATTACAGCCTGGCTGATGATTACCTTTCCAATGGCCTGGGCGTTGGCGTCAAAGATCTTCAGGTCGTGAACGACTATCATTATGCCGGGGTGAGGAATACCCATAAGATATATGGTTACCTGCGCACTCCGGAGCTGGCCGCTATTTTCAGGGATTTTCTGGAAGCGGATCAACCCTTCTGGCGGCGCTGGATAACACGTCTCTCAGGGTTTTTTAAAAAATAATTTTCTTCCACTTCGGTTTTTATCTTTATTTGTTCAACCATTCAAACTTAACTGTATAAAATTTCCGCTATTGAACCCAAACACAAGCTGGCCTAACTTGCAGCCATGATGGAGAATATTGACCCTGTTTATTATGCACGAGGCTTTACAAATTTATGCGGCGTTGATGAGGCCGGACGCGGACCGCTGGCCGGACCGGTTGTTGCCGCGGCCGTAGTTCTCAATCCGGCCCGGCCGATACCCGGGCTTGAAGATTCAAAAAAATTGTCCGCCCGGCAGCGGGAATATTTGTACTCTCACATTCTGAGTGCAGCAATTGCCGTTGGGCGTGGTCAGGCATCAACCGCCGAAATCGATGATCTGAATATTCTGCAGGCTACTTTTCTGGCCATGCGCCGGGCGGTGGATGATCTGGTAATCTGGCCGGATTATGTGCTGGTTGATGGCCGCGATTTCCCCGGGTTCAGCCGGCATGATCAAAATAAAGCGCCAGGCGAGGCGCTGATCAAAGGCGATGGCCGTTCGGCGTGTATTGCGGCAGCTTCGATTGTGGCCAAGGTAACCCGCGACCGGCTGATGTGCGGGTTGGCTGAACAATACCCGGGTTATGGGTTTGAACAGCATAAGGGTTATGCCACTGCCGGTCACTTTGCGGCACTGGAGCAATTCGGACCCTGCGTTGAGCATCGGCCGCTGTTCCTGAGAAAATGGACAGCCGGTCGGAAGTGAAACCCGTTAACCTTTCTCAGCCGGAGCCATAAATACCAGGGCTGGACGGACTAAAAAGTGCACACAAAGCCACGGAGATCACGAAGGGAAGAATAGGGATTTTGTGCATCTTGTATCCTGGTGTGGGAATTAATGGCCCGACTGAAGGCTTTGAATCTTGGTTATCCTGCATTAAAAACCAATAAAGATTTCTAAATGAAACAGCATATTTTCCTGAGCGGTTTTATGGGCGCCGGTAAAAGCAAGGTTGCCCCGCTTATTGCCCGCAAATTCATCGTCCAGGTTTTTGATACCGACCGTCTGATCGAAGAAGCCGAAGGCCGGTCAGTGCGCGATATTTTCGATCAGGACGGGGAAGCCCGCTTCCGGACTGTTGAAAAATCGATCATCCGGGAATTGCTTCACGGCCATCCGGCGGTTATTTCACTGGGCGGCGGGGCTCTGCTCGACCCGGAACTGCGCCGTGAAGTTTATGCCGCCGGCGTAGTCGTCTATATAAAAAGTACGCCCGAAAATATTTTGCCCCGCATCAGTCATAACCGCAAACGGCCCTTGCTCGATATTCCCGAAGGGCCTGATTTTGAGCAACGACTTTTGCAGAAAATCACAACCCTGCTCGGGTCGCGCCGGGAAATTTACGAACAGGCCCATATCATTGTCGATCGCGATGCCATGGACAGTGAAAGCCTGGCCCGGGAAATCATCACCCAATGTCAAAAAATCTGGAAGTAATATGAATACCATACCGGTTGAAATTGATCACGCCCCATACCCCATCTACACAGGCTCTAATATCATCAGCAATCTGGCTGAAAAACTGGCCGAAAAAAAATTAACCCGCCAGATCGCTATTATCACCAGCAAGCACATCTTTCGCCTGTATGAAAAAATTCTGCGTGCAGCTCTGCCGCCCGGGGCGGATGTGCAGGTGCTTTATGTTCCGGACGGTGAAGGCGCCAAATCGCTGGAACAAACCGAGCACCTTTATACCTGGCTGCTCGAGGAAAAATTTGAACGCAGTGCGGCCATTTTAGCCTTCGGCGGCGGCGTAATCGGTGATCTGGCCGGATTTGTAGCGGCAACTTATCTGCGCGGTATTGCCTTTGTGCAGATTCCAACCACGCTGCTGGCCCAGGTTGACAGCAGTATCGGCGGCAAAGTCGGCATTAACCACCCGCTTGGCAAAAACCTGATCGGCGCTTTTAAACAACCCGAATTTGTGCTGGCCGACAGCCAGTTTCTGGCTACCCTGCCCGATGCTGAAATCCGCTGTGGTCTGGGCGAAGTGCTGAAATACGGATTTATTCTGAATTCTGAACTGTTTACTTATCTCGAAGAAAATCTCGAGGCAGCCCTGCGCCGTGACCCGGATGTGCTCGGCCATCTGATCACATATTCCGCCGCTGAAAAGGCCAGAGTTGTAGCTGAGGATGAAAAGGAAGCCGGGCTGCGTATGGTGCTCAATTTTGGTCACACCTTTGCCCATGCCCTCGAAGCGGAATATAAATTCGGTGAATTAAAACATGGCGAGGCGGTAATTCTTGGTATGAAATGCGCTCTGAGCTATGCCGCCGAAGCCGGAACTCTGACCTCGGCCGATTTCCAACGCGGGTTGGACCTGCTCAACCGCATCCCAATCAGCTATGATAAATCCCGGCTTGAGATAAAACGCCTGATCGAACGGATGACGCTTGATAAAAAAGTTAAAGACGGACAAATCCGGCTGGTACTTTCAGATCGCCCGGGCCATTTTTACCTTGAGAATCAGGCTGAAGTCCGTCGTCTGGAAACGGCCTGGCAAATTGTGCTGGGTCGCTGAACATGAAAATCAGTTTTCTGGGTACCGGCACTTCCGGCGGTATTCCGGTAATCAACTGCGGCTGTCAGGTTTGCCTGTCGGATGATCCCTGCAATAAGCGTCTGCGGCCGTCCATTAAAATTGAGGTGGATGGTCAATATCTGCTCATAGATACATCGATGGATCTGCGTCAGCAATTACTGCGCGACCCCATGCCGCGAATCGATGCGGTTTTGTACACCCATGCCCATGCCGACCATATCTATGGCATGGATGATCTGCGCCGGTTCAATCATCTGCAGCACCAGCCGATACCGGTTTATGGCAGTTCATCAACCATACACAGGCTTCGGCAGGCATTCGGCTATGCTTTCGATCTTCCGGCATTTCAAAACGGTGTGCCAAATCTGATTTCCAATATCGTTGATAAACCTTTCAGGGTGAATGGCACCGAAATAATCCCAATTCCGCTGTGGCATGGCAAAATGGAGATTTTGGGCTACCGCATCGGGAATTTTGCTTACTGCACCGATGTCAGCGCCATCCCGCAAAGCAGCTATGCTCTGTTGCAGAATCTCGAAGTGCTGGTGCTTGACGCGCTGCGTGAAGAACCGCATCCGACTCATTTTTCTTTATCCCAGGCAATCAGGGAGGCGCAAAAGATTGGTGCCGGGCAAACCTGGTTTACCCATATGAATCACAAAATTGATCACCAGCGGCATTCGGCGCTTCTGCCGGAGCGTTGTGCCCTGGCCTGGGATGGGTTAATTTTGAAGATAGAGAATAAAAAATAAGAAATAAGAAGGAAGAAGAAAGACAAATTCATCCATGGTTTTTTCTGTGTTCGCAGTGGTTAATTTTTTCTTTGGTTCTAATCCGTGAAAATCCGTGCTGTGCCCGGCTCTGTCGGGTCATTCGTGGACAAAGAATTTTGACAGGATAACAGGATATAAAATAAGACCGTAGGGACGTTGCGTGTAACGTCTTTAGCCACGACAGGAAATCTCAGAAATCGGGATTGCCACGCTCGCAAACCTGTCCCGTTCAGATGGGATGACAGTACTCCGGGGGTTTTTCAACTACTAATTACTAATTACTAATTACTCTCGATGGTATCGGTGTCCTGGTGGCTTAGAGTTTCAAGGTTTACGAAGATAATCGGTATAAAAAGGTTAAAGGATTGATTATGAAAATACTTGTTTTGCAGGGGCCAAATCTGAATCTGCTTGGTGAACGCAAACCGGAGGTCTACGGTCTGACCGGTCTGCCCGAACTTCAGAAGTACATCAGCGAATATTTTAAAAAAATCGAAATCTCTTTTTTCCAAAGCAATCATGAGGGTGAAATCATCGATCAGCTTCATGCCGCCCGGGGAAAATACGACGGTGTTGTTCTGAATGCCGGTGCCTTAACCCATTATTCCTACGCCATTCGGGATGCTATCGAGTCTATTGCTGTTCCGGTGGTTGAAGTGCATATCAGTAATGTTCATAACCGGGAAGAATTCCGCCGGCAGTCGGTGATTGCTCCGGTTTGCCTTGGTTCGGTCAGCGGATTCGGCATTTACAGCTATATTCTTGGTATTCAGGCTGTTGCCCATCAGCTTAAAGATGGCAGGCAGGTTTAGCTTTGTCGATCATCGCCCACCTGAAAAACCTGACCCGCAATTCAGCGATTTATACCTTCAGCACCTTTCTGCAGCGGGCGCTTGGATTTGTCATGCTGCCCTTCTATACCGATGCCCGCTATATTGAAAGCACTTCTTCCTTTGGCCGGTATGTGCTTATTTATACCTTTATCGCCTTTATGAATGTGGTCTATCTGTATGGACTCGATACAGCGCTGATGCGCTTTCTTTTTCTTGGCCGGCACGAGCGAAAAGATTTGTACAAAACCGCCTTCACTGCTCTGTTGGTAAATTCTTTCCTTGTTTCAGTTATCGTTTATCTGTCTGCGCCGAGGTTGGCCGTTCTTTTGTTTGGCGATCCGGAATACAGCTTTTTTATCAAAGTCTCCGCCGGCATTCTGTTTTTTGATACCATGACCAATCTGCCCTTTATTCTGCTGCGGGCTGAGGAAAAGGCGGTTCAATACACCGCATTTCGCGTGGCCCGGTTTGGGCTTGAACTGGTTCTGAACGTGTTTTTTGTGCTTTACCTGCATCAGGGGGTGAAGGGAATTCTCTATGCCAACCTTAGTGCGGCTGCAATAAACTGGGTTGCTTTGTGGCCATTGCAGTTTAACTGGCTGAAAGGAAAATTCTCAAAGGCCGGACTGATTGACTTGCTCAAATTTGGTTTACCGATGCTGCCCAATGGTTTGGCTTACCTGGTTATCGAAGTCAGCGATAAATATCTGATGAGCTGGCTGCTCGACATGGATACGGTGGGCATGTACGGAGCCAATTATAAATTCGGTTCGCTGCTGTTGCTGCTGGTGACCGCCTTCCGCACGGCCTGGATGCCTTTTTTTCTGAAGGTGGCCGGCGAACCGGAAGCAAAGCGGATTTACAGTAAAGTGCTGACACTTTTTACTTTGGTTGCGGTTATTATTATTGTGAGTGCCGGGATGTTTTCCGCTGAAATACAGAAAATCCCCCTGCCGGGGAACCGTACCCTGATTGGTGCCAAATACTGGCCGGGGGTTTCTATTATTCCCATTATTCTGACCTCCTACCTGTTCTACGGCTGGTATGTGAATTTCATGGTCGGGATTTACATCGAGAAAAAATCACAGTGGATGATTGTATTTACCGGGCTTGGCGCTGTGGTCAATGTGCTGAGCAACCTGTATCTGATGCCCCGTTTTGGTATGATGGGTGCAGCCTTTGCCACTTTGTTCAGTTACATGGTTCTGGCTTTCTCCATCGGTTGGGCCAACCACCGTTTTTACCCGGTGCCCTATGAATATTCTAAATTACTCTTACTTCTGATTTACCTTACGCTGATGCTTCTTGTCTGGTATTTTATACCGCTTGGTTTTCTGGCAAAACTGATACTGATTCCGCTGTCCTTTTCATATTTCTTCCTGTTCCGTCTGGTTCGCCGGCAGGATTTCCGAATGGTTCTGCGGCGATGAAGAAATTTATTCTGCTGCTTATGCGATTTCTTCTTCTGCCATTCGGGCTGCTTTACGGCCTGATCATGGAAATCCGCAACATCTTTTATGACCGTGGAATTTTTAAAATTTACCGTGCCCCGTTCCCGGTTATTTCAGTAGGGAATATTGAAGCAGGCGGTACTGGAAAAACTCCATTTACTATTTTTCTGGCCGGGCGGCTTTTGCAGCAAAAACTGCGGGTGGCCATTGTCAGCCGGGGCTATGGACGTAAAAGCAGAGGCTATCGGCTGGTTTCCGATGGGCAGAAGATTCTGAGCGATGTGTACACGGCCGGGGATGAAGCCATGCTGGCAGCCCGCACTCTGCCCGGAGCGATTGTCATGGTTTCGGAAAAGCGGACTACAGCTTTGAAAATTCTGGAACGGGATTTCCGGCCCGACCTGGTTATTCTGGATGACGCCTTCCAGCACCGGGCTGTCCATCGCGATCTCGACCTGCTCTTATTCAAGCGGCCCCCGCAAGGGCTTTCCCGTTATCCATTACCGGCCGGGCGGCTCCGTGAATTCTGGTTTAATATCCGCCGGGCGGATTTTATTTTACTCCACGAAGGTCAGATCGGTGGATTACCGACCGGGCAAATTCTCCGTAAAACGGAGGGCGTTTCTGATTATTTTAGCTCGCTTCCGGTAACCTGGCAGCAATTTACCTATTGTGCATTTACGGCCATTGCCCGTCCGGCAGCTTTTTTTAACCAATTGCGGGATGTCGGGCTGCGGGTCAACACTGCTTTATCTTTTCCCGACCATCACTGGTTTTCAGAAAAAGACCTGGCCAGAATCGGCAAAATGGCGGCAAGAGATGGCTGCCAGGCCTTAGTCTGTACCGGGAAGGATGCTGTAAAACTGGACGTATTTGCAGACCATCCTGTGCTAAAAAAATTTCCCCTGCATATTTTAAAGATCAGTGATCATCTGTCAGATGACACAATTCTTGCGGAAAAAATCAAAGGATTGGTTGACAAGTTTGGAGACTGATCTTATATTCGTGGCTCAATTGATCGCGGGGTGGAGCAGTCTGGTAGCTCGTTGGGCTCATAACCCAAAGGTCGTAGGTTCGAATCCTGCCCCCGCTACTAAAGTGGCTGTTATGCAGCCACTTGTTTTTTATGGCGGTGTAGCTCAGTCGGCTAGAGCAGAGGAATCATAATCCTCGTGTCCGGGGTTCGAATCCCTGCACCGCTACTCTTACTTGGCCTTTCGGTGAAAAACACACTTCTTCAAAACATCAATAATTATTTTCTCACTCATTTCCCTGAACACCCGGAGCTGAACATCTGCGTCGCTGTATCCGGCGGAGCCGATTCGATGGCCCTGCTGCAAATTCTTCAGTTTCCGGAACTGAAAATCAGAATACAGTTATCGGCGTTGCATATCCATCATGGTGTCCGGGGCGATGGCGCCGAGCATGATGCCCGTTTTGTAGCCGACTGGTGTGCCGCCCGGCAGATTCCGCTGACCACGGTTGAATTGCACAATGTTAAAAACAAATCGGAAACGTATCTGCGCCGCCGCCGTTACCAGGTTTTTCATAATCATCTGGAAAACAATCCCGGATTGTACCTGGCCACGGCGCACCACCTGAATGATGATCTTGAAACCATGTTGATCAACCTGTTTCACAGCTCCGGTCTGGAATCGCTGCGCGGTATTCCGGCAAAACGGGATCGGATTTTGCGTCCGCTACTGACCTGTTCCCGGCTTGAAATCGAAGAGTTCCTGGCGCAGGAAAAAACGCCTTTCTGTTCTGATGAAACCAATGCCGATGAAGCCATCCTGCGTAATAAAATCCGCCGGGTTCTTCTGCCCTTGCTGGCTGATATATTTGCTCCCGACAGCCAGATCCATTTCAGGCGGACGATGCAGCATCTTAAAGCTGACGTAGAATTTGTTAATAAGGTATTGGATGAAAAATTCAGGGCTGAAGTTCAGTGCCGGGATAATATCTGGCGGATTCCGCTGCAATTTTGGGCTGGGCTGGGGCAGAGCGGAAGGCGTTTTGTGCTTGGGTTTGTGCTCAGCAAACTTCAGATTGATCAACCTGTACTCCGGCCGTCCGGGCAGCGGGCGCTGGAACTTTTTATCGGGCAGAGCCAGGTTGGTCGAAAATTTTCACCCTTTGGCAGAACCGTGATTTTTGAGAAGGAACGGACTTTTGTAGCTGTTTATAAGGTCATGGGTCCTGATCCGGGGACGGCTCTGTTGTGGCCGGATCAGCCTGTAAACTGGCGTGGGCAACGAATCGGCTTGCGGGAAATTGCGCCGGATACGATTCATTTTTCGAAAAACCCATGTATAGAGTATATTTGCGGCGACCGGTTAATCTTTCCGCTGAACATCCGTGGTTGGCAAGCCGGCGATGTTTTTCACCCACTCAACGGCCGGGGCGGTAAAAAAATAAGTGACTTCTTTATTGACCAAAGGCTGAGCCGGCTGGAAAAAGAAAATGTCCCGTTGATTGTTAATGATAATCAAATTGTCTGGATTGCCGGTTACCGCCTCGACCACCGATACCGGATCGGCACGGAATGCCGGCACAGTTACCAGATCGTATTGGAGAATGAATATGCACCATGAACAAAACCAGGCTCGTCTTCTGCCTGAAAATTACCGCCTGCTGATCTCCGAAAATCAGATTCAGTCCCGTCTGGCAGAGCTTGGTAAGGCTATTTCGACGGAGCTGGCCGGAGACATTCCTATTCTGATCGGTGTTTTGAATGGCGGATTTATCTTTCTGGCCGATCTTATCCGTTACATTGATATCGACGTGGAAATGGATTTTATCCGTATTTCCAGCTATGGCAATCAGCGGGAATCAACCGGCCATGTTAAAGTGTTAAAACCGCTCAGCGCCGATATTCGCGGCCGGGCAGTGGTCGTGGTTGAAGATATCGTCGATTCCGGCAATTCACTGGTCTTTTTAAAAGAAATGCTTGAAGCTTTTCGCCCGAAAGTTCTTAAATTTGCCAGTCTCCTGAACAAACCGTCAAAAAATGTCTACCAGGTGAAAATTGATTACCTGGGATTTGATATTGAAGATAAATTTGTGGTTGGTTATGGACTGGATGATGAACAGCTAAAGCGTAACCTGCGTGGTATTTATTATATCAGCTAAATTGAAAGAGGTAGCGATACAATGTCTGAGAAACAAAATCCCGATCCCCGGGAGCGGAATAAAAAGAATGATGATTTCCAATGGAAAAAAGCTTCCAAAACCGGTTTAGCCTGGATCGTGATTCTTCTGCTGGCCATATTCTTCAGTTCTCTCTGGCCGGATTCGCGGCCGGATGAGATAGAGATTGACTACAGCGTTTACCAGCGTCTGCTGGAAGATGGTAAATTTATTTCCGGAACAGTCACCCTGAAGGAAAACATTTTCCAGGGCGTTTTGAAGGAAGAAGAGACGATAACTTCGGCCAAGTCATCCAAAAGTTCGCGTTATGTGCGGACGGTTCTGCC
This sequence comes from Caldithrix sp., assembly GCA_020720405.1. Lineage (GTDB taxonomy): Bacteria > Calditrichota > Calditrichia > Calditrichales > Calditrichaceae > DYOS01. Next base: position 8,077 of record DYOS01000052.1, on the reverse strand, counting down.
TTATCTGGACAATACTGTGGTTGAGCAATGGAACCAGAACAACATTCCGATCCGGTTTGTTGAGCCTTCCGAGGAGTGGACTATTGTTCTGATCAACTCCCTGCAGTGGATCATTATTTTTGGTTTGTTGATTTACTTTGTCCGCCGTATGCAAGGTGGTAACGGAGGCGGCTCACGCGGTATTTTCAGCTTTGGTAAAAGCAAGGCGCGCATGCTGACCGAGGATAAAGCCCGGGTCACCTTTAAGGATGTGGCTGGGGCCGATGAAGCCAAACTTGAACTGGAAGAAATAATCGAATTTCTGAAAGATCCTGAAAAGTTCACCCGTCTTGGCGGGAAAATTCCCAAGGGCGCCCTGCTTCTTGGCCCTCCCGGAACCGGTAAAACCTTACTGGCCAAAGCCGTAGCCGGAGAAGCCGGTGTACCGTTCTTCAGTATGAGTGGAGCCGACTTTGTCGAAATGTTTGTCGGTGTCGGTGCCAGCCGGGTTCGTGATCTGTTTGAAGTCGGCCGGAAACACGCCCCCTGTATCATTTTTATAGATGAAATTGACGCCGTCGGCCGTTCCCGCGGGGCAGGTCTGGGCGGCGGTCACGATGAGCGGGAGCAGACTCTTAATCAGCTTCTGGTCGAAATGGATGGTTTTGATACCCAGGAAGGTGTTATTCTGATCGCCGCCACCAACCGCCCGGATGTTTTGGATTCCGCTTTGCTCCGGCCGGGCCGGTTTGACCGCCAGATTGTTGTTGACCGTCCCGATGTGCGCGGCCGGGAAGGTATTCTTAATGTTCACACCCGTAAAGTTCCGCTGGGTGATTCGGTTAATATTCAGGCCCTGGCCAAAGGCACTCCGGGTTTATCGGGCGCTGACCTGGCCAACCTGGTCAATGAAGCTGCACTTTTAGCAGCCCGAAAAAACAAGTCGAAGGTGGACATGGCTGATTTCGAAGAGGCCAAGGATAAAATTATGATGGGTATGGAACGCAAATCGATGCTCATCACCGAGGATGAAAAGAAAACGACGGCTTATCACGAATCTGGCCATGTGCTTGTAGCCCGGATGATTCCCGGCAGCGATCCGGTTCACAAAGTGACCATTATCCCGCGTGGCCGGGCTCTTGGTGTTACGGCCTACCTGCCTCTGGATGAAAAGCATACCTATGCCAAGGATTATCTGGAAGGCCGGCTGGCTCAATTGCTTGGCGGCCGGGCAGCGGAAAAATTGGTTTATAACAGTTACACCACCGGCGCCGGCAACGATATTGAACGGGCTACCGAAATGGCCCGGAAAATGGTCTGTGAATGGGGCATGAGTGAAAAACTGGGTCCGATTGCTTTCGGACAAAAGGATCAGGAGATATTCCTTGGCCGGGAGATATCCCAACACCGGGACTACAGCGAAAAAGTGGCCCAGGAAATTGATGCTGAAATCAGTTCCATTGTCCGCACCGCGGAAGAACTCGCTCTGCGTCTGCTTTCGGAAAATATTGATATGCTGCACAAACTGGCAGGTGCCTTGCTGGTCCATGAAATTCTCGACGGTGAACAGATCGAGCGGATCATGAAGGGGCTGGAAATAGAAAATGTGGCTTTTTCCTCACCGCAAAACGGCTCGGAAAAAGTGGTTGAACCCGAAGTTGCCCAACCTGAAGCCGGAATTGAAGAATCCGTTCCGGATTCTGTTCAGGAAAAATAAATGGATTTTTTTGAACAAATACTGCTGGGTCTGACACCCGGCAGAATTGCTTTGATCCTGGCCCTTTTTGCCGCCCTGAATCTTGGATTATGGTTCTTCCTGAAATCCAGGCTGCTCGACCATAGTCAATTCAGAAGTCATAGTCTGCGCTTGAACGGTCTTTTGATACTATTTGTTTTTATTCTGCTGGCCATAGTGCGGCAGCCACTACCACAAAAAATAATTATTTTTACACCATTGTTTGAGCGGAATGACCATGGGCAGGCGCAGGCTACAAACGACTGGAGCCTGGCTGAAGCCTTTAGCAGAAATGGCCGGGCCCTGCTTAAAAAAAGGTACCTCGCCTATCGCTGGCAGTGGCTGGCTGAAGCCAGGAACCGCCAGAAGGAACAAGATATTCAAAGTTATCTCCGCTACGGTCGTTTGATTTCTGCGGAAATCATCCTGCTGCCGTTGAAAACCGTCTCCGGGGATTCACTTCTGATCTATCGTCAACAAAACCCGGAGCCTGTTCGTCTTGCCGTAGCGGCGCTTGATAACAGTTCTGCGTTCTGGGATCAGCTTCAGCGTCAGACCGGTATTTTCCGCAGCTCTAAATTTCCGGAAAGCGGTGCAAATCAAACACTGCTTGCGGCTGAGCTTTCTTTAACTGCATATCAGTATGATTCAGCAAGACAATTGCCTGGTTTGGTTGCTTCGCCGCAGGCGGATGAATTGCTGGCCCGGATTGATCTTGCGCAGGCGCTTAGCGGAATAAAACCGGGTAGTACTTTGTCCGATCATCAGACCAATCCCTATTTCAAAGCAATCCGAGACCGATTGCTGCCCTATGTCCGGGAGCGCCGGGAAACACCGGGGATGGCTTTAATTCTTGGCAAAATGGCCATGTATCAGGATGATTTCACCCAGGCGGAAGTTCTTATTAAACGGGCTTTGGCCGAGGATCCTGAGAATTCGCGGATTTATTTTGAGCTGAGTTCATTTTTGCCTGACCGGCTTGCAGACCTGGGTTTTAACACCCGGCGGGAAGCACTGGAAAAAGCGGTAAAACTTGATCCCGGTTATTATGCCGCCTTGCTTGCTTTGGCCAATGATTATTACCAGCAGGGCAGTGGAACACCGCAGGGATTTGGTACAACAAAAGCCTTAGAGATTCTGGAACAATTGAATTTGCTTTATCCAACCGACCCTGTTATTAAAACCCGTCTGGCCGATATTTTTGTCAAAATTGGTCGTTTTGCCGATGCGCACCGGATTTTTAAGCAAATTCTGCTTGAGTATCCCGAGTCTGCCGATGCCCATTATAATGCCGGTACAACCTGTTTTTATCAGCAGAAATTTGACTCGGCATTAACCAGGTTTTCAACGGCGATCCGTCTCGGAAATCATCTTGAATCCTATCTGTTCAAGGGCATCACCTTTAGACAGACCGGACAAAGAGATAGCGCTTTATTTTATTTCAGAGAGCGGGTGCGCCGCAAAACCGGTGATGATGACCGCTATGCTAAAGAAGCCATGCACGGCATCCGCAGGATTCTTGATGAAATCGCCAGGGAAGAAGACCTGATAAAATTCCGGGCCGACAGCCTGAAGAACCTGCAGCAGGCCACGGGGAAGCCGTAAACCCGGAAAATCAGATGGTTTGTGTCGTGTTTGTTTTGGCAGAGCTTATTTCTGAATAATCATTTAATCCGTTTATTATTTAATCTTTCGATTGTTTAAACGCCTGGGAAGGGTGACTGAGAAACCCGGGCAAAAATTGCACAATATGCAAATGAGTGGAATACCGATAGAAAATTAAAGATGGAAGTTTTGAGCACACCGGAAACAACTGAACAATTATTTTTCGGCAATAAGATTCTGCATCTACGGGAGAAGCCGGTTATTATGGGCATCCTAAACCTGACCCCGGATTCATTTTCGGATGGCGGCAGGTATCAAACGGTGGATGCCGCCCTTCAGCAGGCTGCCCAAATGATCTGTGACGGGGCAAAAATTATCGATATTGGCGGCGAATCGAGTCGTCCCGGCGCCCGAAGAATTTCCGCCCGGGAAGAAATGGATCGGGTTCTCCCGGTTATCAGTGAACTGAGCTCCCGATTTCCTGAAGTATTTATTTCAATTGATACTTACAAGAGCGAAGTAGCCGGTGCTGCACTGGCGGCCGGTGCCGGTATGGTAAATGATATATCCGCCGGCATACTTGATCCGGCTATGCTGGATGTTGTTGCCAAAGCAGGTTGTCCCTACATAGCCATGCACATGTCTGGAACACCGGATACCATGCAGGCCAACCCGGTTTATGAAAATGTGCTGGCTGAGATAATGGATTTTTTCTCGCAACGTCTCCAACTGTTTGCCCGGAAAGGGATAAATCAGGTCGTGCTTGATCCGGGAATCGGTTTTGGGAAACAACTGAATCATAATATGGAAATACTTCAGAAGGCACGGCGGTTGAAAATATTCAATCGGCCGATACTGTTGGGCACCTCCAGAAAATCTCTTTTCGGGCAGCTTCTGGGCCGGGATATTTCCGGGCGTTTAGCCGGTACATTGGCGACGACCTCCCTTGCTTTCCGAAATGGCATAGATATTGTGCGGGTTCATGATATCAAGGAAAATGCCGATCTGTTGAAAACCCTGCGCAATTTGGGCGGTACTAAGACCGGTGACTGATGTCACTGAGATTTTTTTTCGCAGGGCTTATTTACAACGGTAAATATTAATCTTAAGAATTCCACTGGAATGACGAATAGGAAACAACTTTGCTAAAACGAGTGTAAAGACAAATGCTTTTTAAGATTGGTTTCTTACCCATAACTATAATTGATCTGATTGATATTCTGATTGTGACAGCCATTTTCTTTGAAATTTATCAATTTCTGAAAGGCAGTGTTGCCGTTCGTATGTTTGTTGGCTTACTGCTGATCTTATTGATTTCGGTAATCGGTGATCTGCTGAATATGAGCGCCCTGTCCTGGATTATGTCGAGTTTGAAAACAGTCTGGGTCCTTGCTTTTGTCATCGTTTTTCAACCCGAATTGAGACGATTGTTGATCTTCCTTGGTCAGAACCGACTGATCCGCCGCTTTGTTCAGGTCGGAGATCTCGGCTTTCTGGATGATATCACGGCCTCGCTTCTCGAACTCTCGAAAAAGAATTTTGGCGTTTTACTGGTAATAGCACGGGATGTTAGTCTTAAATCCTATATTGAAACCGGTATAAAAATGCAGGCTCACCTTTCCAAACAACTGATCAGCTCTGTATTTAACCCCCGATCACCGATGCATGACGGCGCCATGATTATTCAAAACGATATCATCGTTGCGGCTCAGTGTTTACTGCCGCTTTCACAGAATCCGGAGATTGACCTGGCACTGGGCACCCGGCACCGGGCGGGTCTGGGTTTGTCCGAGCAAACAGATGCCGTGATTATTATCGTCTCTGAGGAAACAGGGATGATTTCCTATGCCCAAAATGGCAAACTGGTCAGGGGATTAACTGAAAGTACGCTCCGTAAAAAACTAAATGAAATATATTCTCCGGAACCGGTTTCGTTAAATCTGAAAGAATTGTCGTTAATAAACGGAGTAAATCGGAGTTAAATTTTGGTTAAAGCGGCTTTAAAGTTGTAAAAATATAGAACATAAACTTGCTTGATCGTGGTTGTTATAATATAATTGCCATATTCAGAGAGAGAACTTTAAGAGAGAAATAAATTTAGCAGAGAAAATACCTTAAGGAGGAACCAGCATGCCTTATTCTTACCGAAATTTCAAAGGATTGTTTTGGCTGGCTATAACAGTATTATTTATATGTTCCAGCTTTGTTTCTGCACAAGATACTTTTACCGCCAGCACTTCCGGAACCTGGTCGACCGGCGCAAATTGGACAATAACCAGAGATGGTGGAGGTGGATCAAATGCCTATCCTGGTCAAAGTCCGGCCAATCAGTCTGCCAACGGTCCGGATATTGTTGTCATTCCAGCCGGGTTTAATATGGTTCTGAATTTGTCACCGGCTGCTTCAGTCGGCTCAGTGACCATCGGTGCCGGCGCTGGAACAGAATTGGATTTGAATGCCAATACACTGTCCGTTGCCGGGGCTGTTGTTATCAATGGCGATCTTGACGATACGGGTGCAGGCTCCTCATTAAATGTCGGTGGTAATTTCACCATCAATTCAGGCGCTACCTGGGATCAAAGTGGCGGTTACCCCACCCTGACCTTTAACGGAACCAGCGGTACTCAAACCATTGGCGGAACTTTCTCGGGTGGACAGCTTGCTTTTGAGAATTTCAATGTCAATGCATCAGGTGCGATTGTTGTCAATTCACTTTCGATGGAATTTTATATCGCCACTCAATTTAATCTGAGTGCGGGCACTTTTCAGGCCGGTTCAGCTACCTATACCATCGATCATACTGCTACGAATAATTTTGCTGCCTTTAATAAAACAGGTGGTACTTTTACCGCAGGAACATCGACGATTGTTTTCAAAGGTAACCGGAATCTTAGAATTTTAATTGATGCTAATACATCGTTTTATAGAATAACGCATCAGCCAACCTCAGCCAGATCATTAACTTTCGATGAAAGTAATGCCGGGGCAGCTGTCTATACGATTACAAATCAATTATCATTCGCACCGAATTCGAGTTCCACTGCATTTGCCAATAGTGCCAGTCTTGTATACTCGGGTACGACAACTCTTTCTTATACCACGAATCAGGCTACATGGACAATTGGCGGGGAATGGCCATCATCAACTTCAGATGATCCAACAAATGTCACTGTTAATTCGACCGGTACTTTTACGTTGGGTTCTTCGCGCACCGTAAGTGGTACGTTTACCCAAACCGGTGGCGGTACATTTGATGTTTCCGGCGGTGCGCTCACAGTAGATGGCACTTTCTCAAAGGGCAGTGGTTCATTTACAACCAGTGGCGGGTCACTCGCTTACGGCGGCTCGGCTTTATTGACCTATACGACGGGCCAGACTGCCGGTGTCGAGTGGCCGGCAGCCGTACCGAACGTCACCGTTCAGAGCGGCACAGTTACGCTTGGCGGTGTCGCCGGAAAAACCATATCGAATAATTTAATTGTCAGCGGAACCTTGTCTGCCGCCGGTAATGCCATAAGTGTCGGTAATGATCTGACGGTCAATGGTTCACTTACCACCAGTGCTTCTGATGTAACAGTAACAGATGCCACAACACTTGGCGCCTCTGCCTCACTGAATACCAATGGGGCGAATTTCAGTACCAGTGGTCTTCTGGATATGGGTAGTAGTTCGACCCTGACCACCGGCGGCGGTACAGTAGGTGTAACAGGTACCACCACCCTGGCTGGCGCGGCAGCTATTTCTTCAACTGCCGGCGCTGTTACCCTGACCGGGGATGTTACGATGAATCATGGTTCCCAGGTTAATACCACCGGAACTGCGACATTGATAGGTAATTTAACCGTTTCCGGTTCAGCCCAGATCGGACAGGATGCCGCCGGAACACTGGTTATGGGCGGCGCAGAAAATGTAGATGTTAATCTGTATGGGACACTGGAATTATTTAATTATAATGTCAATAAAGCTTTTGGTAATTCGGTAACCGTTTCTGCGGAGAGTGGCTCCCAGTTACGCTTTAATAATAATGGCTTATTCCGTGTCCAGCAGGGCATTATGGCTCTTTCATCCACATCACAGATTCTGGATGTCGACGGTGGTACCATTAATGGTAACAATATCACTTTGCAGGTTGATGCCAACGGAACTTTCCGTACCGGCGGCACGGACATTTCTGGTTTCACCACCTTAACTCTGGCCGATGGCGGCACGGTTGAATTCAGCGGTTCAAGCAGTGAGGAAATTCCTTCTGCCACCTATGGAAATATCACCGTGTCAAACACAAGCGGTGCAGGGGTAAGTTTACTCGGAACGCTTACACTACAAGCCACCTCCACAATAACAGTCAATTCCGGTTCGGTTCTTAATCTCGCTGGTCAGACCGTAACAAATGGTGGTGTCAGTGATGTTCTGATTGTAAATGGTACTTTACTTAGCGGCGGATCCTCTCTGGCTGGTTACAATGATTATCAGTTGAGCGGCGTTCTCAATTTTAATGGAACTTCCGGCAACGAAACGCTGCCATCTGGTGTCAGCGGTGATGTGTTTAGTTTGACGGTTAATAAATCCGGCGAAAATAAACTGGTAATCGATGCCGCAGTCACCATTGGTGGAGCGTCTAAAACGCTGACCCTGACCAATGGTATAATTACTTTTAGTGGTGTGGGTGCTTTAACATTGGCCTCCGGAACGGCAATTAGTGGTGGTAGCGCTGCTACTTATGTTGAAGGTACTTTATCCAGAGAATATGCTACCGGGACG
>DYOS01000006.1:57469-59548 GCA_020720405.1 Caldithrix sp. | reverse complement strand
TTTTTACGATAAAACCGGTTAATTCCGGGTTCCCAATTCCAAATTTCGGCTGTTTATTTTAATCTTTCATCTTTAATCTTTAAATCTTATTTCTTTTTCTCTGTTAAAACTGCATCACGGTTTGAATAATGGTTGTACGAACCACTTCATTTGAACCCTTGATATCTCCGTCGCCGTTCAGATCACGATAGGTCTGCCGGAAATCGAGGAGCAGGGAAGCACCGCCGCCTATTTCGTAACCCAGTTTATAACCAAGCACTGTACCTTCCGTTTTTATAAACAACTTGTCGGCATTGTTCTGGATGTAATAGGCCCCGGCCTGGTTGATTTTTGGAATAAAACTGGTGTTCAGATCCAGACTGGAACGCAGGGTGCGGATTTTCAAATCGCTTTTGCTCATATTCTGATACTCTGCGCCAAACACAACAAAATCGAAAATATTAAAATCAGCACCGACTACAAATCCTTTGAGTGCCTCATTTATATCATCCAGCAATTCGGCTTTGGTAAACGGCCGGACACCGCCGGTTTCTGAATCCGCCCGGAAGACAGCCCGCTCCAGTTCATAAGTGGTGTTGAAATATTCCGGTAGAAAATGAACATCAAAAATCCGGTACTCGGCGAAGGCATTGATAAAAGCAAATTTAGCCAGCACACCGGGTGCGGTTATGCCCCAGCCGCCTTCGTTGGCAAACTGGGCAAATTGTGAATAGGCAGTAAGCTGCAGATGTTTCATATTGATCAACGGATAGGAAATGTCAACCGCAAAGGCCGTCTGTGATTTATTGGCGGCCTCATCCACATTAAACGGTTCCGGTTTCAGATTGGCCGGATCAAAATCATCATCATTGTTTTTGGCCGGGTCGTTATCCGTATAGCCGTCACCGTCACGATCCGGATCGGTGGCATCCGGCATACCGTCGCCATCACTGTCAACGGCGAAATCTTTATTATCCGGCAGATCATCAACCTCATCCGGTACACCGTCACCATCCCGGTCGGGCAGAGCCTTGTACTGGTTAATATCATGCACAACGCTGGCCCCAAGGGTCAAATTGCCAAGCAATTTATAGGTCAGCCGGCCGGCCACCAGTCCGCCGCCGTCGGTCAGCTCACCAAAATTATTAACCATAAACTCCGAACCCAGCCGCTCGCCCTGAAAAGACAATTCCATACCGGTGCGGATAACGCTGGGATACTGGATGGTGTTGGCGTAATGATTCATCAGCAGACCGAATCCGAGGCGGTAATTATCGATGGCCCCAACCTTGACATAAAACGGATCGCCCCGGTGTCCCCAGCGGACGTAGTAGATTTTCTCAAAAATATCCTGGCCGGAATCCCAGTTTTCCTTGCGGATATTGCCGGCCTGGTCCATGTACAGGCTCAGATCAAGAGCAATGCCCAGTTTGCCAATACTGAACTCCGGGCGGATGCCGATCTGATTGTATAATTCACCATTGATAGTTACTGCACCAATGGAAGCATTGGCTTTGAAGAAGCTGCCCTCTTTCCCGGATTTTTCCGCAGCCGGTTCATCGGCGGGCGTTCCCTGATCCGTATTGGCACCGGGCGGAACTACCGGATGGGTGCCAGTATCAATAGCTTTTTCTGCCGGTTTTTCAGTCTCACCGGCGAACCGGTCTTCCATTTCATCAATTAGTTTTAACTCATCAACACTCAGGGGAACAACCACACCGGGCTGACCGCCGACGGTTATCCGCGATTTCTGCCCGGCCGGGATTTCAAGCAGACCGCTCCCGTCCGGGGCGGAAAATAAGACCAGGCCTTCGCGAACCAATACACTCCCGCCGCCGCCATCGTTGACAATCATGAGACGGGTGCCGCGGATAGCAACCACGGCCGATGGTGTGGTGATCTTCATCTTGCGTGAAAACATTTTTGAAACATTAAAATAGAACCGGCCCATACCGGCGAACAATTCGGCCGGTTTTTCCTCGCTGCCCTGCAGACTGCGGATTTGCAGCATCGAACTCTCCATTACCCGCAGCACGGAACCATCGCTGGTTTTAATTTCACAGCGCGATTCAGCACCGGTGCGGATGAAATCGGATCCGG
>DYOS01000006.1:14793-57369 GCA_020720405.1 Caldithrix sp. | reverse complement strand
ACCTTTATCGGCGCCGCTCTGGCCAATATTTACCAGGAACCAGCCTTCCGCTCGGCCGTTGTTTCGCAGGGCAGAATGTGGGAACCGGTTCAGGTTATTTCGGCTGAGGCGGATTTTGTCCGGGTTACCCTGCCCGACGGTTATTCCGGATGGCTGGCAAAAAATCAGCTTTACCGTCTGGATCAGCCAGCAGATTATTTCTGGGAAGAAGTTTTTAACCCATTGATTCCGGCCCTTCACGCCGTGGAGAACGTCCCGATGTTTATACCGGGTCCGCTCCGGTTGCCGTTTTTATCACCGGAGGCTGATGGCTGGCGGCGTTTTCTTCTGCCCGGCGGTGCGGCCGGGATGATTGAAAACAGTCAGCTGCTGGGCCGCCCGGCGGATTGGATTGGTTACGCCCGGCTTTTCCTCGGTGTACCCTATATCTGGGGCGGACGCAGTTATTTCGGGTTGGACTGTTCCGGGCTGACCCAACTGGTTCTACAGACGGCCGGTATTATTATGCGCCGCGATGCCTGGATGCAGTTCGAAGATGCCGGCGAATGCGGACGCACAGCGCGAACGGCTAAACCCGGTGACCTGGCTTTTTTTGATGAAGGTCAGGGTCGGATCAGTCACGTTGGACTTTGTCTTGGTCAGGGGCGGCTCCTCCATGCCCGCGGCTTTGTACGCATCAACAGCATGGTCAGCGGTGAAGCAGACAGCGATGAAAAGCTTATCAATACGTTTGCCGGAATCCGTAGCTTTTTTTAATTTTTTTCATAGATATATTTGAATATTTACATCTTTTCTTATAAAGAGTGGTCAGTTTTATAAAAAGAAAGGAATTTTAAATGAATATAAGGCCAAATTTTTCCGCCTTTTTGATATTGCTGCTATTTCTACAAGTCTTCAGCGCTTCAATTTACGCCCAGAGCCCAACCCTGGCCGAGCAAATAACGGCCGATCTGCACTCGGAAATACCCGACAGTACGCGGCAACCGGCGGCAATTTTCGATTTTACCGACATCAGTGGTGATACGCTGGCCGAAGGTCAGATTTTGGCCCAACAGGTCACAGCCCAACTGACCGGTGCCGGTGTGGGTATTGTGGAAAGGCAAAACATTCGCGCCGTTATTGAAGAGCAAAAATTATCGATGACCGGCTTGACCGATGAGGAGCTGCAGGTTGGCAAACTTCTTAATGCCCGGACCCTGATCACGGGTAATATCACCCATCTTGATGATCTGGAAGAAGTATATATAAAGTTAACGGACGCAGAATCCGGAGAAATTATTGGTGCTTTTAGCTATTCGCCGAATCTGCAGAAAAGACGAAGTGAGATTGCCGCCGGGAATGATCCGCAAAAAGGGCGGTTGCTGGCCGAATTTGACCGCCGCGAGGCTTTTCGGAAAAGTAATCCGGACGGCTTTAAAGCACTCCGCAATTACAAAGAAGAGCTGCTTTCCCTGAAGAATAAAAATCAGCAAAGATACCAGGAAGTTTTAAGAACCCTTGGTATTGTTGAAAAACTGCGCCGCGAAAATCCCAGGCTTTTCCTGCTTGTAACCAGCCCGGAAAAACCGCAGCAAGGTCGCCGGGCCGGTGATAAAATCAAAGAAGAACCTGAGGTTCAGCGGCTGCGCGAAAACCTGAGTTTTATTGTCAAAAATGCCCCGGCTTACCGGGAAGTACTCAAAACGCAGCGCCAGGAATTACAGCAGAAAAATCTGAACCAGGGCATTGACCGGCCGCGCCGGCGCTGATTAGTGCCTGAAATGCGGTTCTTTTTAGCGCAAATTATCCATAAAAATATTTTCGTGGACTAAAGTCCATAAAAATCAAGGAGTTCGAAATAGCCCCATCCCGCACCTGCGGGACAGGGGTTTAAGAGAAAACAATATTCCGGGGCTTTAGCCCAAATTTATGAATTAATCAGGTTAGAAATAATCAGATTAAGTTATGTAGCAAAGTTTATAGGAATATCCGGAATCTGCCAGCCAGCTTACCAGGTTTTGGCTAAACCCGGTAAGCTGACCTGGCGCGCTGTGGAATATTCAGATTGGCCTTGATTCTCCGGCTGCAGGTAAAATAAAAGTTCCCGTGAAAATTTCTCAGCCCCGGTTTGATTCAGGTGATCAGCGTTTAAATAGCAGGAATCGGGCAGAACAAGGCAGGTCAGGTCAATAACCGTAACGCCGATCTGCCTGTAGCGTAGTTTTTCTGCCTCATAGCGGCTTTGAATATATTCCGGAATCTGTTCAAAATAGAGTGGATGCACCGGGCAGGCGACCAGTACGGGTTCAACCTGTTTCTCCCGGCACAGTGAAATAATCGAATCCAGACAGGTCATAGCCGTCACCGAAAATTCCACCGGCTGAGCGTTATTGGTGAAATGACGGTCAGCGGCAATTTTATAATCTCCCACATTGCTTAACTTACTATTACTGTATTCTGGCAGGTAATTGAAATGATCGCTTCGCGGGATAATAGCCATATGCCGTAACCAGACCGTGAAAAAAGTTTGGTAATCCACTTGCAGAAATGGCATTTTATCAAAACGGGCAATCGGATAAATGCGCCGGAACATCTCCGGAGCGGTTTTCTGGTCCATAAATTTTGTATCCTGATAGACCGTCAGGTTATGTTGGGCAAAACCGATAAAAACCGTATCGACCTGTCTTTCTTCCAGCACCCGGCGCAGTTTCCAATAGGTCACCGGGAATGGCTCTGTAGACTGTGCCAGATTGGAGGCTGACCGCAGCAGAGCCGGATCAAATGCCTTTTCGGGATGAGAATCGCCCATAATCAGAATATGCGTTTCACCAATCGGTAGGTTGGAAAAACGGATGATCAGCAGATTGACCGTTCCGGTGATCCCGAAATAGAGCAGAAGCAGGGCACAGAAGGCCAGAATTTTAATAATAAAACGGTTCATATTTTTTAAAACTGAAAGTAAATAAATTGCTGCGGCTCTCCCGCAAAATACAGGGAAACCAGAATCACGGCATAATACATAGCCCAACGCCGGTAACGCGGCCAGCCGAAGCCGATCCGGGCCATGGCGTATTCCTCTTCCCGGCCCAGCCATTCCATAATCACAAAAGCGATAACCAGGATAATAGTGATCAGCACTTTCCCATCGCTGAGCAGAGCAGGGGCTGTAAAGAACGAGGCTGAAAATATTTCCGAGATGATCTGACCGGCCTGGGTTAAATTTGCCGCCCGGAAAAAAATCCAGGCAAAAACGGTCAGACCAAAGGTCAGCGCCATGTTGCCAAACTCTCTGAGCGAGGGCCATAATTTCCCGGCTGCGATCGTGTCCAGGTTTTGGCGGTTGCGGTTTAGTAAAAGCAGCGGCAAAAAGTACAAGGCATTTAGAAGACCCCAGACGATAAAGGTCCAGTTTGCCCCGTGCCAAAAACCACTGATCGCAAAGATTATAAAAGTATTACGGATGCCGGCAGCTTTGCCGTTCCGGCTGCCGCCCAGCGGAATATACAGGTAATCGCGGAACCAGGTGGAAAGAGAAATGTGCCAGCGCCGCCAGAATTCGGCGATATCCCGGGAAAAATAGGGAAAGGCGAAATTGCGCATCAGGTTGAAACCGAATAGCCGGGATGTCCCGATAGCAATATCCGAATAACCTGAAAAATCTCCGTATATCTGAAAGGTGAAAAACAGAACACCGAGCAACAGCGTACTTCCGCCATAATCACCGGAGTTATTAAAAATCAGATTGGCATAGCGGGCACAATTATCAGCGATAACAATTTTTTTAAAAAGACCCCATAAGATCTGCCGCATGCCATCGACGGCCTGATTATAATCAAATATGCGGTTGTGATAAAACTGCGGCAGGAGATTGGTTGCTCTCTCAATCGGCCCGGCCACCAGTTGCGGGAAAAAACTGACATAAGCGGCAAATGCTATAAAATCGCTGGTTGGTTCGAGTTTCCGGCGGTAGACATCTATCGTATAGCTCAGCGTCTGAAAGGTGTAAAAACTAATTCCCACCGGAAGAATAATATTCAGACCGCGCAGGGAAATGTCCTGACCGAAAAACGTAAATGCCGTCCGGAAATTATCCAGGAAGAAGTTATAATATTTGAAAAATCCCAGAAACCCGAGGTTTATGACAATACTGGCCAGCAGATATAGTTTTCTTCTGAGCGGATTTTCTTCACTGGCTAAGCCACGCCCGCAGAGGTAATCGATCAGTGTACTGAACAGAATCAGAGATAAAAAGCGCCAGTCCCACCAGCCGTAAAAAACATAGCTGGCAGCGACCATAAAAAGATTCTGCCAGTTATGCTGCTTGTGCAGGAGAAACCAGTAAATAAAAAATACGACCGGCAAAAAAATGGCAAAATCTATTGAATTGAACAGCATGTGTGACTGGCCAGAGTAGAACTTGGTTTTAAGAGGGTAAAGATAAGTATGAAAGTCAAATTTCGGAACCTTGTTTTTAAAAAGACCTGATTTAACTCAGGATAAGATTTTGGGCTGTTATTTTTTTATTATCCGGCTGGAATTGGCTTTTTCGGTCATATTTATTTTCTTTTCTCTCAGCCTCCCTTTTTTCCGTAAAAAACTTTGATCCGCTTATCAAAAGAAAATGAAGCTGAAATCCTGCCCAGGCTTGTTATGACAGGCCCGGAGCTGATATTAATGAGTAAAAAATATTCATCAAAAAGGTTGAGAATTTCCTTAAGAATACCTTGCATTCCCCGAGAATATCGCTTATCATTGTGGTGAAATTATCCTGAAAATTACTAAAAATGGTGTGAAATCCCTGAGATAGTATGGCTATAACAGATTTCGCCGGTGAATTCAGTTGTACACTGGATCCGAAAAACCGGGTCAACATCCCCTCTTTTATCCGCAAGATCATCACTCCCGATGCAGAGAGCACCATCGTCTTTACCCGTGGATTTGAAGGAATCAATCTCTACGCCTATCCGCTGAACGAATGGCAGCGGCTGATGAAAAAGGTCAAAATGCTCGATCCGTTCGACCCGAAAACGCGTGATTTTATCCGTTTATTTGTGGGTCCGGCCCAGCACGCTGTTATGGATAATCAGGGACGTGTGCTGATTATGCCGGAAACCCTGAAAATGGCCAAGATTGAAAAGGATATGCTGATCGTCGGTTCATTGACCAAGCTGGAAATCTGGAATCCACAGGTCTACCAGGAGTATATGAATAATATGAACATGACCCTTTCCGATCTGGCTCAGGAAATCAGTTTTAAAGACATGTTCTTTGATGAATAATCCAAAGCCGGCGGACAGTTACCATATTCCGGTTCTGGCTGAGGCGGTTTGCGTAAACCTGATCACCCGCCCGGATGGTGTTTACATCGATGGCACATTGGGTGGCGGGGGACATGCCTGGCATATCCTTTCCCGGCTTGCCGGGCAGGGCTTATTGATAGGAATTGACCGCGACCCACAGGCCAGAAAACACAGTATGGATCGCCTGGCCGGGTTTGCCAATTTCCGGCTATTCGACGGTGTGTTTAGTGAGATGCAGCAGGCTTTGCAGGAAAACGGCAGGGAACAGGCCGATGGAATTTTGCTCGATCTGGGTGTTTCATCGCATCAGATCGACTCGGCCGGACGCGGTTTTTCATATAGTCAGGAAGCGCCGCTGGATATGCGTATGGATGATCGGCAACTACTGACTGCCGAAAAAATTGTCAATGAGTGGAGCGGGGAAGAATTGAGCAGGATTTTCTATGAATATGGAGAGGAGCGTCGTTCCGGGGCAATTGCCCGGGCACTGGTGCAGAAACGCAGCCAGAAAGCGGTGCGGACAACCGGTGAACTTAAAGAAATTATCCGCCCCTTTGCCCATCCGAAGTTTATGGTTAAAACCCTGGCCCGGATCTTTCAGGCCTTACGTATTGCCGTAAATGAAGAGCTCGATATTCTGGACCGGGCTTTGGTTGAATCGTTCAGAGTTCTGCGGCCTGGTGGACGGCTGGTCGTAATTTCGTACCACTCGCTGGAGGATCGCCGTGTTAAGACCTTTTTTCAGCAGAGGTTAAATCCCTGCACCTGTCCGCCGGAGTTGCCGGTCTGCGTCTGCGGCCGACAGCCCGAAATCAAGGTAATTAAACCGTATCCGATCAAACCGGATGCCGGGGAAACAGCCCGGAACGCCCGGGCCAGAAGCGCCATTATGAGGGTAGTAGAAAAATTATGAAGAAAACAACAAAAACAGGGCAGGTTTTGCCAAAGGTGCTCAGCGCCTTGATTCTGATCGGTATTGTACTGGCTCTGGCTTCCCGCCAGTATATGATTTTTAAAATAGATCTGCTGCTCAGCGATATCCCTAAGCTGGAGCAAAAGGTGAATGATTTAAAAAGTAAGGCCGAGAGCCGGCAGGCCGCGGTCAACCGGCTGGCCAATATCGACCGGATTACCCGCCTTGCCGGTGAACAACTGCACATGGTTCCGAATAATGAGCAACCTCTGGTTATGCAGTTTGAAAATAGTCCGGAGTCGAAAACCTACCGTCAAAGTGAAATTATGGAAAGACGGCGTGAACGGCTTGAAATAGCAGGAGTACGATAGCCTTGGCCCGATCCGAACCAATGAATACAACCAGACTGTACCTGGTTGTCGGTGGTATTTTTCTGTTTTTTGTGGCGCTGGAGGTGAATCTGGCCAGGATTCAACTCTGGCATCATGGTTATTATGCGCAGGTGGCGGAAAACCAGTATTACGAAGATTACAAACTGGAAGCCCGGCGCGGATTTATCTACGACCGCAACGGTGAGGTGCTGGCCAGCAGTCTGATCCTCTACGATATCGGGGTAGATGCCCGGCGGGTTAAAAATAAAGAGAAAATGGCCGGACGCTTTGCCGGAATCGTGGGCGGTGGCCAGGCGGAGTACCTAAAAAAATTGAAAACCGGCAAGGGATTTATCTACCTGGCGCGCCGTGTTTCCGAGGAGAATACAACCCGGCTGGAGAAAGAATTTCCGGGCGTTTTCCGCAAGGAAAAAAGTTTCCGCCGCTATTACCCCTATGGTGATTTCGCCTCCCAGCTTATCGGTTTTACCGACCCGGATGATCACGGTCTGGGCGGACTGGAAAAACAGAATGATTCTCTGCTGGCCGGGCAGGATGGGCAGGCGCTGATGCTGCACAACGGGCCGCGCGACGAATCGTTTTACAACGCCGACTACCCGATGCAGAAAGCGAAAGACGGCGACAACTTGTATCTGACGATTGACAAGGATATTCAAACAGTGACTGAAACCGCACTGCGCGCCGGTGTAAAAAAGGCCAATGCCGCCGATGGCATGGCCGTTGTGCTCGATCCGAATACCGGAGAAATACTGGCCATGACATCCATACCGGGTTTCAATCCCAACCGGCAGAAGGATTTTAGCATGGAAGCCAAACGCAACCGGGTGGTCACCGATCAGTACGAACCCGGTTCCACTTTTAAAATTTTTACCGCGGCGGTTTTGCTTCAGGAAAACCTGAAAAAGCCGCAGGATGCGGTTTTCTGTGAAAATGGCAAGTACCGCATTCACCGCCACACCTTTCATGATACAAAACCGCTGGGCTGGCTAAGCATGGATAAGGTTGTTGCCAAATCATCCAATATCGGTATGATCAAATTGTCTGAAAAACTTGATGCCGGACTTTTCTTCCGCTATTTGCGGGATTTTGGTTTTGGTTCCGAAACGGATGCCGGTCTGATTGGCGAAATACCCGGCTCGCTTAACCGGCCTGAAAAATGGTCTGGTTTGAGCAAGGCTTCCATTGCCATTGGACAGGAAATTGGAGTAACCGCTCTGCAGATGGCTGCGGCCTATTCAGCAGTAGTCAATGGTGGATACCTGTATAAACCCTATGCAATTTCACGGATCAGCGATATGAATGGTTATATGAAGCTGCAGAATAAACAGCAGGAAAAACGGGCGGTGATATCTACGGAAGTGAGCGATATCCTGCGCGGCTTTCTGAAACAGGTGGTCGATGAGGGCACCGGAACCCGGGCTAAAGTGCCGGACTTTGAAGTCGGCGGGAAAACCGGTACGGCCCAGAAATTTGATATTCAAAACGGTAGCTACCGCAAGGGCGCTTATTTTTCATCCTTTATCGGTTTTGCACCCTATGATAAACCGCGTTTTGTCTGCGCCGTTTTTATCAACGAGCCGCGCAATGGTTATTATGGCGGGGATGTGGCCGGCCCGGTCTTCAGTGATATTATCAGCGGCATTATTCACCTGAAACCAAACAGCGTGGAAAAACCGATTAAAGAGTTAAAAAAAGCCGGTCTGATTGTACCTAAAAATAATGATATTGCCGATTTTAACGGCTGGTCGAAGGATGAAGTTGAACGCTTTATGGATGACCGTGATGTCAGCTGGAAATTTTCCGGAGCAGGGGAAACGGTGGTTGCCGTTGATCAGAACCCGAAGAAGCTGGTTCTTGAGCTTGGTCAACCGGCACCGGCGGCAGCGGTAATGCCCATCCTGACCGGTTTATCGGTACGCGAAGCTTTGTCCCGGGTCAATTTTCAATTGACCGATGTTGAACTGAAGGGCACCGGGCTGGTGCGCCTGCAAAGCATTCCGGCCGGCCGGCGGCTGCAGAAAAAACAAAAACTGATTCTTACCTGTGAATAATATGAAAACACTGACTGAAATATTCAGAAACAGCCCGATTCGGGTGCCGAAGGAATACGCAGAAATCAGGATCAGCGGGGTGCAGTTTGACTCGCGCAAGGTAAAGCCCGGTGATCTGTTTGTGGCCATACCCGGTTTTAAAGTGGATGGCCATCTGTTTCTGAAAGCCGCCGCTGAGAAAGGCGCCGTAGCCGCACTCGTCAATCAAACGATGCCGCTGCTGGACCTGCCGCAATTAGTCTGCGCCGACACCCGGGCCGCACTTTCCATGGCTGCATACGGTTTCCATGCCGAAAAAATTGAAAAGTTGAAACTGGTTGGTGTAACCGGAACCAATGGTAAAACCACCACCACATACCTGATCCAGTCACTGCTTAACCATGCCGGACTAGCCAGCGGTCTGATCGGCACCATCGCTTACGACACTGGTAAAAAAAGAATCGAAGCCTGGAATACAACGCCGGAAGCCGCCGATCTCGGGGCAATTCTGACCGAATCGCATGACTCCGGTTTGAAAGCTGTGGTGATGGAGGTTTCCTCACATGCCCTGGATCTGAAACGGGTCGCCGGTTTGCAGTACGATGTTGCTGTTTTTACCAATCTGACCCGGGATCATCTCGATTATCACCAGACTGAAGAAGCGTATTTCCAGGCCAAACGCAGTCTGTTTGCTCAATTAAAAGGAGATGGCCGGGCGGTGATCAACTGTGATGATCCTTTCGGCCGCCGTCTGATCGAAGAAATTGGCGGTGAGCCGCTGACCTTTGGATTTTCCGAATCTGCTGCCGTCCGTTTACTGGATTGGTCAAGTAGCCAGAGCGGAACACAGTTGACCGTCTCACTTGGCGGGCAGGAAGTGGTAATACAGACCCGGTTGATCAGCCGCTTTAACATGGAAAATATATTAGCCGCGCTTGGCGCCGGAATGGCCCTTAACATTGCTCCGGAAATGTTGGTAGCCGGCATTGAATCGGTCAAGCGGATTCCCGGGCGCCTTGAAGTTTTTGACTGCGGCCGGGAACGGCGGGCGGTGATCGACTATGCCCACACACCCGATGCCCTGGAAAAAGCCCTGGGCGCCCTGCGCGAAATTACTTCAGGCCGGCTGATATGTGTTTTCGGCTGCGGCGGTGACCGCGACAAAGGCAAACGTCCCCAGATGGGCCGTATCGCTGAAGAAAATGCCGATCTGATTATCGTTACCGACGACAATCCGCGCACCGAAGACAGTCAGGCCATCATCAACGATATCGTGGCCGGGATGAGTCAGCCCGAAAAGCGGAAAATTATTTCCAACCGGCGCACCGCCATCTTTCAGGCCGTGCGTCTGGCCCAGCCCAATGATCTGATTCTGCTGGCCGGCAAAGGCCATGAACAATACCAGGAAATTAAAGGTGTAAAATTCCCCTTCAACGAGGCGGATATTATCCGTGAGGCGTCCAGTAATGCCTGAACTGAATTACGCTCTTTTTAGAAAACTAAGCCGTTCTGAACCGGCGCTGATCAGCGTTCCCGCTGCTCAGGCGCCTCTTTCCATTTCTACGGATACGCGCACACTCAGAGCCGGACAGGTTTTCTGGGCGCTGCGCGGTGAGCATTTTGACGGCCACGAATTTGTCGCCAACGCCCTGCAGAATAGTGCCGCCTTCGCCGTGGTTGAAAAAGGCTTCCCGGCCCGGCCCGGGCAGAATTTATTTTTTGTCCGCAATTCACTGGCCGCCCTTCAGGAATTGGCCGCATTGTACCGTGATACTTTTAAAATACCGCTGATTGCCCTGACCGGGTCAAATGGTAAAACCACAACCAAAGAAATGCTGGCTCATCTGCTGGGGCAGCTTTACCCGGTGTATAAAACCAAAGGCAACCTGAATAATCATATCGGCTGCCCGCTCAGCCTGCTCGAAACCGGCCGGGATGACCGGGCGGCGGTGATCGAACTGGGTACCAATCATCCCGGCGAAATTGCTGTTTTGGCTGATATGGTCCGACCGGATCATGCCCTGGTGACCAATATCGGACCGGCACATCTCGAATTTTTTGGTAACGAACAGGGCGTTTTCAGTGAGAAGACAAGGCTTTTTGAATCCCTGGCCCCGGCCGGGAAAGTTTATATCAATGTGGATGATCCCTGGCTCGCCGGCTGGCAGAAAACAGGACCTGAGCGGATTACTTTCGGCTTTCACGGTCAGCCGGCCGTCACCGGAAAGATCAGCGGACTGGATGAGCACGGCAATGCAGCGTTAACCATCAATAACAGCCGGGTGATCCGGCTGCAGGTTCCGGGGCGGCATAATGCCGGAAATGCTCTGGCCGCCGCGGCAGTGGCCATAAATATGGGGCTGACCCTGAATCAGATTGCCGACGGTCTGGAAACTTTCTGCGCACCCAAACAACGCTCACAGTTGAAAGAAATCAATGGCGTACTCGTGCTGAACGACAGCTACAATGCCAACCCGGCTTCGATGCAGGCCGCCATCGACCTGGCCAAATCGGTCAGTCACCCCGGTAAAACCTGGCTGCTTTTAGGGGATATGCTGGAATTGGGTGCCACAGCACAAGAGGCGCACCGCAAATTGCTGGCAAATGCTGTTAATGGTCGAACCGAAATTTTACTACGCGGCTCAATTTTTAAATCGTGTCTGGATGAAGGGCCGGCTCAGCCCGGGGGCCTTACCTGGTTTGCCAGCCATGAGACATTGGCCGCTTATCTGAATGAACGGCTTCATCCCGGTGACCTGATTTTGGTTAAAGGTTCACGGGGTTTACAAATGGAAAAAATTATAGAGCAAATAAAATATGCTGGCTGATTTTCTGTACGAATTCAAGGATTACTTCTTCGGCTTTAATGTCTTCCGCTATATTACGGTCCGGGCTTCACTGGGTGCGATTACCGCTCTGTTCATCGCCATGTTTTTCGGACCGATGATCATCCGTTTGCTGCGCCGCTACCAGATCGGCGAGGAAATACGGATCGAGGGGCCGCAGAGTCATCTTTCCAAAAAAGGCACACCGACCATGGGCGGGCTGATCATTCTTCTTTCGGTGGTGGTGGCTACCCTGCTCTGGGGAAACCTGACCAATATGTACCTGCTGCTGATCTTCTTTGCCACCCTGACCATGGGCTTGGTTGGTTTTGTGGATGATTATCTGAAAGCCGTGCAGAAAATGAAAAAAGGTCTGATCGGCCGGTACAAGCTGATCGGGCAAATTTCCGTTGGGGCGCTGATTGCCTCGGTTATCTACTTCCACCCTGTTTTCACCGGGCTGCACTCAAACACAAGTGTACCGTTTTTCAAAAACCTGGAGATAGATTTTCAGGTTTTTTATATACCGCTGGTCATCTTTGTTCTGACCGGCGCCTCGAATGCGGTCAATCTGACCGACGGGCTGGATGGTTTGGCGGCGGGGCTTTCGGCGGTCGCTTTTATGGCTTTTGGAGCTATTGCCTATGTCAGCAGCAATGTTAACATGAGCGATTACCTGAATATTATTTACCTGCCAGGCAGCCAGGAAATCACGGTGTTCTGCCTGGCCCTTTTTGGCGCTTCAATCGGTTTTCTCTGGTACAATTCGTACCCGGCGGAAGTTTTTATGGGTGATACCGGTTCACTCGCTTTGGGCAGCGCCCTTGGCACAGCAGCAATTCTGCTCAAAAAAGAATTCCTGTTGTTGCTGATCGGTGGAATTTTTATTGCCGAAGTGGTTTCGGTAATCATTCAGACGACCTGGTTTAAGTACACTAAAAAACGCTATGGTGAAGGCCGGCGGGTCTTCCGCATGGCACCTTTCCATCATCATTTTGAACTGAAAGGCTGGCCTGAAACCAAAGTGGTGGTCCGTTTTTGGATTATCGGTATTCTATTGGCACTGCTCAGTTTAAGCACATTCAAAACGCAGTAATAATTATGAAGAATTTTGATTATACAAATGTGACCATTCTTGGTGCAGCCCGCAGCGGACTGGCCGCAGCCCATTTGCTGCGGCGACATGGAGTCCGGGTTTTTGTCAGCGATCAGGCCCCGGCCCGGCCGGAAGTTTTGGCCGCTCTGGAAGAGGCGGGGATTGAGTCCGAGTTTGGCGGACATAGCAGCCGGGC
Organism: Caldithrix sp.; assembly: GCA_020720405.1. Classification (GTDB taxonomy): domain Bacteria; phylum Calditrichota; class Calditrichia; order Calditrichales; family Calditrichaceae; genus DYOS01. The sequence continues at coordinate 44,638 of DYOS01000006.1, read as the reverse complement.
TTTAAAAACCGGGCTGATGATCCTGAGTCCGGGTATTCCGGTGCGCTCGGCCATTGTACAGCAGTTCTATCAGGCCGGGATTCCGGTGCTCTCCGAAATTGAAGTGGCCTGGCAGTTTTGTCCGGCTAATATTATTGCTGTAACCGGGTCAAACGGCAAAACGACAACCGCTACACTGATTGGCCACATGCTGGAAACGGTTTACCCCGGTTTGCGCGCCGCTGGTAATATCGGTCAGCCCTTCTCGGACCTGGCCGACACCGTTCACGATGGTGAATGGCTGGCCATTGAGGTGTCCAGTTTTCAGTTGGAAACGATCCGCGATTTTCATCCGCAGGCGGCGGTGGTTTTGAATTTCGCACCGAACCACCTCGACCGTTACGATTCTTACGAAGATTATATCACGGCCAAATGGCGGGTTACGAAAAATCTGAACGAAGAAGACAGGTTTATTTTTAACGCCGATGACCCGCTTCTGTCAACCCGGGCGGCGGCTCTGCACTGCCGCAAAATGGCCTTCGGCAAACGCGGCCGCTCGATGAAAGCAGCCTATTTTGACGAAACCGCCCTATATATCCACGGTAAAAAAATAATTGACCGGGCGGATATGAAACTGCGCGGCGAGCATAATTACAACAACGCTCTGGCCGCTGCCCTGGCCGCCAATTATGCCGGTGTGCCCCAGGCTAATATCACCCTGGTTTTGCGTGAATTTGAAGGGGTTGAACACCGCCTTGAATTTGTCGCCGAGAAAAACGGGGTCCGTTTTGTAAATGATTCCAAAGCCACAACCCTTGAATCGCTGGAAGTTGCCTTAAAAAGTTTTGATAAACCGGTGGTGCTGATTGCCGGCGGCAAGGATAAGGGCAGTGATTTTTTCAGGCTGGGTGATCTGGTCGGGAAACAGGTTAAACACCTTGTTCTGATAGGCTCAGCCACGGAAAAGATCGCTGCCGCCTGGCAGGATAAGGTTAAATTATCAAAAGCCGGTTCCCTTCCGGAAGCGGTAAACCGGGCCGCGGAAGTTGCCGCAAAGGGCGATACCGTTCTGCTCTCACCGGCCTGCGCCAGTTTTGATATGTTTCAGGATTATGAAGACCGCGGCCGTCAGTTCAAAAAAATTGTGGAGAATTTGTAAACATGAACGAACGCAAAATAGATATCGGGCTTATCATTCCCATTATTCTGCTTATGATGGTTGGCACGCTGATGGTGTTTAGTGCCAGCGCCATGCGTTCCGCTGCCAATCATAAATCGGTAGCGGCCATGTTCCTTAAACAGCTTGTCTGGGCCGGAATTTCTTTGAGCATTATGATTGCGGTGGCCAAAAAATATGATTACAAAAATCTGCTCAAAGGTCGTATTGCAGTAACCGCCCTGATCGTCTCCATTATTTTGCTGATCGGTTTGGAGATTATTGCCCGGCCGATAAACGGGGCGACCCGCTGGTATGTGCTTGGGCCGATCCATTTTCAGCCCTCGGAAATGGCCAAATTGGCGATGATTGTGTACTACGCTCATTTTCTTTCGGTGAAAAGTGATGTGATTACCAATTTCCAGGAAGGTTTCATACCATTGCTGGCATTTTCGGCCGTACCGGTTGTTCTTATTTTACTGCAGCCAAACCTGAGTACAGCCTTAATGATACTTATCATCTGCGGCACAATGCTTTTTACCAGCAAAGCCCGTCTTCATCATCTGTTCATCATCGTGCTGGCCGTGGTTCCGCTGGTTATTGCGGTTATGATTATCAATCCCTACCAGGTCAGCCGGGTTACCGGTTGGATGGGTAATATAACTAAAGTTCTGCCCGCTGATTACCAGATTCGTCAGTCGCTGATTGGTTTCGGGCGGGGCGGATTATTCGGGCAGGGACTTGGGCAGAGCCGGCAGAAATTCATGTTCCTGCCGGATTCACATACCGATTTTATTTTTTCCATTACCGGGGAAGAATTTGGTTTTATCGGCGTCAGCCTGATCCTGATTCTTTTTATGATCATCCTGATCCGTGGTCTGCGCGTTGTGCACCGTATTCCGGATGCTTTTGGTAAATTTCTGGCCCTTGGCTTAACACTGAACATTGTTTTATATGCTCTGGTTAATGCCGGCGTGGTAACTATGCTGCTGCCGACCACCGGTCTGCCCATGCCGTTTATCAGCTACGGCGGTACCAATATGGTTTTTCTGGGTCTTGCCACCGGTTTATTGCTCAATATTTCCAGCCAGACCGGGTCTACAGCACCGGCAGCAAATTGGACGGCACCCGGAAGGCAAGAGGCACCGGGCATAAAATGGTGAAATTATGAAAGAACGAAGAGTAATTATCGCCGGTGGTGGTACCGGCGGTCATGTTTATCCGGCGCTTAATATTGCCGAAGAATTACGCCGCCGCTGGTCGGCTGAGATTCTTTTTCTGGGCACCAGGCGCGGCATGGAAGCGCGGCTGGTTCCGGATCACGGTTTTGAAATAGACTATCTGCCGGTGCAGGGTTTTGACCGCCGCTATACACTAAAAAACTTGAAAACGATCTGGAACCTGATGCTCAGTCTGGAGCAGGGCCGGCAGGTTTTAAAAAGTTTTAAACCCGATCTGGTTATCGGTACCGGAGGTTTTGTTATGGGGCCGGTTTTATGGGCCGCCCAGCGCATGGGCATACCAACCGTGATTCAGGAACAGAACAGTTATCCGGGGTTGACCACCAGACTGCTGGCCGGAAAAGCCAAAGTGGTTTTTGCCGCTTTCAGCGAAATCCGCCGCTATTTACCGCATCAGGCCAAAGTGCTGCGCACCGGAAACCCGATCAACAGGGTTAAGGTTCAGCCGGAACTAAAACCGGAAATATGCACGGCTTTCGGTTTAAAACCGAATCGCTTTATACTGCTTGTTTTCGGCGGCAGTCAGGGCGCACAAAGTATCAATAAAACCACAGCCCGGCTGATTGAAGAAAATTACCTGCCCGAAGATATCCAGTTATTATGGCAAACCGGATTTAAGGATGCCGAATTTTACAAACAGCGCTTTGCCGCTGACGAACGCATCCATGTGGTGCCGTTTATTTCCAGGATGAATCAGGCTTATGCTGTGGCCGATCTGGCCATGTGCCGCTCCGGGGCGATGACCATTTCCGAATTGATTGCTGCCGGCCTGCCGGCTATCCTGATACCGTATCCGTTTGCCGCGGATAATCACCAGTTTAAAAATGCCAAAAATCTGGCTGAGCAGAAGGCAGCCCTGGTTATTCGTGATAATGACGGTGTGTTTGATAATGTCAGCGCAGCTCTTGGTCTGCTTATTGAGAATCCGGACAGAAGAAAAAGCATGGCCGCAGCAATGGCGGCGCTGGATGTGCCGGACACGATGGAAAGAATTATGGAAACCCTTGATGAAATAATGGAAAGCAGAATATGATCGGCCGCTTTTCTCAGAAAAAACATTTTCATTTTATTGGCATCGGCGGGATTGGCATGAGCGGTCTGGCTGAAATTCTGCTGCGCGAAGGTTATTTGGTCAGCGGTTCGGATCGCAGTATGAGCGAATTAACGACCTGGCTAAAAGGCCGGGGTGCGGTCATTTCTGAAGGACACCGGGCGGAAAATGTTCCGGCGGATTGCAGTTTTGTTATTTATAGTTCGGCAGTTCCGGAAGACAACCCGGAGCGCAGGGCAGCCAGGGCAAAAAGTATTCCCGAAGTGCGCCGGGCTGAGCTTTTGGGCTGGTTTTTCAACCGCAGAAACGGTATTGCCGTTTCCGGAACTCATGGCAAAACAACAACCACCTCGCTGATCAGCCACATTTTTATGCGGGCCGGTCTGGACCCGACGGTTGTTATCGGCGGACGTTTAAAAGACCTGCAAACCAATGCCTACCTTGGTTCCGGCTCCTGGCTGATTGCCGAGGCGGATGAATACGACCGCTCATTTTTAACCTTACAACCGGACATTACGGTGGTTAACAATATCGAAGCGGATCATCTCGACATCTACCGCGATATCGACGATGTCCAGCAGACGTTCCGCAGTTTTATGAGCCAGACCCGCTTTGACGGCCTGCTGGTGCTCAATGCCGATGACCCGCGGGTTATGGATATGGCTTCAACTCTGGTGCAGGATAAAATAAGTTTCGGTCTTAGTCCGGCCGCCGATGTCCGGGCGGTAAATGCCCGGACTGGCGATGGTTTCCAGACTTTTGATTTGTTGATCCGGGGGCGTGAAGCTGGGCAGTTCAGTGTTTCTTTATATGGAAAACACAATTTGTATAACTGTCTGGCAGCGATTGCCGTCAGTCTGCAGGCCGGGCTGGGTGAGCCAATAATTGCCGAAGCGCTGGCTACTTTCAGCGGGGTGGAAAGACGCCTGGAAAAAATAGGTACCTTTAAAAATTGTATGGTATTTGATGATTATGCCCATCATCCAACCGAAGTTGCGGCCACCCTGCAGGCTGCCCGAACCATGACTGCAGGTCGGATCACTGTTATTTTTCAACCGCATCTGTTCTCGCGTACGGCAGATTTTTTTGCTGAATTCGCTGAAGCCCTGGCCGCCGCGGATGTTGTAATACTTTGTCCTGTTTACCCGGCCAGGGAAAAGCCGCTGCCGGGTGTAACCAGCGCCCTTATTGCAGACGTGCTGCAGGCTAAAGGTCACAACCATACCTATCTGGCCAAAAGTCTTACCGATGCGGAGGCGATAGCCCGAAGCCGGTCAGAGGACGGCTTGTTGTTGACCATGGGCGCCGGTGATGTCTGGCAAATTTCCAGAAAACTGGCTGCAGAGGAAACAAAGTGAAAAATGTGAATCAGCCCACCGGACAGGGTTTTAAAACCGGTCTATACTATGCCGGTCTGATCCTTTTGCTGATTGCCGGAATGTATGTTTATCATTCGCTGGAGGCGAAATTGCAGAGCCGGCTGACCACGTTCCGCCTGGTTAATATTCAGATTCAGGGCAATCACATTTTATCCCGCGCTGAAGTGCTGCAACTAATCGGTGTTAAAGCCGGTGAACAATTATTAACCGTACGCGCCGATGATTTAGCCCGGCGCCTCCGGACATCGCCCTATGTTAAAAATGCTTTTGCTGTACGGACATTACCGTCCACCTTGCGCATTTCGGTTGAGGAACGTCGCCCGGTGGCCTTCGTCATGGGTCACGGTCTGAACCTGATTGATGAAGACGGTGTGATTCTGCCCATACCAGCCAGTAATCTGCGCTGGGATTTACCATTGATCAGCGGTATTGGTAAAAATATCGGGCGTCGGGGCAAAGTGGCCACCTCGCCAAAAATAAAGACTGCTCTGGCCATACTGGAAATGTTGTCAGCCACTGAAAGTCCGGCCCGGCAGCTCATTTCCGGTATCGATTTCAGCAGTCCTCATTTTGTTCAGCTACATCTGAAAAAGGGCCGCGCCGTAGCCCGCCTGAATTATGAAGACTTAGCCGGGCAGTGTGTGCTGTTTTCGGATTATTCGATTAATTACCTGGATTGGACCGGGTTGAATAAAATTGATTATATAGATTTAAGATTTAAAAACCAGCTGATCGTCAGACATCAGCGCGGATAAACATGGAAGAAATGTATGGCACCAGATGAAATTATTGTCGGTATCGACATCGGCACAACCAAAATTGCGGCCGTGGTCGGCCGTACTGATGAGTACGGTAAAGTAAGTATTATTGGTCTTGGCACACATCCGTCCAAAGGATTAAGACGCGGCGTGGTTATCAATATACAGGAAACGGTGGATTCTATCCGTCAGGCCATCAGCGAAGCGGAAATGATGTCCGGGCAGAAAGTAACTACGGTTTACACCGGTATTGCCGGTGACCATATCCGCTCCATGAACAGTAAAGGTGTTATTGCCGTCGGCAGCAAAGACCGGATCATCACGCAGGATGATGTGGATCGGGTGATCAGTGCAGCCCGGGCCATAGCATTACCCATGGATCGCGAAATTCTGCATTGCCTGCCCCAGGAATATATTGTTGACGACCAGGATGGCATTCGCTATCCGGTGGGTATGGCCGGAACCCGCCTCGAAGCAGAAATGCACATCGTTACGGCGGCCATTGCCAGCGCCCAGAATATTATCAACTGTATTCATCAGGCCGGGTACGAGGTGGCCGACCTGGTGCTTGAACCCTATGCTTCAAGTCTTTCTGTACTGCACCCGGATGAACTCGATATGGGTATCAGTCTGATCGATATCGGTGGTGGAACAACGGACATTGCCATGTTTTTTGATGGCAGCATCCGCTATACATCGGTTATCGGTCTGGGCGGGCAGCATGTTACCTCCGATCTGTCGCATGGTTTGCGGACCACCATGGAACAGGCCGAAGAAATAAAGAAAAAACACGGTATCGCTATGCATAAACTATTAAGGGAGGATGTCCTGATTTCCGTACCCGGTGTTGGCGGCCGGGCGGCGCGCGAAATTGCCCGCAGTGTGGTTTGCGGGGTGATTGAACCACGCATGGAAGAAATATTTACCCTGGCTATGCAGTCTATGGAAAAATCAGGGGTGCTCGATTCGATGGGTGCCGGTGTTGTTTTAACCGGTGGTGCCTCTCTGCTCGAAGGTGCAGATATACTGGCCGAAAAAATTCTTGGCCTGCCGGTCAAAATCGGCAAACCAAAGGTTTCGGGCGGGGTCTCCAAAGCTGTGGAAAGTCCGATTTATGCGACCGGTGTCGGGTTGATTTATTATGCCCTGAAGCATGGCGCAACCAACCTGAGCCAGGATACCGGCAATATCCAGAATTGGCTGGACCGGGTAAAAAATATCTTTGAAAATTTGTTCAGATAAAAGGGAGAGTGAACATGATTCAATTTGACAGTGCGGCTGAACAGGCTGCCAAAATTAAAGTTGTCGGCGTTGGCGGCGCCGGTGGCAATGCCATCAATGGCATGATTGCAGCCGGGTTAACCGGAGTAGAATTTATTGCGATCAATACGGATGCCCAGGATCTGGAAAAAAGCCGCGCCCAGCACCGCATCCAAATCGGGCGCAGCCTGACCAAGGGGCTTGGCGCCGGGGCAAATCCCGAAATTGGTCTTAAAGCAGTTGAAGAGGATAAAGAAATTGTAGTTCAGGCCCTAAGCGGGGCCGATATGGTTTTTGTAACCTGCGGATTAGGTGGTGGAACAGGCACCGGTGCGGCGCCGATTGTGGCCGAAATTGCCAAAGATCTTGGCGCTCTGACCGTCGGTATTACCACCCTGCCATTTTCCTTTGAAGGTACGATCCGCCAGCGCAATGCAAAGCTGGGCGCAGATGAACTCCGGGAACGGGTGGATACCTTGCTGGTTATTCCCAACGACCGGATTCTGTCCATTATTGAAAGGAATACACCGGTCATAGCCGCATTCAAAGTGGTCGATTCTATTCTGCTCGAAGCAACCCGCAGCATTTCGGAACTGATCACCGTTCATGGTTACATCAATCTCGATTTTGCTGATATCCGGACAATAATGTCCGGTATGGGTGATGCCATGATGGGCAGCGGTGTCGGAGTAGGTGAAAACCGGGCTCTGGCCGCAGCCGAGCAGGCCATTACAAGTCCGCTGCTTGATGGACTCGATATTGCGGGAGCCCGCGGTGTGCTGATCAATATCACCGGTGGTAACAATATGACCATGATGGAAATTAGTGAAGCGGCGGCTATGATTCAGGAATCGGCCGGCGATGGAGCCAATGTGATCTGGGGTATGGTTATCGATGAAGATCTGGATGAGGAAATCCGGGTTACCGTTATCGCTACTGGTTTTAGCCGGGAAAATAGACCTGCCGAAGCGGTCAGAAAACCGGCCCCGTCCTCAGCGCCGCTACCGACACCGGCAACTCCGATTACTCAGGATTCACCCATCCGGACCAGCGCCTTTGATGCGACTGATTTCAGGGAACTGGATAGACCGGCTTTCAGCCGGCAGAACAAGAATATCGATGAAATGATTTTGCCGATCAGCCCGAAGCGAAATATTTACAATATGCCGTCGTACAACCATGAGGTACCCCAAAGCCCGGATGACCTTGATATTCCGGCTTTCCTGAGAAAACAAATGGATTAATACTCCATTGGATTGGGGAAACCCGCAACTCTCCCGCGGGTTTTCTCAAATTTTTTATTAAACCTGCCCGACTTTTTTCCGATAAAAACCAAATCATAAAATAAATGGAATAGACTCTGTTCCACACAACAGGAGGTGTATATGATGTCATCACAGCTAATTTCTTTACAGGAAGCGGCAGCTAATCTTGAGGTCAGTGAAGCAATGATTGGAAAATTTATAAAAAAAGGGCTGATCCCTATTACAGGAACAGCCCCGGGGTTAACACCATATAATTTACGCCGCTTGCGGGAATTGGTCCGGCTATATGAGAGCGGCTGTACTCCGGAAGATTTGAGCCGGTTTCTGAACAGTTAAAGTCCGCTGATCAGCTTTTGTGCTCTCGGAACATATTCACTATCCGGGTAATCGGTAATCAGCCGGTTAAGTTCTTCCACGCCCTGTTGTTTATTGCCTTTTAGTACATAACACCGCCCAAGCATAAACTGGGCATCATCTTTTTTATTTGAGCCATTAAAGGTGGTTACTTTTTCAAAACTCAGAATGGCCGCATCGTATTTTCTTTTGGCAAAGTAGGATTCACCAATCCAGTACTGGGCATTTTCAGCCAGTTTGTTGGAAGCATCTGCGGCAATCAGGCTTTCAAACATCTGAATAGCGCTGTCAAATTCACGATTCTGAAAAGCCGAGCGGGCGGTTTGGTAATTCTGCTCATATTCCACCGGGGAGAGGCTGCCTGTAGCAAAGGTGGTTTTCGGGGAGCTTTTCTGCAATTGGTTGATCTCATCCTGCTGGGACTGAATGGTATTCTGCAGATTGCTGATCTGGCGGTCTTTTTGTTTAACCTGTTCTTCAAGCTCTTTCAATTTAGCAGGAGCAACTGTTTCCTGCTGCGGTTCAACCGGCCGGGCGGCAATCATCGAATTTTCCTGCTGCGGCGCTAATTCCTGGGTATCAAGCAAATTAAGTTTTTCAGTGTCCTCTTCCGCTTTAGCCTTTTTCGTTTTGGCAGGTTGAGCCGGCGGATTGTCGGATTTGATGCCAAGCAAGGCTTCAATATCATCCATTTCTTTCTGGTCATCTTTGGCCGGGGCAAACTCATCATCCGCAAATTCATTTTTTGAACCGGCACAGTTGATGGTGAGTGAGAGAAGAACCATAATCGATAAAAAAAAGATCAAGGATTTCCAAAATTTCATGTCACCTCCCATTACGAAAAACTACAGGTATAAAAATATAGAGTTCACTCCGAAAATTGTCAACTAAATTATTATTTGCAATAAACTTAGCTCTTATAACTCGAATTGATTGGCCGAAAAATTCATAACCAGTCCCATCATCAGCATGATGGAAATTAAAAAAGATCGTCCATAGCTGAAGAAAGGTAATGGCAAGCCGGTTACCGGGGCAAATCCGATGGTCATGGCAATATTAATAAACACATGGAAAATCAGGATCGAGGTCAGACCAATCAGGGCAAAGCTGGAAAAACTGGAGCGCACATCGGTGGCCAGATCGAGCAGGTACAAGATCAGCCCGAAAAAGAGAATCAGAGCAAGGGTAACCCCGAACAGTCCCCACTCTTCAGCCACGACGGAGAAAATAAAATCGGTATGCTGGGCTGGTAGAAATTTAAGCTGGCTTTGAGTCCCGTTCATAAATCCCTTGCCCCAGAATCCGCCGCTGCCAATGGCAACCTGGCTTTGGATGATCTGATACCCTGAACCGCGCGGATCCTGTTCGGGATTGAGAAATGTGGTGATGCGTTTTTGCTGGTACGGATGAAGTTTATTCCAGGCCATCGGGGTAACCGAACCGACACCGATGTGGAGTAAAAGCATGGCCACAACCAGCCAGGTCCGCCGGGTGGAAAAGATAGTTAAAAGCAAAATCAGGCTGATCCAGAGAACAAATAACACCAGTTTAAATGAGATGAGCATGGTAATGGCCGGGCTAAGCAGCACAAACATAAAAAACCAGGAAGCTCCGGCCCAGATCAGCATGGGGATAGAAACCGCAATAAAGACCAGGGCTGTGCCGAGATCGGGTTGCTTAATGACCAGAGCAAAGGGCACAAATAAAATGGCCCCGGCAATGGCTACACTTTTCCATTTTTTAATATCGCTGCCGCGTTGTGAAAGGTATTGGGCAACGGCCATGACGGTGGAAATTTTAGCAAATTCGGAAGGCTGAATTTTTATTGGCCCCAGGGCGAGCCAGCGTTCGGCGCCAAAACCACGGACGCCAAACAGATCGACTAGTATGAGCAGAAGAATGGACAAGGCGTAGGCTATCCAGCTCAACCCGCTCAAAAAGCGGAAAGGAACACGGGCGGTAAGCAACATCAGGAGCAGACCAAGTAGGGCAGCGGACATTTGTTTGCTGAAATGCGAGCTGAAATCTCCTTCACCCGTATGGGTCGCGCTGTAAACAGCAATCAATCCGAAGCTGAGCAGAGCGGTGACCAGGCTCAGCAGAAGCCAGTCGATTTTAAGCAGGCGTGTCCATGAGGCCATCTCAGTTGTCTCCTATATTTGGTACAATCTGAATGGGTTGTATTTCCGGGAATGGAAATGCCTCTGGCTCGGCCTGATCAATAAGCGAATCCAAACCGCTTTTTATAAAAACAGGTTTTATGATTTCATGTCCAAAAAAATGTTTCTCGAGAACTTTTCGGGCCAACGGAGCAGCATTGGCTCCTCCGCCACCGCTGTTTTCAAGAATAACCGCGATGGCAATTTCGGGATTTACAAAAGGGGCGAAAGCCATAAACCAGGCATGAGATTTACCGTGAGGATTCTGTGCCGTTCCGGTTTTACCGGCCATTTCAATACCCTCAACTTTACCCTGCCGGCCCGTACCACCGGCCATGACCTGACGCATACCTTCCAACACAACTTCATAAACATCGGCATCAATTCCCGGAACTTCCATCCGCTCGGTCTGGTAATCGATAATCTGCGGCGGATCGTATTCATAAAAATGATCGGTCAGATGCGGTGAATAATAAAAACCGCGGTTGGCCAAAATGGTCACGAACTGGGCAATTTGTAGCGGTGTAGTCAGTAATTCACCCTGCCCAATAGCCAGGTTGGCCAGGTGTCCGCTGGTCCAGCCATTAACTCCATAGCGGCGGTTATAGTATTCGCGGGTCGGCACGAGGCCTTTGCTTTCATTGGGCAGATCAATACCGGTGCGGCTGCCAAACCCAAATAGCTGGCTGTATTTAGCCCAGGTGTCCAAACCGATTTTAAGGCCAAGTTTAAAAAAATAAACATTGCAGCTGTTTTTAATTGCCCCTTGCAGATCGAGTGTACCATGTCCCTTAAGATTCCAGCAATGGATGGTTCTCCGACCAAGCTGAAAATAACCGGGACAGGTGGCAGACCAGGCCGGGGTGATTAGTTTTTCCTGCAGAGCGGCGATGGCGGCGACAATTTTATAGGTTGAACCGGGCGGATAACCGTTTTGAATAGAGCGGTTATAAAGCGGGTGGGTTTTATCGTTCAGCAGCGATTGCCAGATTTCCGGCCGGATTTGGCCGGCCAACAGCCGCGGATCATAATCGGGTTTAGTCACCATAGCCAGAACGCTTCCATCCCGCGGATCAATGGCCACAAGCGAACCAAGCCTGTCAACAAATAATGATTCGGCAAAGGCCTGGAGATCGTAATCCAAAGCCAGGAAAAGATCGCTGCCGTGTTTGCCACTGGTATTCAGCGGTGAATCAAAATCTCCTAAAATTTTACCGGAGGCGTTAACCCGCTTAAATTGAATGCCCTGTTCACCGCGCAGTTCAGTATCGTAAACTTTTTCAAGACCGTTTTTGCCGATCAGGTCACCGCTTTGGTAAAAGGAGTTTTCTTTAATTTCGGCCTCGGTCACTTCGCCGATGGTACCGAAAATGTGCGGAGAAAAAATTTCTTCCGGGTAATAGCGTTTGCTTTCGACCCGAACCAGAAGCCCGGGATAATCGAGACTGTTTTCTTCGATGGCAACAACCTGCTCGTAGGTCACATCCCGGGCAATGACAATGGGATGGAATCCGAATTCAGCCTTCATCTTTGCTTTGATTTCAGCTACACTGACAGCACTGACCCTGGCAGCAAATTCAATGGCCTCGGGTGTAATTTCCCTTGGCACGACGGCTATTACAAAAGCCGGACGGTTATCGACCAGGATGTCGCCATCGCGGTCGAGAATAAGGCCGCGCACGGGCAGCTTTTCAATTTTGCGGACGCTGTTGTTCAGCGAGCGCTCAGTGTATTTATCCCGTTCCAGAATCTGCAGGCGGATAAAACCATAAATCAGGAACAGGAAAAGCAGTCCGGTTATTATAGCCAGAAGTGCCCGGCGACCGCTGCGTTGGTTTCGTTCAATGTAGGCCATTGTTCTGGAAATACCTTTTCCCAAGCATCTGGATTATGACCATCATAAAAATGGTGTAAACCGTATTGGGGAAGATGCGTGAATAAAAAAGCTCTATAAATTCTGTATTGCTGATAAACTTGATCAGGAAAAAATAAACCACCTCGTGCATGAAAATTAAACCGGTATACAAAAGATAGGTGATGGCCGGATCGGTTTTTACCGGCATGGTCTTTCCGGCAATATATCCGGCGATTGTTTTGGGCAGGGCGGTAATACCCAGAGGCAGGGGCGAAACAGCGTCTTGTAACAGGCCAAGTACAAAGCCAACCGAACTGCCGGCGATTGCACCGTATTTGCCGGAAATCAGGATCACCATTACCAGAACCAGTTCGGGGCGCCAGTGATTCAGGGTGATAAAGGGTACAAACATACTTTGGGCGATGATTGCTCCAATACCAAAGATCAGCGTCAAAAAAAGCAGGCCTTTAATTTCACTGTTCATTTTGTGTATCCATGTTGACGATAAAAACCTCTTCCACACTGTTCAGATCGGCCGCAGGTTTGACCTTGATATTCTGGAAAAGCTCGCTCTCATTTAATTCGGCCTGGTACACAACACCAATTTTCAGGTTCGGGGGAAAAATCTGACTGAATCCGGAGGTGAAAATGACATCGCCGGGTTGGACCGGAATGGTGTTCGGAATGTTTTCCAATCGCAGCCCGATACCGCCGTCCCAGGAAATAATTCCCAGAACCCGGTTGCGCTGAATAAGGGCGCTGATCCGGCTGTTGGGGTCGAAGCAGCTCTGGCAGATGGCATAATCACCGGCGACTTTAACAATCCGGCCGACCAAACCATCGGCTGTGATTACGGCTGAATTCTTTTTTATCCGGGTCAGGTCTTCGGTAGATAAGAGAAATCCGCTGACAAAAGACTGCGGGCTGTAGCCGACCACTTTGGCCGGGATCAGCTCGTAATTCACTTCGTATTTGAATTGCAGTAATTTCCGCAGGCGGATATTTTCAAGAAGGGCATCCTGAAGCTGAAAATTTTTCAGGGCCAGTTCGGTATTCGTTTTGTGAAGCCGAAGATTTTTCTGATGAAGATTAAAATAATTATTTATAACTTCAAACCGGCTTTCCAGTCCGCCCAAAAAAACCATGGCTACAGAACGCAGACCCTCAACTACCGGGCTGCGGCTGGACAACATCAGGGTGACGGAAAGGAAAATGTACAGCAGTAAAATTAAAGATTCCCGGAAGCGGGAGGCCAGTTTTAATAGGTTGTTCACAGCTGTTCAGACTTTGATTAAACGCCGCGTCTTTGTTTAAGCAACACCTTTTCGAATCGTTCGGGTTCGTCTAAAATGCGCCCGCAACCACGAACAACACAGGTCAGAGGGTCCTCGGCAACATGAACAGCCATTGATGTTTCATGTCGCAGACGTTCATCGAGCCGCCGCAGCAACGCCCCGCCGCCGGTTAAAATAATGCCGCGGTCGAGTATATCGGAAGCCAGTTCCGGTGGTGTCCGTTCCAGCGAAAGTTTTACCGCATCGACAATGGCCATAATGGCTTCATCCAGGGCATCCCGGATTTCGGAAGAGCCGATGGTAATGGTTTTTGGAATGCCGTCGATCAGGTCGCGGCCTTTGACCGTGGTTTCAAGTTCTTCTTCGAGGGCGAAGGCGGAACCGACCTCGCATTTGATTTCTTCGGCAGTTTTCTCGCCGATCAGTAAATTGTAATTTTTCTTGAAATACTGAATAATGGACTGATTCATTTCATCACCGGCGATGCGGATTGAGTTGTGGTGAACAATGCCGCTGAGGGAGATGACCGCAATTTCCGAGGTGCCGCCGCCGATATCGACAACCATATTGCCGACCGGTTCATGGATATCCAGACCGACACCGATGGCGGCAGCCATGGCTTCGGCAACAAGCATTGTTTCGCGGGCGCCGGAACGCTCAGCAGCATCACGCACGGCCCGTTTTTCTACTTCGGTTACACCCGACGGAACACAGACTACAATCCGGCCGATCATCATACGGTTAATGTTTGCTTTTTTTATCATCTCCCGGATCATGATCTCGGTGGCTTCGAAATCGGCGATGACACCGTCCTTTAACGGACGGATGGTATGGATTTCCTGGTGCGTCCGGCCCATCATCTGGCGGGCGGCATTGCCAACGGCAATAACCCGGTCGCTGGAATCTTCCAGGGCAATGATCGATGGTTCGTTTACAGTTATACCTTTACCTTTTACATAAATCAATGAATTGGCAGTGCCTAAATCTATACCGATGTCAGTTGAAAGAAAATTCAAAAAAGAGAAACTCATCATGCCCCCGAAATGGTGCGGAAACCGCCGGTGATCTGCCCAGAAATTAAAGGCCGAATCTAAAACTTATCTATTGTTAAAGCAATGCTTCTGCCGGCCACTTACAACTAAAAAAAATCAGAAAAAGGGTTCTCGATGGAAACCAGCCTGGTATCAGTATCGATATGGGTAACAGCACCAAGTGGCAGGGTGGCTTTGCGCATTTTGTGCCCGTATGGAAAGCCGTTGATTACCGGGTAATTATATCGTGTAAAATAATGATGTAATATCTCCTCAAGGGAGAGCGAATTAGTCTCCTCCTCCGGATTCTGGCAATCGATGAATTCACCGATGATCACCCCGCAGATCTGGTCGAGCACTCCGGCTTGTTTGAGCTGGGCTAAATAACGGTCAATTTTGTACGGCCGTTCACCAATATCCTCAATAAACAGAATGGCGTCTGTAAAATCCGGAAAAAAAGGTGTTCCCAGCTGGGCTGTAATCAGCGAAAGGCAACCGCCGAGCAGTTTTCCGGATACGCTTCCCGGATTGATGGTTTCAATCTGATTGGTTTCAAAATCAAAATGAAATACATCCTGCTCATTGAACAGCAGCGGCCAGAAATTTGCGGCTGTGAATTCCGGCATGGCCGAGGCCATTTCCACGGCAACCATCGGCCCGGAGAAAGTGACCAGTCCGGTTTTATGATATATGGCCAACTGGAGGGTGGTGATATCGGAATAGCCGACAAATATTTTCGGATTTTTGCGGATCAGGTCAAAGTCAACCCGGTCAACCAGCCTTAATCCGCCCCAGCCGCCGCGGGCGGAAAAAATTGCCTTTACTTCGGGATCAGCGAACATGGCATGGAGATCATTAACCCGTTCTTCATCGTTTCCGGCAAAAAGACCATAAGACTTATGCAATGCTGAGCCCTTACGGATTTGGAAACCCAGATTTTCAAGATATCGGATGCCCTGATCCAGTTTTTCATCGGCTGCGCGGTAGGCCGGGGCAATCACCCCGATAGTATCGCCCTTTTTTAAAGGTAGTGGTTTCAAAAAAAACTCCTGTCCCTTGGCGGTAGATTTGTGTCTGCAATGTAATTTTTATCCGCAACAGTTCAAAGCAGTGACAAAGAAAATATAAGAAATCTTTGCAGAACCCCCTGATTTGTCATTCTGATCCCGCCCCTGCGGGAGAAGAATCTGTTAAGCCCGTAAATACGGGATATTTCTCCCGCAAGGACGGGATCATTTTGACAGACCCAGGGATATTCAAAGGTTTCTATAAGAAATTGTTTTGTGTCCTCAGCAAAGCAATGTAAATTTTTCCTTAATCTGAAGCTCAGTCTTTCAAAATGATAGGAGAAAATATGTATAAGGTTTTAGTCGCTACAGATAAACCCTTCGCCGCTGAGGCGGTTACAAAAATCAGAAATGTGGTTGGGAAAGCAGGCTATGAACTGCATTTGCTGGAAAAGTACACGGATAAAAGCCAGTTGCTTGAAGCCGTTGTGGATAAACATGCCTTGATTATCCGCAGCGATATTGTTGATGCCCGGGTTCTCGATGCTGCCGGACAGTTGAAAATTATAGTCCGGGCCGGCGCTGGTTATGATAATGTCGATCTGAATGCAGCCACATCAAAGAATGTGGTAGTCATGAATACACCGGGACAGAATTCCAATGCCGTGGCCGAGCTGGCTTTTGGCCTGATGGTTTATCAGGCCCGGAAAATGTTCAGCGGTAAATCCGGCACAGAACTGCGCGGCAAAAGACTGGGCATCATGGCCTATGGCAATGTCGGACGTTATATCGCTCAGATTGCCCGCGGTTTTGCCATGCAGGTTTCTGCTTTTGACCCTTTTCTGCCGGAAGATGTTTTTGCCGGGGAAGGTCTGATTCAGCACAAGACCGAGGCTGGACTTTTTGCCGAAAATGACTACGTTTCGCTGAATGTACCGCTGACCGAAAAAACCCGTGCTTCAGTTAATTATGACCTGCTTTCAAAATTGCCAAAGAACGGTGTAGTAGTTAACACGGCACGCAAGGAAATTATAGACGAAGCCGGTTTGCTCAAAGCTTTCGCCGGGCGCCCGGATATTGCCTATCTCTCCGATATCGCACCGGATTGTGCAGTGGAGTTTGAATCGAAATATGCCGGACGATTTTTCTTTACCCCGAAAAAGATGGGCGCCCAGACCGAAGAAGCCAATATCAATGCCGGTGTGGCGGCGGCCGAGCAGATTGTCCGCTTTCTCCAAACCGGTGACCGCACTTTCCAGGTCAATAAATAGTTTAATAACGGATTGAGCAGGGAAATTTGTTTTGGCATTAGCCGAATAATTTTTAGACATAAGGGGACAAACAATCCACAGGTCTCTGGAAACTGGATTGAAGAACCTGAATGCAGATTTTCCCACCCGGTCAGGATTGGAATCGCAGGGATGCCGATTCCGCCCGGAAGGTAGTTGCAGAAAGGTTTTTTTACCTGTCATTCCCGCCAGAGCGGGACAAGTTCCGAAGAAGCCTGCGCCAATGAATTTATGTTTTTATAAGACTTATAGATTTCAATCACCGATAAATCGGGGATCGAAAACCTGTCCCGTGCAGACGGGATGACAGTTTTTAGGGCATCTGCAACAGCTTGCCGGGTGTGAACAGGATGAGCCGGATAAAAAATAAAACCTGTCATTTCGAAGGAGCGCAGCGACTGAGAAATCTTTGAATCGGTAATAGCCGAAGGGCGGGAATCCTTAATAATGGCAGAAAAGAAGTTCTTTCCATCCTGTTTATCCTGTTCTCCGATTTATCGGAGACAAAGTATCCTGTCCAATAAAAATGCCTTGATGGATTTTGTGGTTTTTAGTAAAGGGCTGCTATAAGCTTGCCGTAAAAATTGCCCGAACTGGTGCCGGGTAGCCTTCCACTGTCTTTTCAGGATGGATTGGATCCAGAAAATCTGCGAGTGATTCATATTCCATCCATTCGGTGCGGCGCTGTTCGGCGGAAGTGGTGCGGGAAACATCAATCAGATTGATATTTTTAAAACCGCTGCGTTTCAGCCAGCTCTCCAGCGTCAAAGTGGTCGGGATAAACCAGACATTACGCATCTTTGCATAACGATCGTCCGGCACCAGAACCTGCCCGTCTGCGCCTTCAATGACCAGGGTTTCCAGGACCAGTTCAGCACCGGGTCTTAACAAACTGCGCAGATGAAACAGGTGATCAAAAGGCGAGCGCTGGTGGTAGAACAAACCCATCGAAAATACCGTGTCAAAGCAGGCCAGGTTTTGCGGAAAATCTTCGAGCCGCAGCGGGAGAATCAGATTCGGGGCTTCTATCTGGTATTTTTTGAATAACAGGAATTGCATAACCGACAGGAAATATGGCTCGAGACCAAGCGCCGATTTTGCTCCGCCGCCCAGCATCCGCCAAAGGTGATAACCGCTGCCGCAGCCGATATCGAGAACCTGTCGGCCCGGCAACGGCTGAATGGCTTGTTCCAGGCGGGCCCATTTTAAATCCGAACGCCACTCGGTATCGATCCGGATACCAAAAAAATCGAATGGACCTTTGCGCCAGGGCATCAGGGTGCGCAGACTGTGGCGTAGAGCGTTTCGCATTTCCGCACTTAAAACCCTGCTGTTACTCAGACGCACCGTTTCCGCATCACACTGAGAGATAATATCCGTTCCGGGCGGGATCATTTGCAGAACATCTTCAATGGCTTTTTGCCACACACTAATATTTTGATTCAGTTTCTCAGATAATAATTCTGGCCATGGCAAATTCTGAAGAAAGTCTGCAAGACGGGGCGAGTCCACCTGTTGCAAAAATGATTCGGGGTGCAGCTGCATTATTTTACCGCCGCCATGGAAAGGAAATTAAAATTCCGGGACCAGGTGTAAACCCGGGAGAAACCACATTCCTTCAACCGGAGATGATGATCTGTTTCACTCTCTGGTATAAGCACATCTTCGAGGGCGTTTCTTTTCCCGGCAATCTCTAACTCGGAATAGCCGTTGGCTTTTTTAAAGGCCAGATGCCAGGCTGTCTGAAGTTCTTGCTCAACAGGATCCGTAAAAAGGACCTTTTCCGATAAAATCAACAAGCCGCCCGATATGAGTCCGCGGTAAATTTCAGAAATCAGCGTCTTCCGGTCGGTTGGATTTATAAACTGAAGGGTAAAATTCAGCACCACCACGGAAGCATTTTCAATACGCATTTTCCGGATATCCTGGCACAACAATTCAACTTTATTCCGTCCGGTATCGCGGTCGAGAATTTTTCCGGCTCGTTCGATCATGGCCGGGGAATTATCTATGGCAATAAATTTTACCGGCTCCGCCTGAATATGGTGGCGCATGGCAAGGGTGGCCGCGCCCAGTGAACAGCCCAAATCATAACAATTTGTACCGGCTTTAGCATACTTATTGGCCAGCACACCGGTCAGGGCCAGGGTAGTGGCATAGCCGGGAACGGAGCGGGCAATCATATCCGGAAATACATCGGCTACATACGAATCAAAGGTGAACCTGCTAAGCGGATCAACCGGTTGGTTGTAAATCTGATCTTTTTTCATAATAATCCCTGCTGAAGAATAAGCCAAAGATAAAATTTTTTGAATAGGGGTGGAGGAAAAATAAAATGAGAAAACAAAAAGTTGATAGATTCTGGAAGAAGAAAAGCGGATTGGCAGAACCATCCCGGTGGATCGTCAGCAGGCAAAAAAGCAGAAAACAGAAAGCAGCAAAAAAATCCGGCTATCAAGGGTGAAGGGTTGGATTTTTAAAATTGAAGATTTATATTGTCAGGCTTTATCAAACCCGCTCCGGCGGAACTAATTAACAGGAGGATCAATCTTTTATGTCAGAAGAAGTTATGGTAACCAATCCTGAACCGGTTGCCGAAAGTTCAACCCCTAACCCATCTGAATCTCAGGTAAAAAAAGCCCAGGATGCAGCTGTGGATTCTTTTCAGGAAGTTGTAATCCGGTTGGAAGACCTTGAAGACGAAGCTGAATACAGCAATGCTGAGACAGATGTTTTAATGAATCTTTACAACAGAACCATGAACCAGATTACCGAAGGCGAAATTGTCACCGGACGGGTTTTGAGCCGGACCAACAACGGAGATGTCATTGTTGATATCGGTTTCAAATCCGAAGGTATTATTCCCCGGGATGAATTTAGTCCGGATGAGCAACTGAAGCCTGGTACCGAAATCGAAGTATTTCTGGAAACCATGGAAGACCGTGATGGTCAGCTGGTTCTTTCCCGTAAACGGGCCGATTTTATCCGGGTCTGGGAAAATCTGGTTAATAAATTTAATAATGATGAAACGATCACCGGGGTTATTGCCCGCCGCATTAAAGGTGGTATGGTGGTCAGCCTGCAGGGCATTGATGCCTTCCTGCCCGGTTCACAGATTGATGTTAAACCGATCCGTGATTTTGATTCGCTGATTGGCAGGGAAAAAGAATTTAAGATTGTTAAAGTAAATCATGCCCGTAAAAATATCGTTGTTTCTTCACGGGTACTGGTTGAGAAACAGATGGCCGGCAAACGTGAGCGCGTTCTCGACGGGCTGGAAAAAGGTCAGAAACGGGTCGGTACAGTTAAGAATATCACCGACTTTGGTGTGTTTATCGATCTCGGCGGTGTTGATGGTCTGCTCCATATTACCGATCTGAGCTGGGGCCGGGTCAACCATCCTTCCGAACTGGTAAAACTCGATCAGGAACTGGAAGTGATGATTCTGGACTACAACGAGAAAAAAGACCGCATTTCCCTCGGTCTGAAACAGCTTCAGCCGCACCCCTGGGAAAATGTGGACAAAAAATATCCGGTCAATTCCGTTATCAAGGGCAAAGTGGTCAGCCTGACCGATTACGGTGCTTTTATTGAACTTGAAAAAGGCATCGAAGGCCTGATCCACATCTCCGAAATGTCCTGGTCACAACATATTAAACATCCCAGTCAGATGCTGCAGGTTGGTGAAGAAATCGAAGCAATTGTACTCAATATCGAAGCCGTTGATAAGAAGATTTCACTTGGTCTGAAACAGCTTGAGCCGGATCCGTGGGATGGTATCGAAGCCCGCTACCCGCTGGATTCAATTTATGAAGGTACGGTGCGCAATCTGACCCAGTTCGGTGCCTTTGTTGAACTGGAAGAAGGTATTGACGGGCTGGTTCATATTTCCGATCTGTCCTGGACCAAGAAAGTTCGCCACCCGAGCGAAATTGTTAAAAAAGGTGATAAAATCAGAGTTATGGTTCTGGGTATCAACCGTGAGGAAAGACGAATTGCCCTTGGCCATAAACAGGTTGAGGATAATCCCTGGGATGCCTTTGAAGCTAATTATGGGATGGATACTGAAACCAAAGGTAAAGTCATGCGGATTACTGAAAAAGGTGTAGTAGTCGATCTGCCTCTGGGTGTCGAAGCCTTTATTCCGAATCAGCATCTCGGCCTGCCGAAAGGCAAAAAACCGGGTGAAGTTTACCAGGATGGTCAGGAAGTTCCGGCTAAGGTTATCGAGTTTGATAAGGAAAATAAAAAGATCATTCTTTCGGTTTCGGGTTATTTTAAGGATAAAGAACGGGCCGAATGGGAAGAATACATGGCTAAACAGGGTGTGGTTAAGAACACTATTGAAGATGCAACTTCAGCATCCTCTGCCTCAGGTGCAGAAGAATCAACAGAAAATTAATCTGCCCGACCTAAAAAAATTAAGGCTGTCTCTTGCGGGACAGCCTTTTTTTTTATCAGATCGCCGGGTGGAGCAGGTGGTGGTCTATATTTAATTCCATATCCGGCCAATCGGAGGGGCACTGGTTCGTTACAACTTTTAGCCATCGAAGTTCATCTGAAGGTTTGATTGATCATTCCTCCGGTTGATCGGAACACAGGCCCAAGCGGGCAGCGTCAGTAAATTTATAATGGTTATTAAGCCCTGTAAATTATTAGATTTAGAGTGGTGCCTGAGTCTGAACTGAACATTGAGTTTACAGGAAAAGTGACGACAGGACTTAAAAGGATTTAATGATGAAATGGCTCAACGATTTAAGACGGAAAATTTTTATTGATGTCGGGATTGACCTCGGCACGGCAAACACTATTGTTTATACCCATAAAAAAGGTTTTGTCATCAATGAACCCTCGGTGATTGCATACAAAGACCGCAATCAGGTGCTGGAAATCGGCCTGGCGGCCAAGGAAATGCTGGGCAAGGTTCATCCCGGCATCAAGGTTATCCGGCCTTTGGCGGATGGTGTGATTTCCGATTTTATTGCCGGCGAGGAAATGATTAAGGGTTTTATCCGGAAATCAGGCACCCCGTCTCTGCTGATAAACAAAACTATTATTGGTGTTCCAACCGGAATTACCTCAGTTGAAAAACGAGCTGTTATTGAGAGCGCCCAGGCTGCCGGAGCCCGTGCCGTTTACCTGGTCAGCGAACCAATGGCGGCGGCTATTGGCGTTGAACTGGATGTAATGTCCTCAGATACCTCGATGATTATTGATATTGGCGGAGGCACTACCGATATCGCCGTGATTAATTATGGCGGTATTGTTGTGGATAATACATTGCGTATCGCCGGTGATGAGATGAACGAGGCCATCATTCATTTTGTGCGCAACGACCTGAAACTGAAGATCGGTGAAACAACTGCTGAAAATCTGAAAATCCAGTATGGTATTGCTCATAAACAAATGCCTGAACGAAGGCTGATCATCAAGGGTATCCACAACCAGGAAGGTATTCCGCACCAGGTGGAAATCAGTAACCATGCCTTTGCTGATGCCCTGGCTGATGTCATGAATGCCATTGTCAATGCCGTTTTACAGACTCTCGATCAGTTGCCCCCGGAACTGGCCAGCGATATTATCGACCGTGGAGTGATACTGACCGGTGGCGGGGCGCTGCTCACGGGATTTGATGAATATCTCCGCCAGCGCATCCAGATTCCGGTCAGCCGGCCGCAAAATGCATTGTTATGCGTAGCCGAAGGAACCCGCAAAATTCTGGACAATTTCGATTATTACCGCTCGGTTTTATACAATTAAACTCTGTTCAGCCGGGTACAGTGAACGCGGAAATTATCCGGCAACTGAATTTATTGAGTTAAAATATAAGTCTGCTCAGCCCGGTTCAGCGGATGATGGAATCAGGCCGGTTTCTGCTGCCACCTCATTTTCGGGTCTTTAATTTCTATATATAAAAGAATTTACGGAGACTGATAATTTACTATTCTCTTGTATGCAGTAAAAAATGCTGAATCAGGACAATGGTTTTAGCATCAATAATCTCCCGGCGTTCAATCATTTCCTTAGCCTGCTGCGGGGTGACAAACACAACTTCAATGTCTTCATGTTCATGTTCCAGACCGCCGCCATCGTGGGCACGATTTTCCGAGCGGGTTGTGGCAATAAACAGATGGGTCTTTTCAGTGGTAATTCCAGGCGTCGAATAAACTGAATTAACATACTGCAGCCGGTCAATATTGAACCCGGTTTCTTCCAGTATTTCCCGGCGGGCGCAATCTACCGGCGAATCGGAATCCATGACACCGGCTACGGCTTCAATAATCCAGCCATTTTCACCCTTTGAGTGCACGGCGTAGCGGAACTGACGCACTAAAACCAGTTGACCTGTATCCTCAAGATAGATCAATATCTCAACAGCTTCACCCCGGATCAGGTTATAACGAACCACGATTTCGCTCATCGAGCCGTTATATTTTTCATGCTTTAATATGGCTTTTTCCACTTTAAAAAAGCCATCCAACAGATGTTCGGATTTAAGCAATTCAACCTTCATGGCTGTCCTTTCCTTTGCTTGCTCAAATTAGGTGAAAGGTGTAATTTTTTCAATGCATAGCCGGGAAGGATACTTATATGTTTACCGAGAAATTTAAAATCAGAGCGTATGAACTTGATACGGCTTTTCATCTTAAAGTCCAGCATCTGTTTAATTTTCTGATTGAGGTGGCGGCCAATCATGCTGCCGAGCTGAAATTTGGCGCTTTTGAAATGATCAAACACCGCTTAACCTGGGTTCTTTCCCGGGCTCATGTTCAAATTGATCGTTATCCGCTGTGGCGGCAGGAAATAAACATTGAAACCTGGCCGGCATTGATCAGCGATCCTTTTGCTATCCGCGATTACCGTATCCGGAACGACCGGAATCAAGAAATCGGCCGGGCCACAACCTCGTGGATGCTGATGAATTTTGATACCCGTAGAGCGGTGCCACTGCCTGATTTCCTGAAAGAGGTTCACGTCAGTAATCGGGAGCGGGCGATTGATGATCCTTTTGAAAAACTGCCTCTGCCGGAGAAGGCTGAGTTTACCCGGCATTTTTATATCCGGCTTAGTGACCTTGATGTCAATCAGCACGTTTACTCGGTGAATTACCTGGAATGGGCGCTGGAAAGTATGCCGGAAAGCTGGCTGAACAGCCATCGCTTGTCGGCATTTGAAATAAATTTCCGGGCCGAAAGTAATTTTGGCGATAAAGTTGATGTCTCAAGCCAGGAGGTGGAAACAGTCGGTTCGAAAATGGCGCTGCATGTTCTGCATCGGCAGAGCGACGGACGGGAGCTGGCCAGGCTTCGTTCATTTTGGGTCAATCGATAATTGCTTCAAATACAGTCCGGGTTTATATTTAGCGCCCTGTTGCGAGGATGGCGGAATTGGCAGACGCGCCAGACTTAGGATCTGGTGCCTTCGGGCGTGGGAGTTCAAGTCTCCCTCCTCGTACTTTCAAAATAATTTTCCAGTGCATAATCCCTTCAGCTCATCTTACCGGCCATTACTTTCCCAGGAATAGGAATTTTTTCTGTCATTGGTGCTGATTTTTCTAATATTTCTTTTCCTTAAAACCGATTTATTGAATAAATTCACAATTTCCTATACAAGCCTGTCATGGCATGGTATTTGTGAAAGGTGTCAGAAAATTGTTAATAAAAAGAGAAGGAACGAGTTATGTTTGTAGTACAAGAAGATGAATGCATCAGCTGTATGGCTTGCGAAAGCGAATGCCCGACCGGCGCCATTGAAATGCGTAATGATATTGCTTTTATCGTTCAGGATAAATGTGAGTCGTGCGGAGATTGCGTTGAAGTTTGCCCGACCGGTGCCATCATCGAAAAATAATCTTGCCTTGCAATAGATTTTTAGTTCTGATAAGCCGGCTTTGTCCGGCTTTTTTATTTTCCTCCCGGACGGTAATCAATGGCAGCGCGGATAGCGCCGACCATACTTTTTTCGTTGGCCATATTTTTCCCGGCGATATCAAAAGCCGTTCCGTGATCAACCGATGTGCGCAGAAAAGGCAGACCCAGGGTCAGACTTATGGTTCCGTAAAAATCCAGGGTTTTGGCAGCAATGTGACCCTGATCGTGATACAAAGAAATGACGGCATCATACTTCCCGGTTGCTGCCTGATGGAAAACCGAATCTGCCGGAACCGGGCCGCTGATCCGGATTCCTTTCGACTGCAAGTCATCTACAGCAGGACGCAAAATCTGCTCTTCCTCATCGCCCATCAGGCCATGATCACCGCCATGCGGATTAAGTGCAGCCAGAGCCAGCGATGGTTCTTTCAAACCGATCCGGGACAATTCTTTTATCGCTGTTTGAACAAAGGCTATGATGTCCTGTCTATTAATATGGGCGGCAATTTCTCTGAATGGCAGGTGCCTGGTTAAGAAGAGAATTCTTAAATTTCCGGTGACAAATAAAGTCTGGGCCTGGTCTGACCGGCATAGGCCGGCTAATGCGGCTGTGTGATCGAGGTAGGGAACCTGGGCCAGGCGGAATGCCTCTTTCTGAATCGGAGCGGTAACCAGCACATCGATCTGCCCGGCCAGTGCGGCCGATATGCTTTGTTCCACTGCTTCAAAGGCCACTTGTCCGGCGGCGGCTTCGATCTGCCCGGGATGAGGCATAAAAGTGGTTTCACCACAGTTTATTAAACAGAGTTGATGCCCTGCGGGAATTTTTTGCTGCCGTCCGGGAATTGTAAAATCCGGCCAGGACAGACCACAGCAGGTACTGTAAAAACGAAAGACAGATTCCTGGCCGAAGACAATAAATTGCTGATCGGGAAGTATTGTTATTAGATTGTTCAGACTTTTCAGAATAATTTCCGGGCCGATACCGTTTGGATCGCCCATGGTAATGCCAATTTTCATTTTCACTCCGGCAGGTAGTTTTGGATTTAACAATGTTGACTGAGTTCGCCTGGATCAGTTTTGGCTTTATTAGTTTTTCGATGATCCACAGCCTTTTTTCCGCCCTCTTTCTTAAGAAATGGTTTATTTCAAAATTTCCGGGAATTGCGCCCTTGTACCGGCTTATTTTCAATGTAGCACAAACCCTGTTATTTTTCATCATGTTGGTCTTGGTACCAAAGCCAATGCAAATTATTTGGCAGACCGCCGGTTTTTGGTTTTACCTTCTGCGGTTAGTCCAGTTTACCATGCTGATTCTTTTGGCCGGGAGTTTCCGGCATTTTAATAGCGGTGAATTTCTTGGACTTGGCCTGGCCAAAAAGTGGCTCATGGCCAGAAAACTGAACATAAGAGTTTCAATAGATGAAACCGGCGATGAGGTGTACGAACTCAATCAGACCGGCTTTTACAGCCTGGTTCGCCATCCTATTTATCTGTTTACAATCATCCTGTTTCTGTCCGATCCGGTCATGCGGCTTTTTCAGTTGTACCTGGTTTTCTGGCTGATTCTTTATTTTTATGTCGGTTCTGTTTTTGAAGAAAGGCGGCTGGTGCGCATCTTCGGGCAACAGTACATGGATTATCAGCGGCGGGTGGACAGGCTTTTCCCGCTAGAATGGTTGTTTAAAAAGTTAACGTATTCTTCTCCCGGACGCTGAAATGATCTGACCTGATTTTATAAAGGCCTTGTGATGAGCCGGTTCGAACGTTTTTTCCCCTGGATATTTCTACTGATCCCGGTCACCTGGGCCGGGTCTTTTATTGCCGGAAAATTTGTATTGGCCGAGCTGACTCCAATTACCAGTGTTGCCTTGCGTTTCCTGTTATCCGGTCTTTTCATGCTGCCCTGGCTTTTACTGACCAAATTCCGTCTTCATCCGCGCTTCAGAGATCCGGGTTATCTGCGTCACCTCCTGGTTGTAGTACTTACTGCCGGCATCGGCTACCATGTACTTTTTTTCCGGGGTCTGGCCTCGACGAGTCCGACCAATGCCGCTCTGATCATCGCCTTAAACCCATTTTTTACAGCTCTGGCCGAGGTTTTTCTCTTTAAACACCGGCGCCCGATCCGTTTTTACATCGGTTTTGTTCTTGCCTTTGGCGGGGCTGCCTGGGTAAATCTCAGCCGGGGCGGCACACTGCGTTTTAATCATTCCTTCAAAGGTGAATTATATCTTCTGGCAGCGGCACTATTATGGTCTGTGTATACCCTTTATGCCCGGAAGACGAAGCGGCCGCACTGGGACAGCCTTTGGCTCAATGCTTATAATTACCTGTTGACCGGTATAATTCTTCTGCCCTTTGTGCCGGGGTTTCCGGGATTGCAGAATTGGCAGTATATTTCCGGCGTGAGCTGGGCGGGCATCATCTACATGGCGATCTTTCCGACAGCCATTGGCTACACTTTATTTTATATCGGTGTGCAGAAGAAAGGCCCGGGCTGGGCAGTAACCTATATCTACCTGGTGCCGAGTTTCGCCGCTCTTCTGGAACTGTTTTTCTTTAAAACAGCAGTCACAATACCGTTGCTGCTTGGGACAGCCATAGTTTTGTCCGGCTTGCTCCTGGGCAATATGTCTGATAAAATGATCAGAATTATCCTGCGCAGTGATTCGAAAACCACGCAGGCGGATTAAAAAAGGAGAATCAGGATGACAGATGTTAATATTCCGGCGGTACTGGTCTCAGCACTGGTTTACTTTGCCGGCGGTGCACTTTGGTATTCTAAGGCTATGTTCGGACTGGTTTGGATGGATCTGGTCGGCTTGTCCAAGGAAAAACTGGAAACCGAAAAAAATAAGGCCTGGCCGGCGTTTTTGACATCGGTAATTTCAGCCCTTTTGATCAGTTACGCCATCGGTCGGGTCATCGATTATGTTCAGGTTACCACTCTGGCCGGAGGAATCCACATCGCCTTCTGGAGCTGGTTGTGTTTTGTCATGACCACTTCGTTCACCAACAGCATTTTTGCCGGACGCCCGGTAAAACTGGTTCTGATTGATGGTGGCTATCATTTTTACGGTTTTCATGCTGCTGGAATTATCCAGTCCGTTTGGGTATAAAAAGCACTATGGGTTTTATGCAAATTCCCGGGTTCCGCATTAGCGGCCGGATTCAGTCATCACTGTTTGCCAATGTTTATAAGGCTTTTAATCCGGAGACCGGTCAGGCCCGCCGGCTGATCGCTATTCCACCACTTTTAAGCCGAAATCTGCAGACCAGAGATTTTCTGCTGGATGAATTAAACACCCTGACCGATCTGCGCCATCCGGGAATTATCGCCCTGCAGCGGATTCACGAATTTCAGAACCGCCATTTTCTGGAAACAGATTTTCCTGAAGGGATAAGTCTGGCCGCCTTGGCGGAAGGCCGGAGCGGCAGCCGGCTTGAGGAGCAGGAGGTCATCCGCTGGATGCGCCTGCCGATTGAAGCGCTGATTGCAGCCCACGATCAGAATTTGCTGCACCGCGACCTGCGCCCGGAAAATATGATTTTGCTGCCTGATGAAAATGTTGTACTGCAGGATTTCGGTGTGGCTGAAGCTTTGCGCCAGGCCTGGCATCTGTGCCGTGAACAGACAGCCCGCACCTCGATTGTCTTTATGTCGCCGGAGCAGATTTCCGGTAGAAGCCTTACCGTCCGCTCTGATATTTATTCCTTTGGTGCAGTTATTTACAGTCTTCTGGCTGGCCATCCGCCTTTCCGGCGGGGAGAGATTTATCACCAGATTCTGTCCGAGCCACCGGCTCCCCTGCTTCTCGCTTCACCTGTTCTGAGAGCGATTATTGAACAATCCCTGGAAAAGGATGCCGCCACCCGATTTACAACCTTCGAAGATGTACAGCGGCAATGGAAACGGCTGCCGGTTATCCGGCCGCTACAAAATATCCCGTCCGAAGTAATTATGGTGCCGCCGGATGAGCCGGTTGTAAATGCACCGGTTGAAGAAGAGAAGCCGTTTAATGAGGGGTTTTATAAAATTCCCTGGCGTTTGGCCGGTCAGAGCAGTCTGATTTTAGTTTTGCTTCTTATCCTCTGGCAGGGAGTTCCCAGGTTGATAAAAATTTTGCCGCTCTACAATCAGAAAGAGCAGACTGAGCTGCCAGGCGGAACGGTACCTGTCAGCCAGGCTCTGCTGGAGCGGGCTGACCGTCTCTTCGATCAGGGCGCACTTGTTTTGCCCTCCGGGCGGAATGCAGCAGAATTCTACCTGTCCGTTCTAAAAACAGATTCCATCAATCGCCGGGCTTTATCCCGGTTGAAGGAAATTCAGGAGCGTCTGCGGCTTGAGATCAGGCAGAATTTAAGCCTTGGACAGAATAGCGCTGCCGCCGGTCTTTGCCGGCAGGGTCTGATTTATTTTCCGGAGGAACCTTTTTTACTGGAAATGTCGGATCTGATCCGGCAGGAGACCGACCTGCCGCTAATTCTTATTTTGAATGGCAGTGGAACCAAAGGAGTTGCAGCAGAACTGGCCGGGTCACTTGGAGAAATCGGATTTGAGAAAGTTGAAACCGAAAATTACCGGGTCAACGGCCGGATTGTCTGGAATGTTGAAAAATCGTTTATGCAGTATCAGCCGGGGCTGAAAAACACCGCACAGGAACTGGCCGTAAGGCTTGGTCTGAACCCTGGTCAGCTTCAGGAAAATGAACGGGCTGTAGCCCGGATCGTACTGGTTATGGGTGCCGATTACCGCTCTCTTCGCTCGAACTAAAATTTTAAGTTGTTAATTATTATTGTTTTATATCTTTGTTTTAATTTTTTTACAATTTTTTTTCTAAATCCATTTAAGAACCGGTTACCGCCTACGACCCCATTAGTAGAGTGAAAAA
>DYOS01000006.1:0-14693 GCA_020720405.1 Caldithrix sp. | reverse complement strand
GTCAGCCTTGGTAATGCCGACTCCGCCAGTCTTGGTATTGAAGTGGGCACGGACATCACCTTGTCCAACCAGACCAGCGCTAATGCAGCCATCACAACACTTTCTACCGCTATCGACACTTTGGCCGACCGTATGAAGGATGTTGGAGAATACCAGGTTCGGTTGGATTCGAAAGAATACACACTGTCCAATGCCATCACCAATACCGAAGCTGTGAGAAGCACGATTGAAGACGCGGACTTCGCCAAAGAGCAGATGGAAGTAATGAAACTGCAGATTCTGCAGCAGACCTCACTCTCCTCACTGACCCAGGCCAATTCTGCACCGCAGTTAGTACTCTCGATGTTCGGTTAACAGACAACGGCTTTAAGGAAACAGGTGGGAAGTCAGCTTCCCACCTTTACTTGTTTAGAAGAAAAGGGAATAAGTCATGACTACTTCATATCAGAATAAAAATGGTGTTAATCCATACCTGCAACAGAAGATTTTATCAGCCAGCCCAAATCAGCTGATCGCTTATCTATATGAAGCCGGAACGACTGCCTGCCGCCGGCAGGATAAAGAGAAGGCACTCAAAGCGGTATCAATTCTGGTAAAGTCATTAAATTTTGAACATCGGGAAATCGCCGGGACGTTTTATAATGTTTACCGGCATCTGCGGCGACAGATTTCTAAAGGAAATTTTCAGCAGGCCGAATCTATGTTCTCAGAATTAAAAACAACCTGGTCGCAGGCTTGTAAGGTTGTTTAAGCGAGGTGTGTTATGAATATTGGTTCTACCAGCGGTTCGGGATCAATTTATGAGTTGATTGATCGCTATATGCAATTGGAAGAGATTCCAAAAAACAAGCTGATTGAAAAGCGCACGGCTATCGAAAGCCGGAAAAAAATTTTCTCCGAGCTCGATTCAAAACTCTCCGCACTGAAATCTAAAAGTGATTATCTGACCGACATTATCACCGATCGGTTTGCCGCAAAAAAAACCACCGTCAGCGACAGCGATCTGTTTGGGATTACGGCTAAAGGCAACGCCACCAAAGGTGTACACAGTATTTCCGTTCAGCAACTGGCCAAAGCCGATACCCGGGTTTCGAATAAATTTGATGATTCTGATTCTGATTTCTCAGCATTTCTGACGGATCAGACTTTTACTATAGAAGTAGCCCACCCCACCGATGAGGACGCAAACAACCGTGTGTCTATTGAAGTAACGGTTACCGCCGCTCAGCTCTCCGGTACCAATGATGACGTGCTTCAAAATATCTCCGGCGCAATCAACCTGGCCATGTCCGAAGCCTTTGCTGATGAGACCATCGATAATGATGAGGTGGTCAATGCCTCGGTGGTCAAAGAAGAAACCGGAACTTCGCGCCTTGTATTAACCAGCGCCCAGACCGGTTATGGCTACCGCATGGATTTTGGCAGCAGCAGTCTGCTCGATACGCTAAATGTCAATAACAATGCTCTGTCTGTCGGGGATTCTGGTGGTTATAAATATGCCGTTGGCTCAAGCATGGAATCCAGCGCGCTGAGTTCCCAGTTCACCATGGACGGTCTCAATTTTTACCGGAACAGTAACACGGTCTCAGATGCCCTGACCGGTACGACGATAAGGCTAAAAGATTTATTCAGCACAGAAGAAACATTTACCATCGCCACCGATGTGGAAACGGTTAAGAAAGATGTTCAGGCCTTTATCGATGCCTATAATGAGGCCATCGTTTTTATCCGTGACCAGACCAAAGCAAAAAGCGATTCCGCCGAGCGTGGCGTACTGGCTTCCGACTTTGTGTACAGTAATATTAAAAATGACCTTAGACGGCTGGTTTCCAGCGAAGTATCTACCGCCAGTAATCAGGATTATACACTGCTCTATGATATTGGCATTGAAACAAACCAGGATGGGAAGCTTTCCATCGCTGATGCTGATAAATTTGAAGAAGCCCTGGAAGCCAATTCGCAGTATGTCTCTGATCTGTTCAGAAGTGAAGATGGCGTAGCCCAAAAAGTTTATGACTACGTTAATAATTTTGTCAAAACAGGCGGCACCATCGATGGTACAACCAAAGCGATTACCCAGGAAGTCAGTAATGTCAGTGACCGTATAAAATACATGGATGAAATGTTGGTGAGAAAAGAAAAACAATACTTCAATGAGTTTTCCAAACTGCAGGAGACCATGTACCTGCTCCAGAACCAGCAATCCTTTTATTCCACATTTCTCACCTCGCGGACAACAGGATATTATTAATCCCGTAGAAGGGGGATGATATGGAAATAACAAGTGTAAATTACCAGCAGGCAGTCAGTGAAACCATGCCTGTTCATACGTCCACAGCGGCCAGAGACATGGCCCGGGGTGATTATAAAAATACCACCGGCGCCGAAACCAATAGCAATTCCGGTAAGCGCCAGACCTCACAGCCGGAAGTTGAAGCCCAGAAAATTGTCGAAAAAGTCAATCAGCATGTCGAACGCTTCACGACCAAAGTCGGCTTCTCCTATAATGAGGAGTACGGCCGGGCGGTAATTGTTGTCACAGACCGGGAAACCGGTGAGGTAATCCGGAAAATTCCGGCTGAAGAAATGCTTGAATTGCTTTCAAAACTTGATGAAGTTGCCGGCATTATTTTTAACGAACAGGTTTGAGGAGTTTTAATTATGCAGGATCAACAAACGCCGGACCGGATTTTTGAACAGGAACTGGAGTACTTTTCATCGGTGCTGGAGATTTCTGAAAAATTCGAGTCGGAAGCTGAATCCATGCCGGTATCGGTTCTGCATAATATGGTTATTTACCGCCAGGAATGGCTTGATAAAATTCAGGAACTGGAAAAACTGCGTGCCGCCTCGCCTGACCGGACGGTCAGCCCGGAAGCCCGGCTGATTATGAACCGGATAACCGAGATCGTCAGTCGGTTGGTCGAAATTGATGAGAGAATCTATCAGCATTTGCAGAACAGAAAACTAAAATATATTCAGGATCATTCAGCGATGGCCGGTCAGATCGCCCAAAACCGGAAACAAGCCGGGCGGCGAACTGATATCTCCGGCCGTCTTAATATTGTGCAGGAGTAAATCATGGACAGCATTAAAAATCTGTATAACATCTCCCCTGAATCCAGCCGCGTAAACAAGAACAACCAGGTAAACAAATTGCGCGAAGAGGAGTCGAAGACCTCCGAAAAAGGTAAAACATCGCCCAAAAATCCATCTGTCGATTCTGCTGAAATTTCTTCCGCTGGGCGGGAAATGCTTAACCTGCGGGTTGAAGCCAATAAATTTATGCAGGATGTCCGCAACTCCGAGACACTTGATACAGAAAGCCTGGAAGCCATCAAACTAAAAATTGAAAATAAATATTATCTCTCAGAAGAAGTTGTTGATCAAATTGTAAATAAACTTCTTGATCTGCCCAATTACCTTGGCGGTTAACCGCAATCCAGCCTGTATTTTTCTTTTCTATTAATTATTTAAATTCCGGTTTAATAATCCCATTTGCCCTCCGACCTGATTAGTAGAAAGCCTTTTGAATGGAGAGTAATTATGAGTTCCATTAATAAATTAGCAGTATATAATTCGGAGATAAAACAGGTTTCCCGGCAACAGGAAGACCGTAAAGTCCGATCTCAAATTAAAAATTCCGAAGCACAACAGGCTAATCAGGCTGTAAAAACGGATATCTCCGATGAAAGCCGGGAGTTATACAAAACCAGCGTTGATGCTGCCCGCTATACCCAACTGGTCGGGAAAGCAGAAACTCTCGAACCGGCCAGGCTGGAAGAAATCCGGGAAAGACTGGAAAATAATTTCTATTTTGACGATAAAGTAATTGATACAATTGTTAACAAATTACTAAAATTGCCGAGTATCAAATGAGGCTCTTTTACTCTGTAGCCACCTGTTCAATCATTGAAACGGAGAATTTCGATTCATGCCTGCTCAGCTCCCGTTTGATACTGCCTGCTTGCTGGCCGAGGCCCAGGGTGACCTGGCCCTCTTACTTGACCATCAGGGTCTGATTCTTGATTTTAGTCCTTCCTTTTTAAAAGCAACCGGCTTCCAGCCGGTTGCGCTCAAAGGACAATTACTCCATCACATTCATTTGCCGAATCATGCTGCTCCGCTTCTCCGGTTTATCCAGCAATCCCGTCCCGGGCAAAACGAACAATTTGTCTACCCGCTGCTCCAGTCCGACAAAAAGCTGCTGCCGGTCCGGGCTTCACTGACCAGGCAGGAGACTAATTGCATCATCATCTACCGGGATCTAAGTGATTATCACCGGTTGCAGGTTGAAAACAGCCTGCTCTCCCATGCCCTGCGCGGCAGTACCGAGTGTATCAGCGTGCTCGATCCGTCCGGGGTTATTCTTTTTGTGAATGATATGTTCTTATCCGTCTATCAATTGGACCGTTCCCGTTCCCAGGGCATTCATTTTTCCGAACTATTCCCTGAAGGTTTTAATCCGGAACTTCTGCAAAAAATATCACCGGCCGGGATTGAAGAACTTTGGCGCGGTGAAGTTATGCAGAAAAAGTTATCCGGCCAGCTCTTTTCAGCTCTGCTGACCCTAAACCCGATCAAGGATCAGGATGGCCGGCCGGTGGTGATTATTGCAGTGGCCATCGATATTTCCGAAAGAAAACAACTTGAAGATCAGCTTCGACAGTCGCAAAAGATGGAGGCGATTGGTCAACTGGCCGGCGGAATTGCCCATGATTTTAATAACCTGCTCACGGTAATCGACGGTTATACCGAGCTGATTTTGAATAATAAAAAACTGACCGGCTCCCAACGCAACTATGTCGGGCAGATCAAGAATGCCTCAGAGCGGGCCGGGGCCATGACCAAACAACTGCTGGCCTTCGGCCGGCGTCAGCTGCTCCAACCCAGGGTGCTGAAAATGAACCGCCTGGTCACCGACATCAGTAAAATGCTGCAGCGTCTGCTCGGCGAGAAGATTGAACTGTCGCTTCGTCTGAAGGCAAAAAGTTCGACGATTAAGGCTGATTTGAGCCAGATCGAACAGGTGATTATGAATCTTTGCATCAATGCCCGTGACGCCATGCCCGACGGTGGCAAACTGGTTATCGAAACCGACCGGGTTCACATTGATGATGATTATGTCTGGCGCCACGAAGGTTCACGGCTCGGAGATTTTGTCGTTCTTAAAATTTCAGATACCGGTATCGGCATTCCAAAAAATATTCAGGAAAGAATTTTTGAGCCATTCTTTACCACCAAAGGTAAAAACAAAGGCACCGGTTTGGGTCTGGCCACAGTCTATGGCATTATTAAACAGAGCGGTGGTAATATCTGGGTCTATAGCGAACCCGGCCGCGGCACATCTTTTAAAATTTACCTGCCGGTCTTTTCCGTAAAAGCAGAACCCAAACCCGAACTAAAGCATAAAGTGGAATTAAGGCCTGAGCGGTTTAAAATTCTGGTTGTCGAAGATGAAATGATGGTGCGTGAACTGGTTGTTGAAAGTCTGGAGAATTTCGGGTACATCGTCTTATCTGCAGCAAATGGCGAGGAAGCGATCAGATTGTATAAAAATCACAAAGATGAAATTGAGCTGATCTTAACCGATGTTGTGATGCCGGGTCTCAGCGGCAAACAATTGATTGAGGCAATTTCCAAAATCAGCGAAGATTTTCGGGTCTTGTATATGTCGGGTTATACCGATGATATTATCGGCAGTCAGGGCGAATTGAGTCCGGACGCGCCTTTTATTGAAAAACCGTTCTCGCCGACGCAGTTGATCGAGAAAATTCAGAGCCTGATGAAATCTGATACCATTGCCGTAATCTGACAGGGATAAGAAGCAATATGAAAATAAAGCCTGTTCTGCAGAACATTCTGAGCGGTGCAGAAAATCTGACGGCTATCCCGGCTCATATCAGCCAGATTATCAAAATGACCAGCAGTCCGGATGTTAATATGAATGAAGTGTCCAGACTGATCTCGACCGAGCCGGCTCTGGTTTCAAAACTTCTGAAAATTGTTAATTCCGCCCATTATGGCTTAAAGCATGAGGTCAGCAATCTTCTGCAGGCTATCAATCTGCTTGGGCAGACATCGGTTAAAAATATTGCTGTCGCCATATCGGTATTCAGTATTTTCCCGGTTGAGCAAAGCCAGATTTATTACCGCCTCTATAACCGGGCATTAACCGCAGGCCTGGCGGCCGATCTTATTTCGGAAACAATTTACGGCCATAAAAGCGGGGAATATTTTCTGGCCGGTCTGTTACAGAATATTGGTATGCTGGCTTTGTTGAATCATTTCCGGGAGCAGTATCTCAATGTGTTTATGGAAGCTGAACATATCGGGCTGGAGATTGAAACCATTGAAGATGCCCAACTTGGGGTGAACCATCTGGAGGCTGGAGAACTGCTCGCTGAACAATGGCATCTGCCAAAGGCGGTCAGCCTGGCCATCCGTTATAAATCTGATCCGGCAAGATTCAATCTGCAGGCTGAAAATGAGGAAGTCGTAAAACTGATTAAGATTGCCAGTCTGGCTGGTCTGGTTGGTGATATTTATTATTCCTGGAACCGGGCGCTAAAGGTTGCACAATTTAAGGCAGACTTCCGCCGGTTGAAGAAGGTGGATGATCATGTTCCAATTGATGTCCTGATGTCTGTACCGTTTCTGCTGGCCGATCTTGGCAGTGTATTCAGGATGAGAACTTCCGATCTGGTCTCTTATGAAAGGTTGTTATCCCTGATCGATGACGAGCTTTTTGAACGGCGGGCCGGTTTTAACCTGCTTTATCAGGAAATTCAGAATCTGAGCCAGAGAAATCAGCAGCTGGAGAAAGAAAAAATGGAACTGAAAGCATTAGTGCTTAGATTGTCCGGCAAGAAATGAGGTATTCCCATGTCTGAACGAAGAGATTTGCGCCGCCGCCATTTATTGTTTTATCTCCGGGTGTTCAACACTACCAGCAACCAGCTTCTTGGCTGGGTGGTTGACCTGAATGCCCAGGGTGTGATGATTATCTCGGAAAAACCAATTCAGACCGGGCAGGATTATGAATTGAAAATGGATTTACCAGGTCAGATCGGAAGGAAAAAGACCATAAAGCTTACCGCCGAATCACGCTGGTGCCGGCCCGATGTTAATCCTGATTTTTATGATATTGGTTTTTTTGTAAAGGAGATCAGCGATGAAGACCGGCAGATTATAGAATCAATGATTAGTTTTTTTGGCTTCCAGGAATAATTCTTAATACTCCAGCATCTGGCGGATTTTTACGGCCAGGCTTTCCAATCGAAACGGTTTTTGCAGGAAGGGATGACCGGGTTCTACCTTATCGGCAAATCCGCTGATCAGCAGAAATGGAATTCCCGGACGCATCTGACCGGCGATCAGTTTTAGTTCAAGCCCGCCCATTTTTGGCATCACCACATCTGATATAATCATTTCTATGCTATGAATCTCTTCCTGCAATATCTGCAGGGCTTTTAAACCATCTGCTGCCGATATAACCTTATAGCCAAGCCCGTTTAGTAAATCCTGATAACTATTCAGCAAATCAGGTTCGTCTTCAACAACGAGCAAAGTTTCCCGGCCTCCGGGCAGCGGCATTTCCTTTTCCTCGCCGGCCGGATGGCTGCGCTGGTTACAAACCGGAAAGTATACATCGATGCGCGTGCCTTCCCCGATGCGTGATTCAACTTCAATCAGGCCCTCATGCTGTTTAACCAGACCGTAAACAATGGATAATCCAAGACCGGTACCCTGACCGATATCCTTCGTGGTAAAGAAAGGTTCAAACATGTGACCGGCTATTTCATCATTCATGCCGATACCGTAATCGATAACGGATAAACGGACATAGGGCAGACCGGTGGAGACTTCATTCTTGGCGGCCAGGGCAAGAGGCAATGGATGACTGGCCGTCTCAATAACCAGTTTTCCGCCGTCGGGCATGGCATCACGGGCATTGATACAAAGATTGGTGATGATCTGGTCAATGGCAGTCGGATCGGCCTTGATATAGGGTAAGTCAGTTTCAACTGTGGCCGAGAGTTCAATGGATTCCCCGAGGTAGCGCTGGAGAAGCTCCTGGTTTTCCTGAACAATCCGGCTCAGGTTCAATTCACGGATGGTCAGTACCTGCTGTCGGCTGAAAGTGAGTAATTTTCGGACCAGGCCGGCCGCTCCGTTGGCTTTGTTAATAATCATTTTCAGGTACTCTTCGGGGGAGTCGCCGTCTTTCAGATTGCGCAGCCCGAGTTCACTCATACCAATAATACCGGCCAGAACGTTATTAAAATCGTGGGCTATGCCACCGGCCAACTGACCAATGGCTTCAAGTTTTTCCATTTGAAGAATACGGGTTTCAAGCTTTTTGCGTTCGGTAATATCCGTGACAAAGGTCAGGATGGATAATCCGTCGAGTAGATTGACCGCTGAAAGACTGACTTCAATCGGGAAAATACTGCCATCTTTCCGGCGCCCGGTGATCTCCAGACCTTTACCCATCTCTCTGGCTTTAGGGCTTTCAACAAAACGCTGGCGGTGTCTTTCGTGAGCATAGCGTAAGGCTTCGGGGATGAGAATTTCGACCGGTTTTTCGAGCAGCTCTTCCCGGCTGTACCCGAATTGCTGTTCAATTTTGTGGTTGACCAGGGTAATTGAACCGTAAAGGTTAGTCAGAAGAATTCCCTGTGCTGCGGTTTCCAGCAGTATCCGGGTTTTTTTCTCGTTATTCTGAAGTTCAAGCTGGATTTGCTTAAATGGTGCCAGGTTGATCAGGGTCAGTATAAAAAGGCCAGGTTGTATCCGCCGGATGCGGACATAATAGCTGACAACATGGTGGTCGTTTCCTTCCCGCACATTTACTTCGAACGAGCTTCCGGCCGGGTCGGTTGAATGTAGAAATTCCTTAATCCTTGATTGATGGGCCGGATCCGGGAGATAGTCAAAAAAAATCTGTCCAGCAGACTGATTCCGGATATCGCGGTTAAAAGCTTCGTTGCAATGAATTATCAGACCCTGCTGGTCGCAAACTGCGGCCGGGTCCGGAATTTTATTAAAAAGGTCGGACCCGACCCGGTTTTCAGGAATTGTGAATTCCCAGTTCAGGTTACCTGAGTTATCCGCAACCACATTTACCAGAAATTGATCGCCGTCTTTGGCTGTCAATATTCCGCTGTATCGGTCATCCTGTTTGAGCTTTCCGTAAATCTGGTTTAACACCATTTTTGGAAATATATCACTGATGTTTTCTGCCGGACGGTTTGAGACCATTAATTGATCATTTGGTGACGGGTATTGAATCTGTCCGTCCTGGCTGGTATGAAGAGAATGAACTTTGATTAACACCAATTTTCTTATTTCCTGTTCTAAAAAATAGCGGTCTGTGTTCCAGCTTGGCCTGATAAAAAATATAAAATGTTGCGATTGAATTAAAGAGCGTAGCCGGATTTAATGTTTATTTTTTTTTTGTCGAATGATTTAAACAATATGGAATCAACAATTAAGAAAAAAGTCCTGATAATTGAGAAAGATACGGCGACGATAAACCAGTTATCCCGTCTGCTGGTCGCTCTGCGCCTTGAGCCTATAGTTCTGTACAACTGGTCATCGGTTTCCCGTCTGCCGATGAAAGATGAAATTATAGCCGTGTTTGTAGCTGTGGAAATTCAGAATATCAACGTCCGGGAAATTGTTGACGAATTCAGGAATGAAGCTAATCCCCAGCTCGAACCACCCGTATTTTATCTTTATTTGAGTGAATTTTCCGAGATGTATAAAAAGGCGGTGCGGATTCCCCACCGCGGTGAATTAAAAAAACTGGTCCGCCTTGATGATCTGTACAATATGCTGTCCCAGAATATCGATCTGGCAGCTATTCCTTATGATGAATTAACGAGTTCTGAAATACTGCCCAGGTATGAGTCTTATCATTCCAGCCTGCAGGAGTGGTTAAACCGGCTGGCAGAGATGTTAAAATAGAGTGCGCTAGTGGAGAAAAAATCTGTAAAGACAAATAACGGGGTTCTGGAATTTACCATTCTGGATCAGGGTAAGCTTATTTTAGCCGAGGTTACCGAAGGCTATGTAAAAAAAGCTGAAATCCGGGCTGCCCTGTATCAGGCCGGTTTGCCGGCTTGCATTCTGGAAGCGAATCTGCAGTTCATTGAAGATGGATTGAAAGGTCAATGTCCAGTCGCCCAGGCCATGATTATTCCACAACCGGCTGATCTCTGGTTTCATTTTGAGAAACCGGTAACCGAAGCAACACATCTCGAGGCCGTTCATAGCGGAAAAACACCGGCCCTGGATATAATGAACCCGGTCCGGGTCAATGACCGTCTGGTTTCCATGTTTACCCCGGCTCAAACCATGCTGGGTTATCCGGATGGCCGGCGTGAACTTATCCGCAACCGGGAGATGGACTCTATCCAACTTTATCGGGGTGCCAATGTACAGGTTCAGGAAGACGGGAAAACGCTATACAGCCTGATAGACGGGTATGCCCATCGGGATATGTATGGCAAGGTTTCTGTTTACCCGGTTGATTCGGTGCGTAATATTTCCCGGGCGCATGGTTCGTTGCGCATGGATGTGGCTCTGTTGGTTGATGGAGATGTGAACCGCGATTCCGAAGTAATTCTGCCCTCCAATATTCATATCAAAGGTATGATAAAATCTGCCACGGTTATGGCCGATGGCAATTTGCAGGTCGATTCCGGACTGGATAATACACTTAGTAATGAAATTTGCAAGGTGACCAGCGGCCAATCCCTGGTTACACTGCATATCCGCGGTTACCGGGTTTTTTCCGGTGGCAATATTCTTGTCCGTGATAAAATTGAAAACAGTAATATTCAATGTATGGATTCCTTATCAGCCTCAATTATCGCCGGCTCGGAAATCCGGGTGCGCAATAAAGTATTTGTAAATGACATCACCCATAACACACAGATTTACATCGGTCCGACCTTTACCGAAGAGCCGCGGATAAAAGAATACCGTCAATTTCATCAGCAGCATGAAAAACGAAAAATTGACCTGGAATGGGAACTGGAAGACGCCCGTACCAATATCGACCAGGAACGACAGAATCTGGTCAGTCAGTTAGCCCGGTTAAAAAAACTGTCGGTCAGTACGGGAAATTTTGTGGTGATCAACCGCATTAATCAGAACCTTTTGCAGCTCTCGCAGAAAATGGAAGATCTGATGGGCAAGTACAGACAGATTCTCCGCCTGTATGAGGAAGAAGAAATTCAACTGGCTTTCTATGATCAGCATGCCAATCTTGATATGGAAGCCGAAGTCCATGTGCTTGGCGAAATCAGCACCGGTTCCTCCGTTATCTCCCGAAACCAGGTTATGAAAATAGGTAAACCCCTGCGTCAGGTTATCATTCGGGTCGATAAGTTTTTTGGAACTCTTCAGGTACTGCCTTATTCCGGGAATTGATACGCTTTCTAACAGTAGGCTATCCCGCTAAAAATTTATATATTTCCTGCGTTCAACAAGAATCATACTTTTCTGAGACAATATTATTTCATAAGCGGAGAGGGTATTATGACCAGGTTAATTCTACTATTCCTGGCCGGCCTGGCCTTGCTTTTAGCGGGCTGTCAGAAAAAAGCAACCCTAAATCCGGCTGTCGGCCTTTCCTACAGCGATCTCACGCTCAGCTTCACCGATACCTTAAACCATTCCTTTACTTTTACCGATAAAATATCAGGATTCTGGCTGGGGAACAGCCGGCAGGTTAATCAGAGCGGCCACCACGGCTGGACGGTCAATGAATTTCACTATCTGAAAGATTATAATCTTTATTACAACAACCAACTGGTTTCACGGAGCGGGGTTAGTTCCTTCCGCCTCTTCCCGCATCAGATGGAACGCAGTTATATGGGCGGATTGCAAGAGACCTTTACGCTGCTGGATTCGATCCAGGCCATCATTGTTGAAGTTCAATTGCCGGAGAAGGATGGATTGCTGCGGGTCAGCCCTGTTTTTCAAAATGCGGTTCAGGTAGATTTTGATATTCTCGGAAAAGCGCGCCGGGAACTGGTTATCCCGGCCAACCGCTTCTCGGAAAGCACTGATCCGGCCCTGCGCTGGATGGGCATTCGCTACATTAATAAAGATGAAAAAAATTTCGTCATTGTCTTTACGCTTGAGGCTAATCTTGAATCTCTGCAACGCCAGCTGAATTATCTTGAAAAAAATTATAACCGGGAAATACAACGGAAGAAACA
Source organism: Caldithrix sp. (assembly GCA_020720405.1). Taxonomy (GTDB): domain Bacteria; phylum Calditrichota; class Calditrichia; order Calditrichales; family Calditrichaceae; genus DYOS01. The sequence continues at coordinate 2,457 of DYOS01000006.1, read as the reverse complement.
GCGTCTTGAAAACCTGATTACCACGGTACCGAGACTAAGTACGGATCCTGTTTATAACCGAGCCCTGGCCTGGGCCAGGATTTCTATGGATGCTCTGGTTACCCGGCAGCGCGGCGCCGGAATCTGGGCCGGGCTACCCTGGTTTAATAATTACTGGGGTCGTGATACTTTTATTTCTCTGCCCGGTGCCCTGCTGGTCAATGGCGACTTTGCCGCGGCCCGGGAAATTTTACAAAACTTCTCCGATTTTCAGATGAAAGATCCCGGAAACCTGCATTACGGCCGGATTCCAAACCGGATCACCAATGAAGAGGTTATCTACAACACAACGGACGGAACCTGGTGGTTTATCCGGTCGATGTATCAATACTATCTCTATTCCGGGGATGTCCGGTTTATCAGAAAGATGATGCCGGTTGTCCGTACCGCTCTGAACGGTGCGTTGAATAAGCGAACCGATGCCCAGGGGTTTCTGCTCCACGGTGAGGCGGAAACCTGGATGGACGCGGTCGGACCGGATGGCCCGTGGTCGCCCCGCGGCAACCGGGCTGTGGATGTACAGGCTTTGTTCTATACCTCGCTTCAGATCGGACAGATTTTTGCCGGTCTAATGCCGGGCGCCGATGCGGATTCTTTAATATGGGCTGAGGCAGCCACCAGGTTGAAAAATAATTTCAATGCTGCTTTTATCAGGGCTGAACGAAACGCCCTATATGATCATCTGAATACGGATGCTTCAGCAGATACTTCTCTCCGCCCCAACCAGATTTTTGCTCTCACGACGCCCCGCCTGCCCGGGATATCTGCACTGCTCAACCCGGAATTGGCAACCGAAGTCAGCCGTCTGGTGACAACCCGCCTGACCCAGCCGTACGGGGTTTTATCACTTTCAGCAGACCATAAAAATTTTCATCCCTGGCATCATTATCCGCCTTATTACGTGCCTGATGCAGCCTATCACAATGGAAATATCTGGACCTGGCTGGCCGGACCGGTGATTGAGTCCCTTCTTATCCACGGCCAGGTGGAAACGGCAAAAGAAATTTTAATTAATGAAGCAGGCCAGATTCTGGAATATGATGCGGCCGGCGGCTTCTCAGAACTTCTTGAAGCCATGCCCCGGCCGGGAACAACCCAGCCCCGGATATCCGGAACGGTGACCCAGGCCTGGAATCTGGCCGAGTTCCTGCGCAATTATACCGAAGGTTTACTCGGCTATCAGCCGATGGCGGGACAAGATTCTCTGCTTCTGGCCCCTCAATTCCCGGCGGGATGGTTTGAGTATAAGACCCAACTGCCTTTCGGCAATGGTTGGATAGAACTCAGTTTTTTCAGAAATGAACAGGGTATATCTGCAGAATTGACCCCACGCGGCCTGGAAAATCCATTAAGCGGTTCGGTCTGGTTTCCCCGAGAAAGCAGGGCGGTACATTTTAGAAAATTGAAAAATAACATAAGCTGGAAATATTTTTCAATCGCCACACCGGTTAAAAATCCGCCGGCACCATGGCCTCTTCTGAAATTGGAGCGGCGCTTAACCTACCCGGTGCTGAGCAGTTTGAAACATCAGTTACTTTCCGCTAAACAGGTTACTCAGCCTAACCCCGTAAGCGGGGTAAAAATAATCTCGGCAACGGATATTCTGAATGATGACAACGGGCCAAATGGCAGGTACTCCTACCCCCGTGACAAAAATTTCCAATCAGGCATTTTTGATCTGGAAAGTCTGGAAATAAAAGACCTGAAAAAAGACTGGCTTTTTGAACTTCGCCTGCGCAACCTGACCGATCCCGGCTGGCATCCGGAATATGGTTTTCAGCTTACCTTTATCACCCTGGCCTTTCGTCTTGAAGCAGCAGGTACTGAATTTCAACGGGAGGTCCGGCTGAATTCGGGAGAGCGTCTGCGACCGGAACGGGCCTTTAACCGGCTTTTGATAGTTGGCGGCGGTCTCGAAATCCGGGATGGCGGGCATGAACCGTTGGCCGCCTTTATCCCGGCACAAACCGCTGACCGCATCGGTTTTGTCAATGAACGGCTGATCCGCTTCCGGCTGCCGAAAACGCTTTTGCCGGGTTTGAATGAAAAAACCGTGATAACAGTTTTCTGCGGAGTTCAGGATGATCATGGTGCTGGGGGTATCGGAGAGTTCCGGGAGGTGCGGCCGGAAACCGCTGCTTTTTATGGCGGCGGCGCTGCTGCCACGAACACAAGTCATATTTATGACCGTCTGGAAATTAATTGACAGGCTGACGACTACGAAAGCAGAATCGGATAAGCGCTTTTTGAATCCATTCCGGAATACATTTTGTCCACGGACGACACGGGTGGTGAAAAGGAATCAGGGATTAGAAATTGGGAATTTATGAACCCATATTTCGTCATTTTGAGGAGCTTGTGACGAGAAATCTTAAAGTTTATGTGCAGCGCAGATTCCTCGTCGCCGGCTCCTCGGAA
>DYOS01000051.1:2661-18705 GCA_020720405.1 Caldithrix sp. | reverse complement strand
AAAATCCTGCTTCCGGTGAAGGAGAACAGGATTTTCAATAGCACTTTTTACTGCAATCTGCATTACAGAACGTTGCAGAATTTTTTTTTGGCAGGTCGGTCGCTTACCAGAACACCGTATATAACACAACCAGTATAATCAGAATGGTATAAGAACTGACATTAAATATCATATCCGTTTTGAAAGTATTACTGGTCAGGTGAATGGCTTTCGGATCGTCCTCAGTCACAGAGGTAGTCAGAGAAACACCCATAATAATGACAATCGTAATCAGCATGGTGTACATCATCTGATCCAGAAAGGGCAATTCCATGACCGGCATTTTTAAAATGAAAGCTACTACAATCGAGCTGATAACACCGATAATGGCGGCTTTGCTGGTTGCTTTTTTATAGAAAAGCCCCATCAGGAATACGGCCAGAATTCCGGGACTGACCAGACCGGTATACTCCTGAATATACTGGAACATTTGCGGGATATTGCCAAGAAGTGGAGCTACAAAACCAGCAATAAGCAACGATACGGCAGCAGTTGTCCGACCGACATTGACCATCGTTTTATCTGAGGCGCCAGCACCGAAATACGGTTTAAAAATATCCATGGTAAAAATAGTGGCCGTGGAATTGAGCATGGAGGCCAGTGAAGAAACAATGGCAGCTACCAATGCCGCGAGGACCAGACCTTTTAAACCAACCGGTACAAAAACACTGATCAGCCATGGATAAGATTTGTCAAAATTTATCGACCCATCGGGTTTGCTGAAGGCTTCCTGAACACCGGCGATCACGTTTGTGCCCTCCGGCTGGGCATAGAGCACATAAGCAACAATACCCGGAATAACCACAATCAGGGGGATAATCATTTTCAGTAAAGCGGCAAAAGCAATTCCACGCTGGGCTTCACCCAACGACTTGGCAGCCAGTGCCCGCTGAATGATATACTGGTTGAATCCCCAGTAATACAGGTTGGCCACCCACATTCCGCCAATCAGCACGGCAATACCGGGCAAGTTATTGAATTCCGGGTTATCCCGGGATAGAATCATATGAAATTTGTCCCCGGCTACATTAAAAATATGATTCAAACCATTTATAACCCCACCATCCGGTGTAACGTAATCCAGAGCGATAATACTGGTTATCAGACCGCCGGCGATGAGCATAATAACCTGAACAACATCGGTCCAGGCGACCGCCGAAAGTCCGCCATACAGCGAATAGGCAACAGCAATTAAACCAAGACCAATAATCGAGTAGACAATCAGGCTGCCGTCTCCGGTGCCCAGAATGGTATCGATGGCTTTTGAGCCGAGGAACAAAACCGAGGTCAGGTTGACGAAAACAAAGAGGGCAATCCAGAACACAGCCAGAATCGTTTTGAGCTGAGTGTTATAGCGGTGTTCGATAAATTCCGGGATCGTATAGAGTTTTTTCTCAATGAAAATCGGCAAAAAGAATTTGCCAACCAGAAGCAGAGTTATTGCAGCCATCCATTCATAGGTGGCGATGGCCAGACCGATGGCAAACCCGGAGCCGGACATGCCAATAAATTGTTCGGCAGAGATATTGGCAGCAATCAGCGAAGAACCGATTGCCCACCAGGGTAATGATTTACTGGCCAGAAAATAATCTTCAGCATTTTTTTGATGCCCTTTTTTCTCACGGCTGACCCACAAACCAATAATCACGATGAGCAGGATATAACCGAGAAAAATAACAAAATCCAAAACAGAAAAGCTCATGTGCTCCCTTTCTACTTGTTGACAGTGGCAGTTGAAATTAAATGAATAGTCTGTTGGTGCGGTCCAATCTGAATAATGAATTCCCCATCTTCTGTTACCGGTTTATTCTCACGGCCGATAAAGGAAAAAGCAGCCGGCGGAAGTGTAAAAACCACTGGCCTTGATTCGCCTGGTTCCAGACTGACTTTGGTAAATTCTTTGAGCTGGCGGACCGGCCGGGTTACAGAACCGAAGGTATCGGTAAGATAGAGTTCAACTGCTTCCTGACCAGCCATTTGGCCGGTATTCTTCACCGTAACCGAAACACGTAACTCATCCCCGGCCGACAGGGTGATCTTGTCAACCCTGAGGTCGGTATATTCAAAGCTGGTATAGCTTAACCCGTGGCCAAAAGGAAATTCCGGATCATATTTATTGCTGTCAAAAAATTCGATTGGTTTATAATCGTAGGTAACAAACCCATTGACCGTACGGGGATAGCTGAAGGGCAGTTTTCCGCCCGGATTGTAATCGCCAAAAAGGACATCAGCCATGGCTTCCGCCCCTTCCATCCCGGGCAGATAGCCCAGAACAATAGCCGCACTACCATCCACAACCGGACGAATAACCCGCGGCCGGCCCTCGAATAAAACAAGGACAACCGGTTTTCCGGTTTTCTGCATTGCTTTGGCCAATTCAAGCTGGGCGGCGGGCAGAGAAAGATCGGAGATATTCCCGGGTGTTTCACAATAGGCATCTTCACCGAGCGCAACGATGATCACATCCGCTTTGGCGGCCAGGGCTTCGGTTTTTTTAATGTTGAGCAGCTGCTCAAAAGAGGATCCCGGTTCATACAGTACCTGCTTTTCGCCGATTTTTGCCCGGATCGCTTCGAGCAGGGTTTGCTTTTCAGGCGGGTAAAGTTTTTCATCGTTGCCCTGCCAGGTAATCGTCCAGCCGCCGTTCAAAACGGTCAGTTTATCGGCCGTGGGACCCGTAACCAATACTTTTATATTCTTCCTGAGGGGTAGTACAGATTTCTCATTTTTCAGCAGGGTTATTACTTCCCGGGCCGCATCCTGATTGATCTTTGTATGTCCGGCAGCGGCAAATTCAGGCACCTGGTCGGCTCCGGGCACGGGATTATCAAACAAACCAAGCTGATATTTAACCCGCAGAATCCGCCGTACAGCGTCATCGATACGGCTTAGCGGTACTTCCCTGCTTTGTACCAGTTCCAGGAGAAGGTCGTAAAACGAATAATCATAAGGCACCATGCTCATGTCCAGACCGGCCATGACGGCCATTTTCACCGCTTCCCGCGGCGATTCGGCGACCTTGTCACGGGTATGCAGACGCTTAATATCCTCCCAGTCGGAGACGATAAATCCCTGGAAGCCCAGTTCTCCCTTGAGCACATCGGTCAGCCAGTATTTATTGGAATGCATGGGGATGCCATTGACTTCGGCTGAATTTACCATCACCGTCATGGCCCCGGCCTTTACGGCTTCGGCAAAGGTCGGCAGAAATATTTCACGCATCATCCGTTCGGGAATCCAGGCTGGTGTGCGGTCCTGACCACTAAGCGGAAAACTATAACCGATATAGTGTTTGAGACAAGCTGCCCCATGTTCCGATGCACTGATATCCCGGCCCTGAATTCCCTCAATGTAAGCCCGGCCAAGCTGCGCCGCGAGATAGGTGTCTTCGCCCAGGGTTTCATAAAGCCGTGGCCAAAGCGGCTGCCGGCCCATATCCAGAACGGGATTGAAATCCCAGGGAATAGCACAGGCCTTCATTTCACTGGCCGTAACCGCGGCACCCTGCCGGACAAGCTCCCGGTTACGGGTGGCAGCCATAGCAATGGCCTGAGGAAATAAGGTGGCACCGGTTGTATAATTGGCGCCATGGATGGCATCGATACCATAAATCAGGGGGATATGGAGACGGCTTTCCTTTACCGCAATATCCTGCATGGCGGTTATCATTTCCCGCCAATTGCTCAGACTGTTGGCTGCACCGCCGCAGTTCAGGATGGAACCAACCCGGTATTTTAATATAGCTTCGCGTAATTTTCCCGGATCGAGCTCATTATACAATGCGTCGGCCGCCCGCGGTTTAGAGACAACTTCCAGAGTAACCTGGGTCATCTGGCCCACTTTTTCTTCCAGCGTCATCGCTGAAAGCAGTTGCTCTACTTTCTGCTCCCGGACGATCTCACCATCCGATGCTTCGCTGACGGAATAAAGAAAAAACAGAGTGAATATAACAAAACCAGTCTTCAAAACGTTCATGATGATTCCTAAAGGGTTTAACGGATTAAAATTGATTTTCTTAGTTGTGTCTGGGTGATACCGGCTCTGTTGACCATGAGTCTGTAGAAATAAACCCCGCTGGCCAGATGCCCGGCATCAAAAACAACACTGTACTGCCCTGATGCGAAACTCTGCCGGTCAATCAATGTTTGAATCTGGCGCCCGCTAATATCGAACACGGTCAGGGTAACTTCCGCCTGCGGCCCGGGGCTGATATAAAAAGGTATCCGGGTTTGCGGGTTAAACGGATTCGGATAATTCTGCATCAGCCGGACTTCAGCAGGCAATTTATCTTTACCTGAATCGATACGATTGGCAACTTGTTCAATAATCAATCCACTCAGAGCCGAATGTGCCACCCAATTTCCAAAACTGAGGTCGAGCCGGCCATCGCTGACAACAATATGACTACAAATCAGGCTGGTGGCGGTATTCAAGCCGACTGTGGCATAGATATCAAAATCTTTGATCAGAACCGAGTCCTCAACCCAAACCGTGAATTCGCGTTCACCTTCCGCATCATATTCAAATTCAGAGAAAAGAAGTTCAACATTATAGGTGCCGTCTGGCACACGAATATAATACCGGACAACTTCATCAATCTGGCTCTGGTAAAGAGAATCCTCTTCCGTATTTTCAACAGGAGTTGAGTAGTATTTGTACTGATAACCATCGATATGACCGTATTCTGTTGTTTCCGACCAATACTGATCCGGCAGAAAATCATGGTAAGGCAAGTCGCTGCCGACATTTATTTTTACCGGAAAGGTGAGCGGTTTATGGATGATCAGCGGGGTTGTATCATAGGCCATATTGTTTTGCGGATTGGCTAAATCTTTTACCCGGAAGGCAAAAACGGTAAAATCGAGGCTGGTATCAACCGCAGAAACCGTAAGCTCCACACTGCGCTGGTCCGGGTTGACCATAACGGCCTGAACGGTGAGCCCCGGAATGGAGTAATTTGCTTTCTCCCCTGCCGAAACAGAGTCAACTCTTTCGCTGTAGTTAATGGTTATTTTTTCACCATCATACCTGGCCCAAAGCAAGGACGGGGAAATTTTATCGACATAACCTTTATTGGTATTATCGGTCAGGCAAAGAATCATTTTCCCATCTTTAAACACACAATTATCCGGTGTGAATGTCACCCGGTTTCCACCCCAGGAATGGGTAGCCTTGGCCCAGCGGTTCTGATCCCAGGTTTCGAAATCATCCTGCCAGGAAAGGGTAAAATTATTATCTGTGCCGGCACTACCCTGACCCGGTGTGTATGCATAGTAGCGGACCCAGTCATAATAAGCGAAAAAAGGCAGCTCTTCGGTGCGGAAAGGTCCGACCCAGGGTTCCCATTCCGAGGACCAGATGTTCATCATTATTTTCTGTCCATGAACCAGAGTGGCAATATGATCGCCGGTCTGGCGGTAAATTTCCTGACCATCGGCAAACCAGGCCACATAATCCGGTGTCCATTCGAAGGCGTAGGTATGAAAATCCATTGATGGATCATAATCCAGCCTGGTATGGCTGTTGATAAACTTTTGTCCGGGGATAATTGTCGTTAACTGGATATCATCACTGTAGCGGCCCAGAATTTCTATATCGATTTCATTCCATTCGGATAAGCTGGTAATCTCGTGATAAGTAAAGAAAGTTGAGAGCACACCGGAACCGGGCGCGCTTTTATAATTGACCTCAAACCGGCCATAGGTAAAATTTTCGATAGTCCGCAGTTCGGCGCCCCACCAGGGCTGGGCAGTGAGCGGACAAAAACTGATAAAAACTGCCATAATCAATAATTTGATTTTCATATTGATCACCCAAACACTTTTTATTTTTTCAATTCAGAGCCATAATCGAGAAGGCTTAATGTTGTTACCTGCGGGAAAGAGGGCACCTTAACCGGAAATGGTACATTGGAATCAACCACAAACATATCCGTATGGGTCAGTTTTATTTTTTCGAAAGCTTCAGTATTGATACTGATCTGGTTGTTGTACTTTTCCTGAAGCTGTCTGATATAAGGATTGAGGTGAGCAGCGATCAGTTCTTCGTTCATTTTATGGGAAAGCCCCAGTTCATCCAGTTTTTGATTGCGCTGGTATAAGGCCAGCATATTATCCTGCCATAAGGCGGTTTTCTGCCTGACCAGCGGATCCTGATCCAATTCCTGGCGGTAGGCATCTTCGGTTATGTACAAATCCTGGATCAGATCAACCATGGCCAGGCGCAGCTGTTCAGCGAATTCTTCGGGCTCCATTTTGCTCTTTCTGAAGACTAAAGGATGGCGCATCAGAACCTGTTCAAACTCGGCCACGGTCCATTCATTTCCGGCCACATTCATCAGGGGCAGATCAAGTATTTCATCCAATCCGGCCAGGGGATCGTCAATAACCATTTCCTGTTGATCATCGCCCCACACTTTTTTACGGAAGGCTTCTTTTCTCTCCCGTGCGCTTTGGTAATACTGCTCGCCCTTTAACTGAACCAGCCGTCGAAAAACAGGGGGATTTAATTCCATGGTTACACCGCGCATCAGATCGGCAATCTTACTATTAAAAACACCGTCGGCGTTCACCCGCAGCACCTCTTCCCGGGCCTGAGCCCGCAAATCAGCCTGTACTGTTTCGGAAAGACTGATATCCGAAATCCAACCTTTAACCCGGGCGATCATAACGAATCCGGTTTCACCGGGGAATGGACCGAGAATGGCGCCCGGCAGGACCTGGTTATGGAATAGCGCCTGGCGTAAATCTGCATCGCCCGGCTGATTGAACGATATAGTCCGGGTCGGTATCGTATCCTGAATACCGGTCATATCACGGAAAGACTGATAGAACCGGGAACTGTCGGATTGCATGGCGGACAATAGCTGTGGATTTACCTGCTCCTGTGGCAGCTGATAGTATTCCAGGCGGTATTCGCGGTTTATATTCTGAAAAACCTGGCTGACGGCTGTTTCCGGGGCTGCAGCTTTTTCCCGGGCCTGGCGCAGGTAATATAATTGTCTCATCACCTGCTCCTGACGACCCCGGATGTATTGCTGAAACTCCGTATTGCGGTACAACTCATTTTCTGTTCCGGCCTCCAGGGCCAGCAATTTCTCAGCAATCAGAGAATTAAGGATAATTTTTCGGTGAATATAATTGTCTTCGCGGCAGTAATCCGGGCGGAAGCTGTATTCCGCCCGTTCAATAAATTCATTTACCGTAATAACCCGGTCAGCCACTCTGGCCAGAATTTCCGGCCCGGCTTTTTCCTGCCGGCAGGAAATAAGCATAAGCACGGTTATAAGCAGTATGAACCCGAAGCCGGTTGTTTTCATCAGAAAACGATTCCCAGCGAGTAACTGGATAACTTACCAAACAGACCCATATCGCGCAGGGCATAATCGATTTTAATTTTTGTATTGCCCATCAGGTATTTCTCAAACCCGCCGCCGTAGGTCAGACCATATTCCGAATCCTTAAGAAACAGGGCTTTGTAGCCGGCCCGCAGGATAAACTTCCCTGCAGCCGGAACATTGTATTCATACTGAAGACCCGTGTTTATATATTCGCTGCTATTATTGGGATGGAGAGCATCGACCGCAATTTTCAGCGTCTGCTGCTCGGTTTTCAACGGAACCAAACCGACACCAATCCGGAAAATAAGCGGCAATTCCCAGGCGCTTAGCCTGAACTGACCGGGCACATCCTTGAAATTTCCGTCTTCCCTGGGCAGAATATCGATGGACTGGAGCAGATCGATACCGTCGTAGGTCATGCGTGTACCATAATTGGATATGCTCATACCGATGGCCAGACCGTTGTTACGGTTACCATCCGGGCTGAAGAAATCAGTTTTTACCTGTACACCCAAGTCGAGGGCCAGGGCACCGGCCGTCATGTGTCTGATTTTGGAGCCGACATATTTACCGCTGGCGCCAAAGGCGAACCAGTTGGTAATAGCCCGGCCGTAGGCAACTGAAATAGCATAGTCATTGGCACTGAACGTTTCCCCGGTGCCCTCCGGGATGTCTACGGTGGTTACATCCATTTCACCATAATCAACGCTGGTCAGCCCGATGGCGATGGTACCTACAGACGGAACGGGGATACCGACAGCTACGAAATTGGATTTGATTCCGACAATCCATGGTTGCACCAAAAAGCTGGCTTCACTTTTTTCCAGATAGGCCAAACCAGCCGGGTTCCAGTATAATGCGGAGAGATCATTACTCATGGCGACGGCGGCATCACCAAGAGCGTTTCCGGCCACACCGTAACCCCACTCCAAAAAATTGGCCGAGGTAGTTCCGACCCGGTAAGGGCGCTGAGCCAGAAGGCCCTGTACAGCGAAGAACAGGAACAGCCCGGCGATCAATATATTTATTTTCATTTTCATTTTACCTGCTCCTACTTAACGATGGCGAATTTACCCAGTTTTTCCTTGCCGGTCCGGGTTGCTTCGATATGGTAGATATAAATTCCGGCGGCGACTTCCAGCCCTTCAGATGAGAGCAGATCCCAGAAGGCTGTTCCGTTATCGGCAGTATTGTCCACATCTATCCGGTCAACCAGCATACCACTTGAGGTAAAAATTTTGATGGTACACTGAGCCGGGAGATGGATAAACATAATCCGCCTCTGCTGATTGAGAGAGGATGAACGCAGTGAAGGTTCAAAGGCATTGGTGGCCACATAGGGATTGGGAACCACTTTAATTTCATCCATCACCGAATTGAGTTCGTCGAGAGCCAGTTCACCTTCACCTTTTACCGTAAACATCAGGGAATCGGTGGTCCAGAAAGGCCGGGCATAGGTAAAGTGGTAACTGTCACCGGCCACGGGCAACTGGGTGCTATCGCTGAGCGCTGAAAAGTTAATCCGGCAGACCGTACTAACCCAATTGCCGGCGGCATCCAGTACACCGCCATAAACCAGATCCGTCAGCGGTTCATAAATATCATTATCGTTCACATCATAAATGACCAGGTCGAGTTTTGGATAGGCGCCGCTTGTATCTGTCCCAAAAGTGACATTCTGGATGTAGAATGGGAATGCTTTCTGGAAAATCAGCCGTCGGCGGTTGATGGAGACATTATTGATATCCGGAATACTCTTATTATTCAGTTTCCCGATAGTAACCGAATCATCTGCAGTGAAAACAATATCATAATCCCAGGGGAAATAAGCCACATCGCTGGCGGCCATGGCGACATTGATCGGAGATGAACCCTGTATCCAGCCGCTGTTGACATAGTCCGGTACGGGCCGGGAATTATCAAATTTCATCTTCAGGCGCAGGCCGTCAAAAACATCTGTGTTTATCTCGCGGTCGGTGCGGAAGGCGCGGTAGATCAGCGAATCAGCCTGGTTAGGCGTGTCTTCTTTGACTAACTGTAGGTTGCTGTAGGCATAATGGTTTTCTGTTTCACTGTAAACCAAAGCATCCGTGCCGCTGGTTACATCATAGACGAAAATACCATTATTCGAATACAACAGCCCATTTTCGACACCTGTTTTTACCTGGATCGAATCGATTGAAAATTTGATTTTATAGGTATGATCGGGTTTCAGATCTTTACGGGCAATAATTTCCGGGGTTATTGTGCCCTGACCCATTAAATCGTCAGCCTCTTGTTGTTCAACACTGGGCGGTGTGTAACCTGCGGCCGGCTGATGAGGCACAACGATCTGAACATTTTGGCCGTAACCAACGATATTATCTTTCTCATCCTTGCGGATAGAAATCGTATTCTCGGAAGGAGCAATACCCGGCAAAATATCCGGCGCACCGTAATCAAAGGCAATCAGAGCGTAATAATAGGTCCGCCCATTCTGAACATTGTGATCCACATAATGGTGGGTGATGCCGGTTTCTTCACCGAGATAATAACCGACGCCATCGATCATACCGAAATTGGTAAAACCGGATTTCCCGTCTTTCAGATCGCATTGGAAAATTGGTTTGAGATATTTCGGGTTACCGTAAATATCGGTAATTACCTGGGCATCGGACATATTCTTATCGGTAGCCCGGATCAGCTTGTAACCTTCAAAATCGTTGATATTGTGCAGGATGGGTTCGCGGGTTTTGGTATCGGCAATATCATCCCAGGTCAGAATAACCTGTTCATCGCCGGCTGTGGCCGAAAGGGTCGGCATTTTGGGCGGCTGGGCAAAACGGTAATCTTTTTCATAAATAATCTGGACAATTTCCTTCTGCCGGAACAGGGCCGGCGCACTGTACGATTCGGTAAGCCCCTCAACACCATCGTAAGAATGCAGTTCCGACATGGAAATCCGTTCTTCAGTTCCCTGCTTCAGCGGGAAGGGACCGCTGGCAAAAACTTCAACTAAGTTGGTTACGGTGCCTGAAAATTCTTCGAGCGAGTCCTGGCCGACCAGTTCCCACATCGATTCGTCACCGCGGAACCACCATTTGCTGGAGGAATGGCTGGGCACCGGGAAAAGACGGAAGGAGGTTAAACCGACCATATCCGATTCGGTTACATCTGTCGCGTTAAAATTTGGTTCGCTGCCAACGCCCTGCTGGTAATCCGGTTTCCCGTTTCCTTCGCCCTCATCCGGGCCATCGTAATTCAATTCCGTCGGACCAACACCATCCAGACCAACATCATCAGCGGCATCCTCACCAGGTTCCAGAATCCAGACCTCGTGACCATTGGTTCCAATATCCATGACATAAGTACCGTTGCCATTCAGGTCGATGCCGTTTTGCCAATCCTGATCCTCATCACCTTCGTAGTGCGGCACCAAATCGTCGATGGTCAGTTTGTACACCTCAAGGAAACGTGAAAGATCTGTAATGCCTGCGGTGGCATCGATAATTGAGCCGGCCGGGTTGTTCCGTTTTTCATCGGTCAGACCGTCATTATCATTATCCAGATAGTCAGCACTGATACCCGGGCTTTCGAGATAGGCAAAACCCATCGTTCCGGTAACCAGTCCGCCCAACCCGATACCATCGTTATCCCAGCTATAGGCCATATCCACATCGACATCGAAATAACCAATTTCATCGTCTCTTTCCCCGCCGATACCGTTATCCACCCAGTAGCCAAAAGCCACCTGAGTCAGATCGTAGTCAGAAATATTGGCAATGGAGTATTCCCAGAAAATGGCATCACGGGCCTGCGGGTTATTCCATTGAAAACCACGCTGTTCCACACGCACACCGATGCCGCCCCAGGGCAGGCCATTTTGAATGGTGCTTTGTTCCACCACATAATCACCAATTTTCACACCAGGCCGCGGGTAGTATTTTGTCTGGTCTTCTAGTCCCAGATTCTCCTGATCCTGGGCATCATTGGCAACAAAATAAGTTTCTTTGTCTGCATATTGCACGCCCCGGCCGAAACGGCCATTCCATTCACCGGGCCATTTTTTAGCGTAGCCGGTGGACGGCCAGCCGCCAATCGGCCAGGAAAGTGAATCGTCGCTCAATGCGGGTGTTTCGCTGATCGGATTGAAATAACCGAAGACCGGGTAAATTCCCCACAGGGGAAAACCGGCGGGAGCCGCATCCATCTCCTCGCGGTAACTGGTTTGCAGATAGTACAGGGTTTTCAGTTTCTGGCCGGTCAGGTCATAATCACCGTCGATGATATCAACCGGATCGGTAACCGGTATCGTATCATTTTCAACAACAAAAACCTTTGCCCCGATCAGTAAACCAATACCATCAAGCATGCGCACGCCATCGTCATTATTCGGCCAGCGCGACCAAAGCGGATCACTTACTCCGCCAACCCACTTGCTTAATTCGGTTGTATTCTGGTAGTACAGGTAAATTCTGTTTCCATCCATCCAGGCTTCACGCTTGGCGGCATCATCACCGGCCGGATCTTCCGGGCCCTGGTACGGGTTGCCCTGACCGAAAAGCAGGTCTGAACCGGCCAGGAACAGAAGAGCAGCAATTATTATTTTGCGGAGTTTATACATTTGAGGAATCCTTAGTTAAAATTCTATGCCCATGGTCAGCTTGACCTGGCGCGGCGCTGAGTACATAGCCGGATTATGAACCCGGTCTTCGTAGTCGTTAAAATCCTGCCGGTGCCTGTCCAGATCCGAGTCCTCGATAATATCCGAATAGGCCCGGCCGGTCCGACCGTTTACCCATTCTTCATTTAGTTCGTCCAATAGATTGTAAACCGAAAGGTCAAAACTGAGCTGCATATCCTGCCAGATTTTGAGATGATAATAGGCGGCAAGATCAACACTGATTTTGCTGGGTATGTAATCGTTGTTTGGCGAGATGTTAATCAGGGCCAGCGGTGAGCTGGACAGGGGCGACCAGGTATAGGGTGTTCCGCTGTTGTAATAACCGGTTGCCGTTACCCCATAATTTTCCTTGTAATATCCCAAAGTCAGGTTCAGGGTATGACGCTGATCCCAGCTCATGGGAATCAGTTTGTTTACCGGATCTGCGTTGGCGCCGGCCCGGTCAAAATTCTGAACCGGGTTATCGGCATTGCCGCGGGTGTATTGCAGTGTATAATTCAGATAAGAAGCTACCGCTCCCTGCCTGAATTCACCTTTTATCTCCAACCCTTTGGCGTTGCCATAATCCTTATTGGTGTACAGACCATATTCAACCTGATTATAGGTACTGATGATTTTTGTGCTTAACAGATCATATATATCACGATAGAATAGAGAAACACCAAGATTCAGGTTTTCAATCAGTTCCTGGGACAAACCAATCTCATACTGTACGGTTTTCTGAGCCTTCAGATTTGGATTACCCATCGTTACGGCAAAATCGTCCGCACCAAGCCAGTACGAGTGATTCTGATACATGGCATACATGGGCGGAGTCTGGAAAAAATGCCCGTAGCTGAAGTGCAGTACGGCGCGCTGTCCGAGCTGATAGGCCATGCCCAGGCGGGGACTGATCTGATATTGTGCATCAGCTTCCGGATAGGTGGAATTGCGATTCAGGCTGTCGGCGAACTCCAGTTTATTAGCCGGGTTGCGGCGGTTGGTCGGGTAAACCGTATTGGGATTAAAATAATCAAAACGCAAACCGAAATTGATAACCATCTCATCAAATTCCATCTTATCCTGCATATAGGCCGAGAATTCGTAGGGTTTTACATTATATATATCAGAATAACGTGATGAATCCGGCAGGGTTACCGGTTCATAAAACGGAAAAACAACTTTACCAGTTGAATCGAGTTCAACGTAGCCTTCGAAATCCGTGCCGTAATACAAATTCCGGATATCGGAATAATGATTTTCCAGGTCATGGGTTGTATAAAGGAAACCGGTCTTCAGACTATGGTTATTATTAATTTGCCAGTTAATATCAAATTTGGCATTCAGGTCAATCATCGTCTGTTCACTATGACCTTTATTCTGACCACCGGTTACAAAACCGACATCTTCACCGCTGCGTAAATAAGCATCATGCACATAGCGGCTGTCCTGTGGGTCTTTGTACAGATAACTGCCATTATAATTATCAACCCGGGACAGTTTTACTTCATAGAACGCTTTGTTGGAAAGGGCATGGTTCAAACTAAAGGTGACCATATCGGTGGTCCTGTATGCTGAGGCTAAACCATCCGGATTATACTTAAAGGAGTGGCTGTAACCTTCCCAGTTATCATCATTATAAGTGTATAAAAGTGAAGCCCGGATATGGTTGGTAAATTTAAAACTCAGCTTACCGAGAAAGGAAGTATTCCGGCTGCCGTTCATCGACACATAACTGCTGTCGCCGTAGTCTTCGGTAAACCACAAAGCTGGTTCTTCGCTTTCATAATTACTGTAATCATCCACATTATAGCGGCGGATACCGCTCAGGTGATTCAAATTATCCTGATAGCGGTAGTTGGTAAAAAAGGTGACTTTATCGCGCCAGATCGGTCCGCTTAAATTTATTTTATAGTCTTTGTTCCGTATATAATCGCCTTTATCGAGGCCGAAAAAGATATTATTATGACTGGTCGGATAGGCCGCACCACCAAAGGAGACGCTGCCTTCAAAATCAATTCCGCCATCTTTGGTGACGGCATTAACCACACCACTCATGGCCCGGCCGTACTCGGCATTGAAAGTTCCGGTCAGAACTTCAAGGTCCTCCACGGTTTCTGTTTCCAGATCGACCGTTCGGCCGCCGCCGCCAAAGACTTCATCAACCTGCATACCGTCAACCAGATAGGAGACTTCATTGCTTCTTCCGCCGCGGAAATGGCCATTGACCACACCGGCCTGCATGGCCACCACCTGACTGATATTCTCAACGGGCAGTGCTTCCAGTACATCGCTGGATACGGTTTGGATCGAACCGGTCTGGTCTTTTCTGGCTTCTACCCGGTCAGCCTGGACAACGATTACATCGCCTTCCATAATAGCCTGTTTCATTTTGCCTTCAACCGTGGTTGTCCGGTTTACGGAGACACGTAAATTTTCAATTTTCAGGGTTTCATAACCAAGCATTTCAACCACCAGCATATAATTGCCCGGCGGCACATTAATAATAAAGAAACTGCCATCGACATCCACAGCGGCGCCAAGGCTGGTTTGTTCGAGATAAATATTTGCACCGGCCAGTGGTTCTTTCGTGTTATCATCGATAATTATGCCGGCCACCTTTCCGGTCGTCTGTGAAAAAACTAAAGCTGGCAGCAAAAGTAAAAAAAGCAGTGTCAAAAATACCGGCATTCTTTTCATATAGCCATCCTCTTTGTTCATAAAAAAACAGGAGAGGCCTTTTAGCCTCTCCTGTCACCCATCACTTAACCAGGAGCATTTTCTTTACAGATGAAAATTCGCCTGCTTCGATTTTGTAGAAGTAAACCCCGGAGGTCAGGTTAGCGCCATCAAAAACAACCTGGTAAGCGCCTTTTAACTGACGGCTGTTAACCAGTGTGCTCACTTTCTGACCCAAAACATTATAAACTTCCAGTTTTACCGTGCTGGCTTTGGCCAGATCATAATAAATGGTTGTGGAAGGGTTGAACGGATTCGGATAATTCTGCTTGAGCGAGAATTGTGTAATTACATTACCGTTGTTATCGCCAATAGCCGAGGCCACATCCGTTGTATCACCAATCCAGGTATAGCTCCAGACCTGAGGATCGTGCCAGGCGCTATCCTTGTTCTTCGGGCTGGTTACCATTTTGCCTTCGGCAACGCCATTGTCGTTATCGTGCATGGTAATTTCATGGGTGATACGCATGCCATTTTTGCGATGGAAACGGGTATCATCCGCAGTCTGCAGAGAATCCAGAGCAATCCGGGCTTCATAAGCATATTCACCGCCGCCCCAGTCTTCAAAGGCGTAATCACCATCGGCAACCGCCGGATCACCAAGCAGGAACCAGTTTGGATCACGTCTTAGGTAATCCTGGGTAAAAACCATTTTATAGTCCGGTTCACTACCCCGTTTCATGCTTTTGTGAGCAGCATCGCGGAAATCATACAAGCCAATAAAGTATTCAACGGCGTCACTCATCCAGAAATCGCCGCCGGCCCAGGTAAAATTGTCTTCCAGTACACTGACACCGATATAGAGATAATCATCATCCATAGCCATGTAGATATTGGCCGTCATGTCGGCATCATCGGTAATTGTACCGTAACTGACATAAGAAAAACCATTTGATTTTTTAAGTTCAACCGGCATAATACCGGCGGCATCCCACTCGGCAAAATCGCCATCAACGACAAAATTAGCCGGTGCTTCGATGGCATAGGTAGCAACACCACGGGCGGTATTAACAACCGGGCTGCTGTTGGTAGCCGGCCCAACATTTCCAGCCTGATCTTTACAGGCAACAGCATAATACCAGGTCTGCTGTTCATCGGTCAAAGGATAAACCAGGTAATGGCTGATGTTCTGTTCGCCTTTAACCACTACTCCAACCAGTTCCACACCGGCTGCATTAACATCGCTAATCGGATCCTGACTGGCGTAAACAGAATAGACTTCGCCTGATTCATCGGCAAAATCGGACCAGGCGATGATGTTGTAATAACCACCGGGCACGCCAAT
>DYOS01000051.1:0-2561 GCA_020720405.1 Caldithrix sp. | reverse complement strand
TAATTCCAGACGGTCAATTACCACCGTACCATGGGATTCACTACCGTCACCACCGCCACCGATGGAAAATTCAAAAGCATAGCCTTTGATTTTATCTTTATCCAGAACATCATTTCCGGTAATACCGACCCAACCGGTGCGGTTAAAACCTTCACCGCTCCACCAGTTGTCATCATCCAATAGTGGCAGGACTATTCTTTGCCAGCCACCAGCAGCGTCGAGAACACCAGGTTGGAAAGAATAATAAAACTCTACATTTCCGGCGCCATAGGTGGCATTGCCATCCGCACCATTGCTGACGTCATAGAGCTGAAAACGCAGGTGGATATCACCGGGAACGGTCTGCGGGGTGATTACATTAACATAAAAGGCAATCGAGTCATACAGTGAAAAATCGTAGACTGACTGGGTATCGGGATGCCAATGCTCAAACTTGGTATAACCGCCCCAACCGGCGCAATCGGTAACCTGATAGTCGACATATAAGGCACTGTCGCCGTCAAATACCGGACTGGCCGTCAGACTGTTATGGGTGAACGTATTGGCCGCATCTGAGCAATAGGTAATCTCAGTACCCCAGTGTGCAGAATCGGCCGGTGTCGAATCAAACCCCTCAATCAGCTGGCTTTGCCCGAACAAGGCAACCGGCACAATGAGGAGCAGGGTTAGTAACAGGTTCCTAATCATAGGACCTCCTTTGTTTGGTTTGAATGGAACAATTTGTCTGATATTAAAAAAACAAACCCCATAGACTCAAGACAACAACTGCGATCAGAATAGAAAAGGCAAAATTTATTTTTTGCCAACCTGGCTGAAGCCCGCTGCTGCCCCAATTCTTTACTATTTTTAGAAAATTCCGGTTGCCACTGCCACCTTCGGCCATATTCAAATCAGAAGCCCGGCTGACCAAAAAGAGAATTGCGGTGGAAACCAGAAATAAGAATACCGCAAAATGCAGGAAATTCAGCTGGATAAACCAATCGGAGCCGGGCAATACCCAGCCGAAATTATGGTTTATTATCTCTAAAACCAGCCTTAAAAAACCGATCATACCGCCAATAACCAAAGTCCATATAGCTCCCCTGGCATTGACCCGGTCGGTCATTACGCCAAAGACAAACACGGCCGTAATAGGCGGACTGATATAAGCCTGAACACTTTGCAGATAAAGATAGACATTATTGCTGATCATGCGGGTCATTGGAATCCATAAGATAGCAATAATAACCATGATCATGGTGGAAAGCCGGCCAACCAGAACCAGCTTTTGCTCCGAAGCCAGGGGGCGGATCAGTTTATAAAAATCAATGGTAAAAATTGTAGCTGCACTGTTGAAAACACTGGACAACGAAGACATTACGGCGGCCAGAACCGCTGCTACCATCAAACCTTTCAGACCGGCCGGAAGCAAAGGGCTTGAAATCAATACCGGAAAAGCCTGATCACCTTTGATACCGGGAAAAAGCACGTAAGCGATCATCCCCGGCAGGACAAAAATAAAAACGGGCAGTATTTTCAGGAAAGAGGCAAAAACGGTGGCGCTGCGGGCATGTTGCAGATTTTTCGCCCCTAACAGACGCTGCACAATATACTGGTCGGTACACCAGTACCAGATGCCCAGAATCGGTGCGCCAAAAATCATCCCGGTCCAGGGAAACTCGGGATCGGAAATGGGTCGGAACATATTAAAATAATCAGCCGGCAAAGCCTGTTTCAGGGCCGTAAAACCACCCACTTCCTGCAAGCCATAAAAAGTGAGCATAGCACTGCCGCCAATCAGGAAGAACATCTGAATAATCTCGGTATAAACCACAGCGGTCAGTCCGCCGATGATGGTATAAACGCCGGTAATAACCACCATGACCACGGCCGAAGTATAAATATCCCAACCCAACAGGGCATTAAGCAGAATTCCGCCGGCAAAAATGGTCACCGCTATTTTGGTCAGGATATAGGCAACAATCGAAACACTGGCCAGGTATAAACGGCTGGAGCGGTTAAACCTTTTTTCAAGAAATTCGGGCAGGGTGTAAATACCGGCTTTCAGATAGATCGGCATAAAGAACCAGCCCAGTAAAAGAATGATGATGGTTGCCAGCCATTCAAAATGTCCGACCACCAGACCATGAACCGAACCTGATCCGGCCAGGCCAAGCATGTGTTCGCTGGAAATATTGGTTACAAAAAGGGAGCTGCCGATGGCAAACCAGCCCAGATTCCGGCCGGCCAGAAAATAGCGTTTGGTACTCCGGTCCTTATTACGTGAGGCATACAAGCCAACAGTAAAAACCAGAATCAGATACGCAATAGCAATTTGAAAATCCAGTAGCGATAGTTTCAGAGGCACCTCCTGATCGGGTGTCTTTGGCATATACTATGCCATAGGGCTGGCCCCTGAAAAAAGGCTGTCTGTCCGCAGGTGATTAGAAGTGAATGTTTGAGAATTATTAAATTGATAATAAACATGTTATTAAATTTATAATTTTATATTGGAAATTATTGCCTGACAGTTCCCGAAAAACTGATCGAAATTCTGAATTGAATATGCATTACAGATTGCA
>DYOS01000205.1 GCA_020720405.1 Caldithrix sp. | reverse complement strand
GATCAAACCGGGCTTTGTAGAACAGGGTTTGTTCATCCTTTTCTGTATCCGATTTCTTTTCATCGGTAAACCAGAGATAAGGAACCGGAATAAATATATCCGACCCGCTTTTGAACAATGGCCCACTTATATAGAATGGTGGCGGGGTTGATGCTGCACCGATAGCCTCGCTCAGTTCTTTTGAACCTTTTCCATTTTTATAATCAGCCGGTGACAAACCCTGTTGCCGCAGTATGGTTGTCCGGACTGCGCCGCTGATGGTTTCCGGGGCTGGTGGAAATTGTGTGGATGCCGAGTGATTTTTACCTTTTAACATCGGACTGGCACCTTTAAAAAACAAAGTATCAACCGGAGTAAATTCATACCAGTTCATTATTGCTCCTTTCCGGCTAAAAATGCAGCGATAATCAGGCCGTCGGTTTTAATTTTCAACTCTGATGTGTCCTTTTGATTTTTCTCCGCTGTAATCAAAAAGGCTATTTTTTCAGCTATCGCTTCCTCGTTTTGGCTTATTATTTCAGATTTATCCATCAGGCTGAGTATAAAGGCTTTTATTTTCCCGGGTTGATCAGACTTCAAGATAGCCATAAAGCCATCGCTAAATTTTGCCAGACGGTAAACCAGTGAACGGGAAAGTTCCTGGGCATCTGTTTTTCTTAAGGCTTGCTGTAATTCAACAAAATGCTGCCAATACGGACTATCCCATTTGGCCACAATTTGTCTGGGGCCACCGGATCGTTTTCTTAATTCCAGCGCACAGGCATTACGACCACCAGAATTCTTTGCCAGATTTAAAAGTTCATGGGTTTGGGCGATCATTTCGGTCAGGTTTTCCTTATGATGGCAGATCATTATTCCGGCAGAGATAGAGATATCTTCCCCTTGACCAAGAAGCACGGACAATTTTCCCGCTTGAACCAGCCATTCATTTTCAACAATCCGGCTTTCTCCATCGCTGTAACAAGCATATTTTGACTTGTAGTATTTTTGAATGGCATCGGCTGCCGGCAAAACCTGGTCGATCGGCAGAACGGCGCAGACATCATCCCCGCCGGCATATATCATACGCCCGGCATGTTTTTTTACAATCTCACCGGCACCATAGATAGAAAAATCAGCCAAAGCTTCTGAAATGGCGGCATGAATGGCCGGAGTTACCTGACGCTTCGGATATTTATTAAAAATCTCATCCCAACCCTTTTTATATTTCGCATCAAAATCCGCTTTTTGTAATCGACCATACATTTCGGGGTGCATAACAGATTCCCAGGTTGAGGCAATGGTTGCTCCATTGATCAGTTTGCCCATCTTATCCCCGTCCATCATCAATATGGCATAATATTTATCACGATTTGTAAATTTATATTTTACCTTTTCTGAGGGAGATTTTTCTTCAGTGAATGAATCCTGATCATGAAAATCATCTGCTATCCGATTCCGCTCATGCTCTGCGATCTGGTTAATCTCAAACCAATGGTGTAATGACATCCGGGTTGTGGATGGAAATTTGCCGGCTTCCCCAAAGGTGGCCTCCAAAATGTGCCGGCGATCCGTTTTGATTACCCTGTAGGCCATGCGCTTGGTCAGACAAACCGCACAAAGCCGTTCATTCTCTTTGAACTCTTTGCTTTCGGTCTGATTGTTATCAGCCGCCTTATTTTCCTTATCCGGCTGAAGTTGATTCCAGAATTCTTTAATATTCGCAGCATAATCTGCAGCGGCCTGGCCATCTTTATGAGCCCGGTGATGCAGCACTTCAAACTCACCGCAGAGTTGGCATTTTTCGCCATTTTGATGTGGCCGGTTATTCTTTCTTTTCATTTTGGTGGCAGCCAATGAGGCCTGCACCAATTGATGACTGACCGAATAAAGTACCCCTTTCCCGCCTTTTTCATAATGGGGTTTGTCTGCAATTATTTTATTAAAAATATCAAGCAGGGCGGTTTGATTTGAATAAGCAGATTCTGGTAACAAGCGTTCTATCTCGGCCTGATCACTTCCACCAATTAACCTAACCGCTGCCCATTGCATATCCCAGTAAGATTGGGTTTGATCTTTAAACATCAGGTTGAGATGATCCGTCTCCTGCGGGCTAAGTATGTTAAATTGATTTTTTAACCAGTGATTTACCTTTCCGGTCAGTTCCTGCCAGGCCGATTGAATTGTTTTCTGCAATCCGTCTGCAATTTCCTTTGCCTGTTTAAATGGAATCAGAAACAGAAATTTATTGGGCAGACTGGCGATGCTTCGATCTGAACTCATGGAAGCCGGCAAATCAATCTGCCAATCTTTACTCAGATATTCATTAACCAAGGACTGATCGATTAAAGATGGATAAAGCACATGATCTGGCCCGAGGTTCTCGATTACCCAGCGCAAACCTTCGAAAGCCAGCCAGGACAGGATTACCGATCCGCTCCAGTAATCCCGCAGTTTCCGGGCCGTACTGATAAAGGATTGAACGGGTGTAATGCTGAAAACCATCAATCCGGCGCCCTCTTCATCGTCACTTAATTCCATACAGGAACTCAGGGCAGATGTTAGGGCGTTATGCTGCCAGATGGAATGATCGGGGAAACGGGTATCGGCCGGTATGCGGTGCCAGAGGCCGCCCAGGCCAGCCACATTTTCTTCGGCCAGCTTAAACCGTAAAACCAGATGCGTATAGAGCAGACGCGCCAAAGTAAAGTCATCATGTTCGTTTCGGAATTTATCTGAGTATCCGCCATCCCCTGGCTCAGTACCGATGCAGGTTTTGATGGCTTTTTTAAGTTCATCATGAATCTGGTTGATATTTGTGGCCGGTAATTTAATTTTGAGTTGCCCATCTGAAGAGGTCGGGTGGGTGAGGAGCGCCGCATAACCATTTACAAAATCCACGGCTCCATTCTTATTTTGATCCGCGCTGAAAGAAGGAACCTGGGCCCGTTCAAAACCGGAAGCGATACCATCCGCTTTCTGCCAGAATTTTTCATTGGGCATGGCCAGCCCAAACAGGCTGATCAGATCGGCAGCGCGGTCTTCATGACCTTGAATTTGAAAGGCTTTGTCAAAAGGATCGTGCATGTAAGCGGCAAATTTGTTATCCCAGTATTGACGGGTTGGTTTA
>DYOS01000204.1 GCA_020720405.1 Caldithrix sp. | reverse complement strand
TTCGAAGACTTGTCCCGCTCCGGCGGGATGACAAGTCTGAGGGTTCTTCAAATTCGAATTCCAAATTCCTGTTCTCTTCTCCGGCATAAAATTTTGTAGCATCGGGCCGTCCTGTGCGGACAGCCCGAGAAGGAGCTTAGGCTTGTTCCGGCTTGTAAATCAGCGAAACAACCACACCTAAAATCACCATCTGAATCACACCGGTTACAATCCACATTGAAGTCAGCAAGGTGGTTACCGGATAAACCGCAAACTGCGCCAACATGCCCGGAATGGTGGTCAGTGCAGATACATAAAGACCAAAGCGGACACCTTCCATCAGTCCTTTGCCTTCATATCCTTTGGCAAAAAAGATGACAAAAAACAGATTAAAAATAAGATCGCCAATGTACATAAAAGGCATGTACGACTGCATCTCCGGCCGCCAAAGACCAGGTAGTGCGGCATACGCTTCCATCAGCAGCACCCCGTGAATCAGAAAACTCATCAATTCAAAAACGATGTAGCCAACCACGGTTGCGATTAAAACACGCTTCCAGTTCATAACCCCCTCCAAAGTTTGATGATAAAAAAATACTTGCTCCGTCCGGTAACTAACCGGCCGGAATGGTCAGGTCATCTTTAACTTAAAAATTCACAAAATAAATTTCAAAGGCGAAAAGATTTTATTTACCGCTGCTTGCGGGTGGAAAATCAGTTGAACGTTTGATGTAAAAACTAAACAAATGGCTGGCGGATGATGGTCTTCCATTTGGACGGGTCGGCCAGACGAATATCACTAAGATAAATTTCATGGTGCTGGCCGGAGCGTTGACCACCCTGTTTCTCAATGAAACGGTGAACCTTATCAACAGATGGACCTTCTTCAGTAAAAGGACCGACATGCAGAATTTGTGCAGCCCGGCCTTCTTCGAAGGAATTAAAACGCAAGCGGTCTATTGCCGGCGGATTTTTTTTTGCCTTCACTCCGGCGATGGCTTTATAAACCATTTCCTGACTGATAAATTGCGGCTGCATAATCATTAGTGTCCATTGCCAATTGGATTTGTCATCCACCCGGAACAGAGACATATCTTCGGCCCACCATAAACCTTCCAGCGGCATTACCCCGTAATCGATCGCCAGACTGCCTTTTTTTGCCTCAAATTTCAGGTGATACGAGACAGAGAAAAGTGCCTCTACGGCCTCAGAAAAAGCCAGGTTACTGTTCGGATCACCGGCGCCGTCGATCATCAGAAAATTCATCGCCGGCACATCTACCATAACCACATCCCTGGCTGAAGGTTTGTAGAGAGGATTGAGTTCGTGCTTTAAATCTATCTTCTCCATGCGGTACTCCAATCTGAGAACAAGAAATTAATTTTAGTACATGCCGATTCAAAGGCTGGAATACCCGGAGATTACTTTGCAGCTCTGAGTTGTTTTACCGCCTGTTTTTCCTGTGCCCAGCGAATGACCTGGTGAATCGGATCCATACCAAGGGTCATCAGCAGACCGCTGACCACAAAATTCAAACCGGCTGGCAGACTAATTAGTCCAATGGCTTGAAGCAGATCTATCCTGAAAAAAATGGCGAAAACCAATCCAATGGCAAAACCGAGGGTATGATAAAACACCCGGTTAACCAGCGCTTCCACATTGCGGCTTAATACTTCCCGGTCATAGTTCAGCTTCCAGCGTTTGAACAATCCAATAACCCGGTTTAAAACCAGCGAACTCAGCCGCAATTCCAGTCTTTTTTCAGTAAGCCAGTCCAGAATAGCCTTGATAATTTCCAGAAGGCGGTTGATCAGCGTGGCAAAAACCAGCATCATCACATATAGATTTAAAACCGAGGCCGGCAAATCTGTTGTGACCGTAACCTGAGCCATCAAGACCGGGGGCAGACCCAGCACTAAAAACATGAATATAATTTTAAACATAGATGTACTCTTTTTTTCCGTAATCGGCAATTTGTTTCTGCACCGGGCTATTCTCCTGCCAGTCCTTAACCACTTTCCCGGTTGCTTCCAGCAAAGTAGTGAATACAGCAAACCCGCTATCTTTTGCCGGGTTGGCCGGGAGAATATCCTTCACAGGTATTTTATAAAGAAAATGCCACAAAGCCAGTATCTGCGTTGCGCTTTGCAACTGAGCTGCAGCAATTTCCGTGTCTTTTTCGGTAACACCATGCAGGGCTAAGGCCAGTGTATTGCCATTGCTGATGGCCCGTTTAACCCGCGGCAGGTGATTGGCCAGGCAATCCCATCGTCCATACATATAAATTTTACCTTTGATGTCCACCACCGCATGGTAGGCTGGATGGGGCCGGCTTTTACCGCCGGGCTCCGCGCCGAGATCCTTGTGGCGTTCGACCAGATCCGGGAACGAATAACCAGCCGGCAGTCCGGTCTGATGGACGATGATGTAACGGGGATTTTTACGGCGCAGGTAATTTGATCCTCGTTCCGGTTCTATGCCGCCTTTATACTCGGGCAGCCGGAGCTGACTGGTTTGCTCTAAAACCGGTTCCGGTTGTGGCGCCAGCTGTCGTCTTTCCGCCTCGGCTTCCACCTTGATCAGTTTGAGCTGATTGATCAGCCGGTGAATTGGTTCACTGCCACCGCTGATAAAAAGGCCAGCCAGGAGAGTATCCCACCAGCGGACAACTTCTCCACCAAAAAAGTGAAAAGAAGCCAGCAGCCCAAGTTCGCCGTAGAAACAGACGGCGCTTCCGATAATCAGGCCAGCCAGCTGCATGATCAGCGCTTTTTTCTGTTTACCCCTGACCGAATCGGAGGTACCTCCATTAAGGCGGAGCAGAATGGCTTTATTTCCACCTATTATACCGAAAAACTGAAGCAGAGAATCGAGGTACTCAAGCATCCGCTCCAATAATAACGAGGCCGTCAGAAATTTGAGCAGGACAGCCAGGTAAAATTCAAATAAGCCCATATATAACCTTTAACTTAAGAAAGAATAACTATGTGTTAAGATTAAAGATGAAAGAGGAAAGATGAAAGAGGAAAGATCAGAGAATAAAGATTCAAAAGAAGAAAGGAATTCGGAATTGGGAATTGAAGAACCCAAAATTCTTTGTCCACGAATTACCCGACAGAGCCGGGCACAGCACGAATTCAGA
>DYOS01000050.1:16769-18857 GCA_020720405.1 Caldithrix sp. | reverse complement strand
CAGCAAAGATTCCTCGCCCCGATAAATCGGGGCGGGTCAAAGGCTCCTCGGAAAATCATCTCCGATAAACCGGAGATGATGGTTTTTTTTCATCCTGTTTATCCTGTCAAAAATTCTTTGCCCACAAATGACCGTCGATCTTTTATTTCTACTTCAGATAGTCACTCAGAATCAGCTTGGCTATGGTTTGCAGCTGCATATTGGTTGTACCTTCATAAATAGTCCCAATTTTGGAATCGCGGTAATATTTTTCAACCGGATATTCGGTGGTAAATCCATACCCGCCGTGTAAATCAACCATGGTTGAGGTTACCTGCTGGGCGACGCGTGAAGCCATCAGCTTAGCCATGGCTGCTTCCTTCAGAAAATTTTTCCCCGAGTCCTTCAGCCGGGCCGCATTGTAAACCAGAAGGCGCGCAGCTTCGATATCTGTGGCTGCTTCGGCCAGTTGAAATTGTACAGCCTGAAAGCTGGCAACCGGTTTTTTAAACTGCTGGCGCTCTGCGGTGTACTTTAAAGTAGCATCGAGTGCACCCTGAGCCAGACCAAGCATTTGAGCACCTATCCCGATCCGGCCTTCGTTAAGGGTTTCAATAGCAACTTTATACCCTTTGCCTGTTTCACCGAGTACATTTTCTTTTGGTACCCGGCAATTATCAAGAATCAGTTCACAGGTAGATGAGGCCCGGATACCAAGTTTGTCTTCTTTCTTGCCAACAGAAAACCCAGGAAAATCCTTTTCTACGACAAAAGCGGTGATGCCCTTGTAACCGAGATTGAGATCAATGCTGGCAAAAATAATAAAAATCCCTGCTTCCATAGCATTGGTG
Source organism: Caldithrix sp. (assembly GCA_020720405.1). Taxonomy (GTDB): domain Bacteria; phylum Calditrichota; class Calditrichia; order Calditrichales; family Calditrichaceae; genus DYOS01. Next base: position 18,027 of record DYOS01000050.1, on the reverse strand, counting down.
ATCCATAGTTTCTGCCCATTAAGCAGATAATGGTCACCTTGGTCCTCGGCCCGTGTCCGCAGAGCAAAAGCATCGCTGCCGGAACCGGACTCCGAAAGCGCATAACTGCCAAGCGTAGTAGTAGCAAGCACCGGCAGGTATTTCTGTTGCAGGAAATCCGAACCAAAATTTATAATAGCATTATTAACCAGGGTATTTTGAACATCGACAACAACACCAACCGATGGATCGACACTGCTCAGAGCCTCGATAGCCAATACCGACATAAAGAAACTGGTCTCTGCACCCTGATATTTCTCCGGGATATGAATTCCCATTAATCCCATGCCGAACAATTCGGAAAGCAGACGCTGATCCAATTTGGCCGAGGCATCCATTTCCCGGACTAAGGGCTTGACCTGTTCACGGGCAAAATCTTTTACCGTATCAAAAAAGAGCTGCTCATCTTCGGATAAGGTGGTTAAGGCATAACGTGGATGAAAATCGGACATAATTTTTCCTTCCCTAAAATCTGAATTGGATTCAGGAATATAACCCGGCTAAAAAATGATTACAAGAAATTTAGACGAAACTTAACTATAGTTTTTCAACTGTGTACTGAAAATTCAGACTACAAAAACCTTTCAGGAAACCTTATTTTTCTGACACCTTAGTTTCCTGAAGCCGGAGCTTATTTTCAGACTGGCCACTAATAAAATATTGAATAGTTAAAACCTGAGACTGAATGGCAAATGAGATTTAAATTTTTGAGTATAAAATATTAACTGAGCTTTTTTATAAGTTTCCAGTCGAAGCGGCCTTCGCCCACATAAGCGTAAGTCACACTATCCATCAATTTGGTAATGATCGAAATGCCGAGGCCGTGGTCCATTAATTCCGGCATTTCCGACAGATGATCGGCAAAATCAATTTCCTTCGGCTCGAACTTAAAATGGATGGTAAATGGATCAACCACATTGAATAAGACGGAACCATCCAGAACTTCGCGCAATTTGAATTCCCGGCCAACCAGATCATTCGGATAAGGAGGCAGGTAGCCGTTTGCTTCAAAACCGGGTCCGTGATCGTAAATTGAAACACTGAAATATTTCATGCCCAACTCAAACTGAAAACGGACAACTTCGCTTTGTGCTGAAGTATCGGAATGTTTAACAACATTTATAAACACCTCATTCATTACTGCCCGCAGCTTTGAAGCAAAATTCCGGTCTGAAGGATAATCCAGGTAAGCACTGATATTCTCGGCAATCTCTTCAAC
>DYOS01000050.1:0-16669 GCA_020720405.1 Caldithrix sp. | reverse complement strand
TGGCCAAGGTCTTCTTTTCGAACACCGTTGCCCAGGTTAAATACTTCAATTTTCAACTCATCCTTGTTCGAACTGATTTTTATCTGAATAGAAGTATTGACCAATCCATACTGGGTCGCATTTTGGATAAGGTTCCGGAAAACAATCTGCATCAGACGGTCATCACCATAGTAAATCTTCTTTTCTCCGCTGCCTTCGACATGAACGCTCATCCCTTGACTGTGCAGTGCCAATTCCAGTTCATGAAGTACGGGAAGAATTGCATCCTGATAGACATCGAACAGCCGGGAATCCAGACTCAACGCACCCTGTTCAATCAAGGACATGGAGAATAAGGTTTCTACCAGACCGAACAGGGTTTTGGTCAGACGATCGATATTTGTGGAAATTTCTTCAATCTGAGCGGTATTGCCTAAACTGAGTTGTTTGCGGATCAGGCGGTTGTAACCATAAATGGAAGTCAGGGAGTTTTTAAATTCGTGGGTGACGACGCTGAGCAGGTCTTTGTAGTTCTCATTTACAATGCGCAGATTTCTCTGAATTTTTGCGTTATCATTAATCAGAACGGCCTGTGTGCCAAAAAGAACCAAAGATTTTACCTGTTCCTGCAATTCCGGTGATAATTTTTCAATACCTCCATGGCTCAGATCAATCGCCGGCATTTGTTCAAGCCTGGTCTGATATTCCTCAAGAATAGAATGGAGCAACTGCCGGGGATCCGGTTCAGTTTCAATAAGTGACAGACCTTTATTGAAGAGATTTTTGTAGTTGGTAAGACTTAATTCAATATTATTCAGAATATCCTGCTCTTTTGTTCTGGTACTGGAATGCGGCATTAAATAAAAACCTTTCAGAAATACCGTTAATTTTCAATACCTAATCGGTCTGATCTGCGGCAACTTAAATAAAACTAATCAATTAGTTCATTCAATAATTTTAATTTATTCCTGAAACCAACATGATATGCCGAAATCAATTGTTTTTTAATAATGATGGTTGTCGGTGCGGCCATAACTTTAAAATTCCCGGCCATTCCCGTATTTTCGGCGATATTTATGCGCCTTATGGTATAACCTTCCTGCTCCAGCTCTCCAATGGCTGGTTCCATCTGGCGGCAGACTGAACAGCCCGGCGCATAAAAGAACAAAAGTGAGGGCCGCTCCGACGGCAAATTTGCAAACCAATCATTATCAGCTATTGGCTGACCGATCATCGCCCGGGTTTTAAGCCTGATCAATACTGAAGTGATCAGCAAAACAAGGACTATAACTCCGATAGCGGTAATGAAATCAGTCATTTGTTTCTGCTCCGGTTCTTTTTCCCCGGCCCGGCCAGGCCAATAAAACACCAATACTTAAACCGTAGCCGGTGGACACATACGGATTTCCGGTTAAGGCACAGCCGTTATTGCAGCCTATAAAATAATAGAATGCAAATCCGGCCAGAGCGCCGGCCAAACCGAAGGCAAAGGTTTTAGAATACTTCACTTTGTTCATCTCTGATCACCTGATTCAGCCGGCTTATAATTTCATCCGGATTGGTTAATTTTTTACTAATGATATTTTCTTCCAGTGTACCCCAGACCGGTTCTCCGCAGACAATGCACTGCACACCCATCTCCTGCAGCGGTTTTATCAGGTTCGGGTAGGATTCTATAATTTCCTCGATCAGCATATCTTTATGGATCATATTCGCTCCAGCTCTGGTCAGAATTTCATAGGTAGATGGTTTATTTCCAGGATTGATACATCAGTTTGGAAAGATGGTTTTGAAGGTGAAGTCACCAGCGCCCTGAACATCGATCTCAATAGTGCCGGAATTGCCGATTGTACCAGCAATAATGCCTTTGGCCACCTCATTAACGAGCTTATTCTGGATCAGTCTTTTTAAAGGCCGGGCTCCGAAAACCGGGTCAAAACCTGTTTTTGCCAGGTATTCAATAACCCGCTCCGTAATCTCCAGCCGAATGGATTTGGCAAGAAGTTTCTCCTGCAACAGATCAATCTGCAGGCTGACAATCTGCTTTAGGTTTTCGTGGGACAGGGCATGAAAAACAATAATGTCATCGATGCGGTTCAGAAATTCCGGTCGCAGGGTTTCACGTAACAGACGAAGTACTTCCAGGCGCAGGTGCTCATAATTATCACCTAACATTTCCGGAGTCTGCCCTTCTGTCTCCCGGCGAATCAATTGGGCGCCAAGGTTCGATGTCATAATAATAATGGTATTGCTGAAATTTACCGTCCGGCCTTTATTATCCGTCAGCCGGCCGTCATCCAGCACCTGAAGCAGGATATTAAATATCTCGGGATGTGCTTTTTCGATTTCATCCAAAAGAACAACGGAATAGGGTCGGCGGCGGATTTTTTCGGTCAATTGTCCGCCTTCTTCATAGCCGACATAACCGGGAGGCGCGCCAATCAGCCTTGCTACCGAATGCTGTTCCATATATTCGGACATATCGATGCGTACCATTGCGTCCTGATCGTCGAACAGAAATTCGGCCAGCGCCCGGGCCAGTTCGGTTTTTCCGACACCGGTCGAACCTAAAAATATAAAAGAACCTATCGGCCGGTTGGGATCGCTCAACCCGGCCCGCGAACGGCGGATCGCTTCGGATATACTTTTCACCGCTTCCGCCTGGCCGATGACCCTTTCACTAAGTCGTTCCTCCATGCGCAGCAGTTTCTCCCGCTCTGATTCCAGCATACGCTGAACCGGTACACCGGTCCAACGGGAAACAATCTCTGCAATATCCGAATCATCCACTTCTTCTTTGAGCATGGCATTGTTTTTCTGAAGAGTTTTTAATTGACCATTAAGCTCTTTGATGAGTCGTTCTGTTTCGGGGATAAGACCATAGCGGATTTCGGCCACTTTTTCCAGATTTATCTGGCGCTCTTCCTGCTCCATACGGCTGCGTAGTTCTTCTAACTTTAATTTGCTGCTCCGGATACGGGTGATGATTTCTTTTTCGGAATGCCACTGTGCTCTCAGCTCAGATGACTTTTCCCGGAGATTCGCCAGATTTTCCTGCACAGCCTGAAGCTGAGACGGACTGCCATCGTTTTTTTCTTTTTTAAGGGCGACCAATTCAACTTCCAACTGCCGGATGCGACGCTCGGTATCATCTAATTCTTCGGGTAGCGAATCAATCTCTATTCTGATTTTCGAAGCGGCTTCGTCGACCAGATCAATGGCTTTATCCGGCAGGAAACGATCGGCAATATAGCGGTCGGACAATACGGCCGCAGAGACTAAAGCCTGATCCTGAATCCGCACACCATGATGAACTTCGTATTTTTCTTTCAAACCCCGTAAGATGGAAATAGTGTCATCAACGCTCGGCTCACTGACCAGCACGGGTTGAAAACGACGTTCCAGGGCGGCATCCTTTTCGATATGCTTGCGGTATTCATCGAGGGTTGTAGCGCCGACAGCTTTCAGCTCGCCCCGGGCCAGGGCCGGTTTAAGCAGATTGGAAGCATCCATCGAACCCTCGGCTGCACCAGCTCCGACCAGAGTATGCAATTCGTCGATAAAAAGAATAATCTCCCCTTCCGAGTCGATCACTTCTTTGACCACGGCTTTCAGGCGCTCCTCAAACTCGCCACGGAATTTTGCACCGGCAATCAAAGCGCCCAAATCAAGACTGATGATTTTTTTGTTTTTTAGGTTTTCCGGCACGTCACCGGAAACGATGCGATGGGCAATACCTTCCACCACCGCCGTTTTCCCGACACCAGGCTCACCAACCAGTACCGGGTTATTTTTGGTCCGGCGTGACAAAACCTGCAGCACCCGGCGAATTTCCTCATCCCTGCCGATAACCGGATCAAGTTTCCCCTGGCGGGCCAGAATCGTTAAGTCTTTGGCATATTTCTGCAAGGCCTGAAATTGGGTTTCGGGATTCTGCGAGGTAACCCGCTGATTACCGCGCAACTCCTGCAGCGCTTTTAAAATCATATCCCGGGTCAGGCCAAAGGCCTGCAGAATTCCGGATGCCTCACCGCTGCTTCCGGCAGCTATAGCCAGCAGCAGATGCTCAGTACTGATAAATTCATCTTTGAAGGTTTTAAGTTCGTTAAAGGACTGATCTAAAATCTGATCGGAATTATTGCTCAGGTAAACCTGACTTGCCGCGCCCTGAACCCGGGGCAGTTTTTCTATAGCCTGTTCCAGCCGGTTTCTGATTTCGGAGAGCGGTACGCCGTATTTGCGGATAATAGCTGCGGCTATTCCCTCTTCATCGCTCAGAGCCGCCAGTAAAATATGCTCCGGCTCTATTTGTTGCTGTCCATGATCGATGGTGATTTGGCGGGCTCTGTTCAGAGCTTCCTGGGCTTTGATGGTCAGCTGATCAAATGTCATATTGTCTTTCTCCTAAATTATTCGGGCAGCTTTTTGCAAAGGATATACCATCGACAGAAATAATACTATTCAAATTCAGCCAAAACTAAAATGTTAGTTAAGTCATGGAAGACAATCTTCCCGGCCGGTAATGAAAACAGGGCAGACCCCTTTTGCTTTAACCGGAAAATCCAATTCTGTTCCGGCAGGGTAGTTCCAATCAGGCTGTTGCAGAGAGGCTGTTTTTTCCTGTCATTAAAAGAAGTCCGCGACCCGCCCCGATTTATCGGGGCGAGGAATCTCAGTTTTTATTATACTTATAGATTTCTCTTCCGCAAGGGCGGAATCGAAAACTTGTCCTGTTCTGGCGGGATGACAGTTTTTGGGTTTCTGCACCAACCTGCAATCCGGGATCAAAGAAAAAATCTGATGCCGATTCCTGCGGATCACATCCATAAGCCAGCCGGTGTTCAGGCTTACTTATCTGCCGGGCTGTCACCTTCTTTGTTATTCATTTCAGATTTGAATGCCTTTATGCCAGAACCGAGATTTTTAAACAGCTCAGGGATGCGCTTGGCACCAAACAGCAGCACGATGATCGCCAGGATGATTAATATCTCGGTCATTCCAATCTTGCCCATAATTACCTTTCTTTTATTTATTTCATCAATCTGGTTGATGTTGACAATGAATTCAGCTTACTAAATAGGCTATTTCAAAGCAATTCACCGCTGGCCGGTTTCTGCCTGAAAAACACCGCTTAAACTTTAAAGCCGTAACTTCCAAACTTGGCCTGGATCAGCTTTATTAGTATCAGCTTTTCATGACTTTGAGTGTAGTAATCCGGACTGGAATCAAAATCATTCGCTGGTTTAAGCCCGGTGAAAAATCAGACCCTGCAGTTCGTTCAGGTATTGAATTTCGATAATTTTCAGATCAGGAATTCTTAGTTCACCGTTCTTTCCGGCGGCAACGACGGCCGACCTGAAGCCCAGCCGGGCGGCTTCCTGCAAGCGGGTTTCCAATTGCGATACACCGCGTACTTCCCCATTTAAACCAACCTCGCCGATGAACACTGTATCCGGTTTAACCGGCTGATCTCTGATACTGGAAATAAGCGCCACCACCAACGCCAGATCGATCGCCGGTTCCTGAATGGACAAGCCGCCGCTGGTGCGGCAAAAAACATCAAAAAAACCGAATTCAAAACCCAGCTTTTTATCCAAAACCGCTAATAGCAGACTCAGCCTTTTATGATCGATGCCGTAAGCGGTACGCTGCGGGGCGCCGAAATGGGTTTTGCTGGCCAGGGCCTGCACTTCAATCAGCAGGGATCGGACTCCCTGCATGGTCGGCACAATGGCTACGCCGGTCCGGTCGGCCAGGTGCTGATCGAGAAAATACAAGGACGGATTGCTGACTACTTCCAGCCCTTTCTGGTTCATCTGAAAAACGGTCAGATTATTAACAGCACCAAACCGATTTTTGGTGGTTCGCAGAATACGGAAATTCAGATTCTGATCACCCTCAAAATACAACACCGTATCAACCAGATGCTCCAGTAATTTTGGTCCGGCCAGGCTGCCATCCTTGGTCACATGACCAATAAGCAGGGTGATACAGCTGCGCTGTTTGGTCAGCTCGGTCAGTCGGTCGGCTATGAAGCGAATCTGTCCTGGTGTTCCCGGTAAATTTTCAATTGCCGAACTGCGCAGAGTTTGAATTGAATCAATGATCAGAAAACCCGGATTTTCCTGTTCGATTAATTGCACCACTTCTTCCAGTTCATTGGTAATCAGCAGGCGGATATCCGGATTGGTAATTCCCAGCCGTTCAGCCCGCTGCAAAATCTGATCGCCCGATTCCTCGGCACTGACATAAAAAGACCTGCCGTTTGAAAAATGGTTGAGTAACTGCAAGGCGAGAGTCGATTTGCCCACCCCGGGATCTCCGCCCAGTAAAATAACCGAGCCTGGCATAAAACCGCCGCCCATTAACTGATCAATCTCGGGCAGCCCGCAGGAAAACCGGGTATTTTCAGGCTTGCCGGCCGCCTGAATGCTATAAAGTATAATCTTCGCTTTAGCCTTTCCCTGACTTCCGGCCGGGGCAAGGCTGGTCAGCTCCATGGTTTCCCAGGCCTGACATTGCGGACAACGTCCCAGCCAGCGTGCCGAACGGTAGCCGCAGGCGGAACAAAGGTATTCCTGTTTTTCTTTTTTCATACTTAGCTTTGAATTTATTAAAGCAATAGTTTAATTTTTTGCCCTGTCAGGCGCAACGAAATACAAAGGAGTTTTTCATGGCCGATATCATCGAATATAAAATTATTGGCGACGATATGCAGATTGTTGAGATTGAGCTTGATCCGGGTGAGGGCATCCGGGCTGAAACCGGGGCCATGCTGTACATGGAAGACGGAATTGAGATGCAGACTTCGACCGGCGGCGGACTTTTTAACGGCTTCAAAAGAATGATTACCGGGGAAAGTTTTTTCATCACCACTTTTCTGCATCATGGCCGGGGCAAAGGCCGGGTTGCCTTTAGCGCTCCCTATCCCGGAAAAATTATCCCGATTGATCTTTCCCGCTTCGGCGGACAATTTTTTTGTCAGAAAGACGGCTTCCTTTGCGCCGCGGCCGGCATCGATATTGATATCGCCTTTACCAAAAAATTGGGCGCCGGAATTTTCGGTGGTGAGGGTTTTATCCTGCAAAAACTGACCGGCAACGGTCTGGCCTTTATTCATGCCGGCGGAACGATTATCGAGCGCCAACTGACAGCGGGAGAACGTCTCCGGCTCGATACAGGTTGCCTGGTCGCCTTCGAAAGTACGGTGGCCTACGATATTCAATTTATTGGCGGATTTACCAATGCCCTGTTCGGCGGTGAGGGTTTATTCCTGGCTACTCTGCAAGGTCCCGGCAAGGTTTTTATGCAAAGCCTGCCTTTTTCCCGGCTGGCCGACCGGATCATTGCCGCCGCCCGCTGGAATAACCGCGATGAACGGAAAGGCATAGCCGGTCTGGGCGGTGATCTGTTGGGCGATCTGATCAGCGGGAAACGCTGATGATAAAACAGAACAGTAATTTTTCTTCGGCTCTGCTGCTGATCCTGCTCCAGGTTATTTTAATTGCAGCCTTTACTTACTACTTCCCGCTGGGCTGGAGCATCTGGCAAACCGCCGCAATTATTCTGCTGATCAGCAGTTTACAGATCTTATTTTTAACTCAAACATTGAAGCGTTTTTACCTGACCGGATTCATCATCGCCCTATTTTGGTCCTTAGCCGCAATGACACTAAAATCAGCCGGAACTCAGCAAATGGCCGGCATTTTTTCCAAAGCATTGCTGCTACTGATTTTCATTCACCTGACCTGGCAGATGAGCCGCTCCAAACCCTATGTTCAGTTCTGGTTTGGCAATGCAGCGCTGTGGGCAATTTCCTACGTTTGTATTTTTATCCTCAGCCTGTTTCTTGAAATATTGCTATCCGGATCAGGGCCGGACAAGATACAGGTTTTAGCGCTTTACCAACGTGAACTGCGCAGCGGTTTGATTTTGGGTCTGGCCGGCGGAATCGCCTTTGACCTGCACCGCACCATTGCCAGACTCCTGAGATGGGATGACTTCAGCAAAAGCAGTTAAAATTTATTTTTGATTCACTGATTTTGAGTGTTATACTTGCCCAGTTTGTTAACTATGTAAATTAACCTCGTTTTAGAAAGACCATGCCCAGATTTTTATTATTCATCATTCTGTCCGTCCTGCTTTTTTCCTGCCGGAAAGAACTGGTTATCTATCATGACAGCCCGGTTAACCTCCCTGGGGAAACGGTAATTCTGGCCAATGAATACCTGCTGACCGAGCAGCACTCTCTCCTCGAAAATAAACGACTGGCTCTGCTGACCAACCCGAGTGGTGTTAACCGGCAGCTTGAACTAACCGCCGATATCCTCAGCCGCGATACTACCCTTAATCTGGTCGCATTGCTCAGTCCCGAGCACGGTATCCGTGGCAAAGCTGAGGCCGGTGAATCCGTGGTCAGCGGTATCGATTCGGCAACCGGTCTGCCGGTGTACAGTCTTTACGGGAAACAGCGCAAGCCGGGTAAAGACCTGATGGATCAGGTTGATCTGATCATCATCGATATACAGGATGTCGGCATCCGGGCCTACACCTATATTTATACCATGGCCCTGATTATGGAAAGCGCCGCTGAATATGGCAAAGATGTGCTTATTCTCGACCGTCCAAATCCGCTGGGCGGAGAAAAAACAGAGGGTAATATTCTAAAAAAGCAGTTCTCATCCTTTGTCGGTATGTACCCCATTCCCTATCGCCACGGTCTGACCATCGGCGAGCTGGCCCTGCTGTTCAACACTGAATTTGACATTGACTGCCGGCTGACCGTTCTGCCCATGAAAAATTACCGGCGTTCCATGTACTGGACTGACACTGGTTTACCCTGGGTGCCAACTTCGCCCCATGTCCCACACCCTGAAACCTGTTTTTTCCTGGGAGCAACCGGCACCATCGGTGAGTTGAGTTTAATTTCAGAAGGAGTTGGCTATACCAGTCCCTTCGAATTTGTGGCCGCACCATGGATTGATGGCCGTCAATTAAGCGAAGTTCTAAACAGCCTGAATCTGCCCGGGGTGATTTTCCGTCCTGTATTTTTCAGACCATATTATGGCAAATTCAAGGGACTCGATTGCGCCGGTGTTCAGCTTCATATTATCAGCTACCAGAATTTTAATGCCTACGGCACCGGTTTGCATATTCTCTCCGCCGTAGCCCGGCTCTATCCCGACCGGCTGGATTTACTCGATGAATCACACCTGGAAATGTTCAGTAAAGTTTTAGGGGATGATCAGATATTGCCGGCCATTATATCCGGTACCGCAATTGAGAAACTGGAAGCGGAATGGCAAAAGGAATTGACCAAATTTAAAAGAATCAGAAATAAATATCTTATCTATCCATAGGAGACATCAATGGCTTCGGCACAGATTACTGCGCTTTGTTTTTATTTTACCGAATCCGGCCTGACTGCCGATCAGTTAAACCAAACCCTGGTCACCTTAAATCTGGAAGAGTTCAGCCGGGTCATACTTTTCACCAATGCGGAGCAAAGTATCATTAAAAACCTACCCGCCTGGAAACAAAATTACAGCCTGATCCCGGCTGCACCGGATCAGAATGCGGGTTCGCTTTTGAATCAGGCCTTTAAAACTCCCGCTGATTATTTTGTGCTGATCGATAACCGTGCCGATTTTATCACCCTGAAAAATGGTTTTTCTGCAGTAACCCGGCTGATGATCAAATATCACCCGGATATCAGTATGCTCTACGCGGATTATGAGCTGGAAAATAACGGCACGGTAACCGAAAAACACCTCTTAAAACATCATGCCGGTCGCGTTCGCGATAATCAGGATTACGGAAAAGTCTGGGTTCTTTCAGCGGCAGCGCTGGCTAAAGCTGGTTTCGCCGATGAAAAAATCAGGTTCAATACACTTTACGATCTGCGGTTGAAAATGGCTGCCCAGGGTCATCCCGGGCATATCGCCAACCGCTATGCCGGTTCACTTTACCGGGTACGGGCTGAGGGCAAAGCCCATAATGTTTTTGATTATCTGTTGGCCGGAAAAGAAAGTCAGCTTGAGGCAGAACAGGTGCTGACTGCCCATCTGCAGAAAATTTCAGCCTGGCTGGAACCCGGCCGTTATTATACAGAAAGGCCAAAATCCGGCAATGCCGTGCTGAAGGCCAGTTTTATTATTCCGGTTAATAACCGGCCGGAGTTCATCACTTCGGCCATTGAAAGCATTCAAAACCAGACGGTTCGGGAAACCGAAGTGATTGTGGTTTGTAATGGCGGTGAAAATGATCCGACTATTCCGGCCGTTCAGGCATTTATGCCCGGCGGTAAGCGCTTCGATCCGGCTAAACCGGAAGTACGTCTTTTAGCCTTTGCAGTAAATAATCTTGGTCTCTGTTTAAATATGGGTGCCGAGGCGGCCCGCGGCGAGTTCTATGTTCAATTAGATTCAGACGATTTGGTTACCCCGGATGCCGTTGAAAAAATTTTGGCTGTTTATGAAAGCGACCCAAAAATCGGTATGGTCATCGGTTCTTATGAGGTCTGGGAGAAGAAAGCCGACGGCAGCCTGGAACGGATGAAAAATCTGCCGGTGGTCACTCATGATGAATGGACCGAGGAAAACGGGCGGAATAATCTGTTACGGATCAACGGCGCCGGTGCACCCCGCTCCATCCCGATTGAGCTGATCCGCCAAATGGGGTTCAGCCTGAATGAAGAACCATTTGCCCGCAATTATGGTGAAGACTACGGCATGGTTCTACGGATCAGCGAAAAACACCGCATCGGCCGGGTTTGGGAGGCCATTTATAAAGTGGTCCGCCATTCCGGCGGAACCGATCACAGCATCGATCAGGTGACGATTGACCGCAATGATGAGGCCAAAGATTATATGCGTCTCGAAGCCATAAAACGCCGCCAGAAACTGAACGGAAAGCAGGTCTGATCATGGACAATATGCAGATAATCGGTGTGGATGGCGGAGCAACCAAAGTCAGCGCCTGGCAAATCGATTATAACCCGGAAACAGAAAGCTTCAGCCTGAGCGACCGCAACCGCGAGATTTCTTACCGGGATATGGCCGGATTTATCAGCGATTTCAAACCAGCCAGCCTGCCCGATCAGTTAGCCGTCTATGGACAGCCGCAGATTCCGATTACCGAACAGGAGACGCAGATGCAAAAAGTCTATGTCGAAACCTGTGTCCAATGCATTCTGGGTTTGGCCGATAAAAAACGGGACGGGCTTATCGCCGGTATTGGTATGCCCGGTCTGAAAACCGCTGATCTGCGCGGTATTGCCGTTGTCGCCAACGGTCCGCGTATGCCTCAATATGTACCTTTGCTGGAAAAACGTCTGGCTGAAGAAGGTGTAAATCTGTTAGCTCCACTGGCCCGGCTGGGCAGCGATGCCGACTATTGCGGCATTGGTGAAAATTATGCCGCCGAAGGCCAATTCAGGAATTTCCGCAATGCCTATTATCTTGGCGGCGGAACCGGTGTGGCTGATGCTCTTAAATTAGACGGTGCCCTGCTGCCGCTGGATAAAACAAAACCGTGGCTGGCCAAAACCTGGGAATTTAAAACCGAAGACGGATTTTCATTGGAAAAATACATATCGGTTGGCGGTATGCAGAGTTTATTTGCTGCCGGCAGCGGAACCACGGTGGAAGAACTGAACCGCAGCCAGATTTTCCCGCTGCAGATGGCCGGAATGGCTGCCGCCGGAGATGCACAGGCTAAAACTTTATTCACCAGGGTCAGTGATCAATTGGCACGGCTAATTTTTGAACGGATCTCCACCCTGTATCAGGGATGGTCATCGGCATTTGAATTTGTCAATCCGAACCGGGCGCATCTCGAAACCGCCCATCCCTTTTTGGGCCGGGTCTTTGAAAAAATAATTATCGGTCAGCGTCTGGGCGACCTTCTGCAAAGCCCCGAAGGTCAGCAGGAACTGGGTCAACCAACCTGGGAAAAATTGGATGAACTGATCCGCAACAGTCCTCTGCTCGATGCAGCAGCCCGCCATCATTATCTGCCCATCACCGGGCGCCTCGCCTATTCCCGTCTGCGGGAAGCCCCGGCCATCGGTGCCGGCATCGACGGCTTTCTGGCCTTTCGGGAAAGGCAGGCCAGCCATGCTTGAGCCGGGTAAAATTCCTGTCACCGAGCCGTTGCTGAGAGTCGGACTGGTTCTGCCGGAAGATCAGATGACCTCATTAACCATCGCCAATCAAAGCGGAACAGATTACCAGATTGAGTTTTCCGGGAAGACTTTGCCTTTTCCGGCCGGGCAGCGCCTGTTTCTGAAATTTGAACCCGAGCGCAGTCTGCTCCGTCTGAACGACGAGGATTTTCATCCGCGTAACCTGATCAAAATATACCCGGTTATTGAGCGCCGCGGGCTTAATCCTGGTCAGGGTCTGCTTCTGAAAAACATGATTGCCGGGCGGGATTTCCACTGGAAGAAATATATTGATATCACCGTTGCCGGTGCTGTTCATATCAACCGGCTGGATGATCGTTTTATCGTGATCAACGAATTGCCATTTGAAGATTACCTGGCCTGTGTCGCCACTTCGGAAATGGGCGCCGCCTGCCCGCAAGCCCTGCTGGAAGCCCAAACCATCGCCGCCCGGAGCTGGATGCTGGCCAATGTGGAGCAAAAGCATATCCATCTGGGCATGGATGTCTGTAATGATGACTGTTGTCAGCGTTATCAGGGCACAACCTTTCTTTCCCGGCCATCCGCGGCAGCGGCGCTGAATACGGCCGGATCGGTTATTATGTTTGGTGAACAGGTGGCTGATGCCCGCTATTCAAAAAGCTGCGGCGGCGTAACCGAAAGTTATGAGAAGGTCTGGCCGGGTCAAGCGGTGCCCTATCTTAGTCACTTTGCCGATTGGGATAAAAAACAAACCCTGCCCGATTTATCGATTGAAGAAAATGCTGAACAATGGATAAACGATCAGCCTGAGGCCTTTTGCAGTCCGCATACAGTCGATGAAAAAACGCTGAAAAAATACCTCGGTTCGGTGGATGAGGACGGCGCTTATTACCGCTGGACGGTTACCTTAAAGCAGACAGAAGTCTGCCAGCAATTTTCCAAAGCAAATCATGTCAGCGCGGCGCGGATCAACGGTTTACGGATCTTGGAGCGCGGCCATTCAGGAAGAGTGATCCGGCTGGCCGTCTCCTGGATGGATTCAACCGGCAAGAGTCAAAACTCGATACTTTGTTCCGAGTACAACATCCGTCATTCCTTGTCTAAAAATTTTCTGTACAGCTCGGCTTTTATCATTGCCAGGGCCAATGAGTCTGAATTTATCCTGCACGGTGCCGGCTGGGGGCACGGGGTCGGTCTGTGCCAGATTGGTGCATTGGGCATGGCGCTGAAAGGTTATACTTCAGAGCAGATTATCGCTCATTATTTTCCCGGAACCCGGCTCACCCAAATCTACAAGGTTTCCTGATGAACAATCCCAGAACGGCCAGCGCCTGGCGCTGGATTCCATCACTCTATTTTGCTGAGGGCGTGCCTTATACCGTAGTCATGATGGTCAGCGTTATTTTTTACAAAAGGATGGGCATTTCCAATATGGAAATTGCTCTCTATACGAGCTGGCTGTATCTGCCCTGGGTTATTAAACCCTTGTGGAGTCCGGTGGTCGATTTGCTGCGCACCAAGCGTTTCTGGATTGTGGCCATGCAACTGCTGATTGGCGCCGGCCTGGCCGGTGTGGCGCTGACCACGCCCCTGCCTGGATTTTTCCGTTTTACCCTGCTCTTTTTCTGGCTGCTGGCTTTCAGTTCCGCCACGCACGACATTGCCGCCGACGGATTTTATATGCTTGGCCTGAATCAGCACGACCAAACCTGGTTTGTCGGTATACGCAGTACATTTTACCGCCTGGCCATGATCACCGGTCAGGGCCTTTTAATTATTCTGGCCGGCTATGTTGAGGGACATTCCGGGTTGCCGGTTCAGCAAATCACGGTACAGGCTGTTGCTGCCGATGAACACCGCGGTGCTGTATTTCCTGAGGCAGACAGTCTGGTTTGGGCTGCCGATGGTGAAATAAGACTTCTTTGCAGCTCTGATCAGCTGTTGATTTCGACTGCACCACTGCCAAAAGACAGTGCTGCAGCCCTGGCGGCAAAAATTTCAGAATTTAATACAGCCAATGGTCATGCCTTCCATCCGCCCCTACGCTCTGTCCAAACGGGCAATTCAGATGCAGAATCCGGCTGGTGGCGAGGGTATGTTTCGGGTCCATTAGAGAATTTTTTAAGCGCTTCCTTTGGCCGGGATAAAAAAACCAGCCGCATCGCCGGAGCAACCGGTAATACGGGAATTGTTTATTTCCGTCTTTCTCAGGCACCGCAAAATGATAAAATCATCGAAGTTAATTTTGGCCGCACCAGCGGTGATAAAAGCATTGGTCTTTTTGAGAATCACCAGTTAAACAGCTCGCATTTCAGTTTTGATTCCAGCAACTGGGATAAGCCTGTAGCAGTAATGTTTCAGCTTGATCCAAAACTGGATTTTGAGACCCGGGCCATTTTTACCGCCCATTCCGGAAATATTCCGTTGGCCTGGCTAATCACCTTTGCGGTTCTGGCCCTGCTGTTCATCCTGTTTTTTATTTATCATGTTATCAGTCTGCCCCGCCCGGCAGCGGATACGCCAAATTTGTCCGGCTCCTCTTTTATGAAGAATTTTTATGAAACCTTCGCTTCCTTTTTCAGAAAGGAACGCATGTGGGCCATTATGCTTTTTCTTCTGTTGTACCGTCTGGCTGAATCACAACTGGTCAAATTAGCCGCACCCTTTCTGCTTGATACACAGGAAAACGGTGGTCTGGCGCTGACCACCGGACAAGTTGGCCTGGTTTACGGAACGGTCGGTTTGGTTATGCTCACGCTGGGTGGATTAAGCGGGGGATTTGTGGCCGCCCGGCAGGGCTTGAAATACTGGCTGCTGCCCATGGCCCTGGCCATCAATCTGCCTGATCTTGTTTATGTTTATCTGTCCGCAGTCCAGCCTGATTCATTTCTACTGATCAATATCTGCGTGGCTATTGAGCAGTTTGGCTATGGCTTTGGTTTTACTGCCTATCTGCTCTATTCGATTCACATCTCCGAAGGAAAACATAAAACCGCCCATTATGCCATTGCCACCGGGTTTATGGCTCTTGGTATGATGTTGCCGGGGATGATGAGCGGCTGGCTCCAGGAAATTATCGGTTATAAAAACTTTTTTATCTGGGTAATGATATCGACACTACCCTCGTTCCTGGTTCTGTTTTTTATAAAGATCAGTCCGGATTTTGGCCGGAAAACTGCCGCCAGCGCTGGTGATAGCGGGAATTAGGAGTCTCTGGTTCCGGGTAAAATTATTGAATTCATCTGCTGAAGAATATCTTTTTTCATGCCCGGGTGCTGCAGTGGATGGAAGCATTTATTAAGCGTCGCACTCAAAACAGGATGTGAGAGGCAAAAAGCTGGTTTCTTATTACCTTTTGTGGACTGAGGTAAAGATCAGGTTGGTCAAAAAAAATATTTATTAAACCAGATCAGGTAATCGACATCCGATTAATCTTTAACAAAAAATTTATTGCGCCGGGCACAAGGACAGGTGTGGAAAAAGTCCGTTGTTGTGAAAACATCTGTTAGAAATATTCTCTAATTCAAAGCTCTCAACTTTTCTATCCTTTGTTGACTTTGCGGCTGTTAAAAAATAAAATAATGCCGCTTATCAATATTGACGATCCCGCAAAAAGTATTTTTGCACTAATAAAAACACATACTTATGCGTCATTTCGACGAACGAAGAGAGGAGAAATCTTTATCCTTTGTAAACAATGGATTTCTCACCCGATAAATCGAGATTCGAAATGACGATTTTTAGTGTATCAAATATATCGTATAATTATAAATCGGTTTTGCCTTCTGACGAGGCCATCAATATTTTCTATCTTCAATTTCGGATTAAACCCGGTTGTTGATAATTTCGGCAAAATCCTTTACCTGAATACTGGTTTCTGTTTCATTTACGGCATCGGTCAGCATGGTCAGGCAAAAGGGACATCCGGTGGCCAGCAGCGGACTGCCGGTTTGTTTTGCTTCGGCCAGCCTGTACCGTCGAACTGCTTCGGTACCAGCCTCCTCCTCTTTCCACATTTGAGCGCCTCCGGCACCACAGCAGAAACTGTTCTGCCCATGATGTTCCATTTCGGTTACTTTAAAACCGGCCTTGATCAAACTATGGCGGGGTGCATCAAAAACCCGGTTATGCCGGCCAAGATAACAGGGATCATGGAAAGTAACTTGTTCCGTGTCCTTATTGGCGGGGACAATCCGGCCCGAGCTGATCAGTGATTCAATCAGTTCGGTATGATGGATAACCTGATAATGGCCGCCAAACTGACTGTATTCATTTTTCAGGGTATGCAGGCAATGGGGACAGGTGGTTACTATTTTTTTAACCCCGGCCGCATTCAGTCTGGCAATATTTTCCTCGGCCAGGGAGGCAAAAAGATACTCGTTTCCGGCCCGCCGGGCACTGTCCCCTGTGCAGCTTTCCTCATTGCCAAGCACAGCAAAATTTACCCCGGCTTTGTTTAAAATGGAGGCAAAAGCCCGGGCCACTCTCTGCCCTTTCTGGTCAAAGGCGCCGGCACAGCCGACCCAGTATAAAATTTCAAACCCG
>DYOS01000203.1 GCA_020720405.1 Caldithrix sp. | reverse complement strand
GGTCGCAGGCTCATCGGAAACCTGGCTCCGATAAATCGGAGATGACAGGTAAAAAACAGCCTTTCTGCAACAGCCTGCCCGGCGGGAGAAATTTCCCGGATTTATGGGTTTATCAGATTCTTCTCCCGCAGGAGCGGAATCAGAATGACAAAACAGGGGGGGCGGCCAAGGTTTCTAATAAAGAATAGTTGATTAAGATTACTTTCACCAGGAATTCTGAATTACCTGGTTTTTCTGTGAAAAAGAGTATTCCAAAACACCTGCATCTTTGTAAGTTCAGGTGACGGCGAAACAGTTTTATAGGGGATTTTATGCGTTCGATCTTAATAATTTTTTTTGTCCTTTTTTTGAACCTGATTTTTGCCCAGCAACAAGATCAGGCCCCGGATGCCAAACTTAAAGCCGAACGCTATAAGGCCTGGCAGGTCACTGCTGTGCAGACTGAAAATCAGTCGGCGTATGATGTTTATTTTTATGATCTTGTCCTTGATCTTTATCCCGACACAGAAATGCTTTCTGGGCAGGTTGGCATTTACTTCACGGCCGTGGAAGATATGCTGGGCCAGATTGATCTGAATTTTTCAGATAATATGCAGATCGATGGTGTCAGTGATCATAATGGTCCATTAGCCTGGAGCCACGAAAATCATATATTAACTGTAACCCTGCCGCAATTTCTGATCAACGGCGCTCAGGGCGGATTTACCGTTCAATATCATGGTCAGCCGCAACAGACCGGCTTAGGTGCCTTCGATTTCGGAACCTATAATAAAAAACCAATGATCTGGTCACTTAGCGAACCTTACGGTGCCCGTGAATGGTGGCCCTGCAAGGATATTCCTGCGGATAAGGCCGACAGCGTCAATATTACGGTCACCGTTCCCAAAGGGATGGTGGTGGCTTCAAATGGCCTGTTGACCGAACAGTATACGGATGAGGGACGCACGACTTTTTTCTGGCAGGAACGTTATCCAATTACGACCTATCTTGTTTCGATAGCAGCCCATGAATATTATCATTATTCCGATGAGTACATTTCCGCAGGCGGCAAAACCATGCCAATCGAATTTTATATTTTTCCGGATCATCAAAATACTTCTCTGCCGACCTATTACGCCCGCACCAAAGAGATGATTGCCGCTTTTTCCGGGTATTACGGCGAATACCCCTTTATCAATGAAAAATACGGCCATGCTGAATTTCTCTGGGGTGGCGGCATGGAACATCAGACCTGCACCAGTCTTGGCGACTGGAGCGAAGGCCTTATTGCCCATGAATTATCCCATCAGTGGTGGGGCGATATGGTTACCTGCCAGGATTTCCACCATATCTGGCTGAACGAAGGTTTTGCCACGTACTCTGAAGCGCTTTGGCTTGAGTACAGCCAGGGGCCGGAGGCTTATCATAATGAAATAAACAAAGATGCCTATACCGGCGGCGGAACGGTATATGTGCCCGATGATACAGATGTTAATCGCATCTTTCACGGTGGATTAAGTTACAGCAAGGGCGGCTTTGTGCTGCACATGCTGCGTCATGTGGTTGGCGACAGCATTTTTTTTGACATTTTACAGACTTATTATAACGATCCGGCCCGCAAATACGGAACGGCAACCACCGAAGATTTTAAGGCCGTTTGTCAGGCTGTGTCGGGAATGGCTTTGGATTATTTCTTTGATCAATGGATTTATCACGAGTACTATCCGAAGTACGAATATTATAGCGAAACCGTTTTTGATGGCAGTAATTATCACCTGCATCTGAACCTGCTTCAGACCCAGACAAATACCATTTTGTTTAAAATGCCTCTGGATATTCATATTACCACCACCTCCGGTACACAGGTCTTTACCATTCTTGATTCAGTAGCCGGTCAAGAATTTGAATTTATCCTCACTGATCAGCCGCAAAGCCTGGAAATTGATCCCGACAACTGGGTTTTAAAATCGGTAACCGAACTGAACCGCCCAGCACTGAACAGAGGTATATTGCTGGTAAACGGCGTTGATTGGAGTAAATATTATGAGACTCTGTCTGCTGCCTATGATCTAAAAGCATTCCAGGGTGATTTCGATTTCACTTTCCATGATGTTTATAATACTCCGGCGCAGGGCTATCCATCGGCCTTACCCGGGCCGGTCGGTCATGGTTTTCTTGATCCGGATTCGGTGTTGAACTACTCGACGATGATTTGGGTTGGCGGCGATGGCATTGACTGGATTCGTTTCTATTATGCTGAGATTATGAATTACATAAGACTTGGCGGAAATGTAATTTTAATCAGTCCGAACGGAAAAAACGTTATTCAAACACCGGAAATGCAAACCTATCTGGGCATCCGTTTTTTTGCTGATAAAATAGACAGCATTACTGTTTATACCTCGGAACAAGGCGCTTTGCAACCGATGACAGCAGCGCTGACCATGCCCGGTTTGTATGCTTTCGATCCGGCTGTGGAAAATGGAAGTCACCTTTTGTTCAGTGCTGAAGAGGATGGTTTGACCTATGGATTGGGTGTCCGCCAGACTCCGGATGAAGGCGGGGTTTTCAAAGAGGATGGCGGACAATTCGTTTTTATTGCGGCTATGCCCCAAAATCTTGAGTCGTCTGCCTTGCGTAATAATATCACGAAAATATTAGTTGAAGATTTTGGCGAGCCGGTAAGTGCTATTCCTCCTCCGGGAAACAATCTGCCCTTGCAGTTCAAACTGACCCGGTTGTATCCGAATCCCTTCAACCCGACTATGAATATTGAATTTATGCTTAATCATCAAGTTGAAATTTCTTTGGTTGTTTACAATTCTCTCGGCCAGCAGGTACAGAAAATAGTCGACAGAAAGCAACTTCCAGCGGGATTGTATAATTACCGGTTCGATGGCTCGCATCTGGTGAGCGGTGTTTATTTTGTGCGCTTAAACAGCGGCACACAAAGTGATACCCGCAAAATTGTTCTTCTGCACTAAAGTATGGTCTTTCTGAGTTATCATGCAGGAGAGAAGGGTGATCACAAATAAAATGGATTCTAAGCCGCTGCAACCGTTGGTATTAAAAAGTATTTACAGCATTAGCCGGGATGGAACAGCGGGGATTTTTTTCTCCTGCTGACAAATCACTTCGAAGAACACGAAGCCCAGCCTCCTGCAGCTGGATTGTGAAGTACAAGAAGGTGTCATGGTGCC
>DYOS01000202.1 GCA_020720405.1 Caldithrix sp. | reverse complement strand
ATTTTTGTGTTCTGGACAATGGTTTGCAGAAAGCCATCCGTAAAATAGTCTTACTACGCTAATAAAGTGAACAGACCGGGCGGCGACCCGGGGGATATTTTTTTTACGCTAAGCCTCTAAGTGTGCAAAGAAATTCGGTTTTTTCTTTCCTCGTGTTCTACGTGGGCTTTGTGTAATATTTTTTTTTCACACAAAGGGCACAAAGAACTACCTGGCCTTTTCCTTCGTGTCCTTCATTGCTCCGGTAAGTTCCTTATTTTATGTTAAAAAGCTTTTTTACACCGTTTTCCAAAACAGTTGTTTTGACCTTTATTTTTTTTCTGTATATTTTTTTAATTGTCCATCCGTTTTATTTATTCATTGAAGGAGAAGCACATGACAAACCGAATCATTTTGCTGGTCTTAACAGCGGTCAGTTTTAGTCTGGCTCAAAGCACAATCAAAGCCGGTCAACCAGCCACACCCTGGCAATATCCAGATTCTGATGGGAAAACCTTTACTATGGAAAGCTGGGCCGGAAAAGTATTGATGATTAATTATGTTGATCCCGACGAAGCCGAAATGAACGAACCGTTTAATGATATGGTAAAACATGCCATTGATGTGGAGAAGAAATTGTCCCGCGATTATTATAAGGGTTTTGGGATTGTTGATACCAAAGCCACCTGGAAACCGGATGCGCTGATCCGCATGATTGCCGGGAAAAAGTCAAAAAAATTTAATACAACGGTTTTATTCGACTATAATGCCGATCTGCGCACCAAATGGGGTTTGAAAAAGGATTCCTATAATGTGGTTATTATCGATAAAAAACGCGTGGTTCGCGCCGTTTACACCGATAAAATGACCGATGCTCAGATGAAAGAAGGGTTGGAACTTCTTATTAAATTAACTGCCGAGTAATGGATTCAAAACGTCAGATTTGTATTAGCATCCTCGTGCCGGCGGATGTGGAATCGGTCTGGCAGGCCTGGACAACGGAAGACGGGGTGCGGAGTTTTTTCGCCCCCGCCGCTTCCATCGATCTTCGTATCAACGGACGTTATGATATTTTTTTTAACCCCGCTGGTCTGCCCGGTGAACGCGGCGCCGAAAATCAGTTTATCTTAGCCCTTGAGAAACCTTTCTTCTTTAGTTTTACCTGGAATGCACCGCCCAGCATGCCTTTAGTCCGCAGTCAGCATACCGCAGTCAGTATTTATCTTGAATCGCAGGGACCGAAACGGACTTTGGTTACCGTGGTCCACAACGGTTGGGGACAGGGTGAGCACTGGGACGAGGCCTTTGAATATTTCGAATATGCCTGGGGCAGTGTCGTTCTGCCGCAGCTTGTCCGCCGTTTCCAGTCCGGCCCGATACAATGGGCGTAGCGGTGGCAGGAAGGTAGAGGAAAGCGTAAGGGCGAAGTATTGTTTATAAAAGTCTGAGCCGATAGAGAAACTGATAAATATTGCTTCGCCCAATTGATATTATCCCCGTTCGGGTATAAAACACCATGTTATATGAAAACATATACCTGATCGGGTATAAAATAATAATTTTGATTGTATCTATACCCGAAAGGGTATAGATTTCGCACAGAGAAAAACATGAGAATGTGATGAATGATCAGTTAATTGAATTTATCAAAACCAGGCGTAAAGCTTTAAAACTAAGCCAGCAGGATTTGGCTGAGCGAGCTGGTATCGGTCTCCGTTTTATTCGCGACCTGGAGCAGGGTAAAAAAACGCTTCGTCTGGACAAGGTCAACCAATTACTTGATCTGTTTGGATATGAGCTGGGACCTGTAGAATCCAAACGGAATGAGTGATGAGAAAAGGCAAAGTCTTTTGGAATGACCGGGAAGCCGGACTGATACGTGAAAGTGATGAGGGGTACGAGTTCGTATATCTCGCCTCCTATCTGGAACAAATTAATGCTGAACCGGTCAGTTTGACCTTTCCACTACAGTCTGAGCCCTTTCGGAGTCGGACCATGTTTTCATTCTTTGATGGCCTGATTCCCGAAGGCTGGCTGCTCGATATCGCCGCAGATACCTGGAAAATAGATCGACGCGACCGCATGGGTTTATTGCTGGCCTGCTGCAAAGACTGTATCGGTGCCGTATCGGTGCTGCCAGTGGAGACTGATGAAAATGAATGAGCAAAAGCAATGTTTATTTTGCTATCAGCAGTTATCTGACCCGGAATCACCTTATCACGATTCCTGTAGTAAAAAATTCTTTGGTAAAATCAAAGCGCCACAATTGCCATACCACCTGGATGAACTGGATGCTTTGGCAAAAAATATCATCCAAAGCAGCATTTCCATTCCCGGCGTGCAGGCAAAATTATCCTTTCATTTAGCTGAGCGCGGTAATGAAGCGGGTCGCCTGACTCTGGTTGGCTTATGGGGCAATTACATTTTAAAACCACCCGTCATGCGCTATCCGCAAATGCCGGAAATTGAAGACCTGACCATGCATCTGGCCCGATTTTTCAGAATTCAGACGGTACCACACGGATTGATTCCCTTGCAATCCGGCGAACTGGCTTATATAACCAAACGAATTGACCGGGGGAAAGCGGGTCATAAACTTCAGATGGAAGATATGTGTCAACTGACCGGGCGATTGACTGAAGATAAATACAAAGGTTCGATGGAGCAGGTCGCCAAAACCATCCGCAGATACGCTTCGAATCCCGGACTTGATGTCATTCGCCTGTTTGAAGTGACCTTGTTTTCTTTCTTAACCGGCAATGCTGATATGCATCTTAAAAATTTTTCACTTTGGCAGCCGGTCCCGGGGCAAATACAACTGGTCCCGGCTTATGATCTGCTATCGACCAGACTGTTGATTCCGGAACAGGATGATCCTGAAGACTTTGCCCTGCCCATGAATGGGAAAAAAGCAAAGATCAGACTTTCAGATTTTATGGATTTTGCCCGGACATTAGAAATGAATGATAAACAAATTCAAAACTCACTCCTCCGTTTTAAGAGAGGGCTTTCAGCCGCTTTGGATTTTATCGATATAAGTTTTATATCGGACGATAAAAAATCGGAATTCACTGAACTGATAAAAAACCGCGCCTCCAGATTGGAATTTTAAACAAGGGGCATAAGGTCGGGGTACGGCCTGCCGTGCCCTTACCGGTTTTGAGTCGATTAAATTATACAATAAATTCGACCGACTTCCGGTAAT
>DYOS01000201.1 GCA_020720405.1 Caldithrix sp. | reverse complement strand
GCGGCGGCTGCCGGCGGAAGCTGGACAACCTGGCAACAGCTTGGAATTCAGGCGGTGGCAGTAACAATCGCTATAGTTTATGCTGCCCTTGTTACCCTGGTGCTGCTTTTTCTGCTCAACCGGGTGATGCAAATCCGTAGTACAGAGAAGGAAGAAATGGCCGGTTTGGATCACAGTTACCACGGTGAGCATGGCTACGGTATGCTCAATGCTAATTAGGAGAAACAGCAATGAAAATGATAACAGCCATTATACAGGAAGAAAAACTGGATGCCGTCCGTGAAGCGCTGATTGAGGCGGAAATAACACGAATCACGGTCAGCCGGGTTTCGGGTCATGGCCGGGAAATGGAAGAGGAGATTTACCGGGGGCAGGTGGTTGTACCCAATCTGTTGCCCCGCATCCGGTTGGATATTGCCGTCAATGATGCTTTTGTTGATATCACAGTAGACACTATTATCAAGACTGCCAGGTCCGGGAGTGACGGCATCGTTGGTGACGGTAAAATTTTTATCATGCCGCTGGAAGAATGCATCCGTATCCGCACCAACGAGCGTGGTGGTACAGCTATTTAAATATTCTGCTGGCCAGTGAAAGTCCTGAAATAAAAAGCCCTTTCCGCTGCCAGGCGGAAAGGGCTTTTGTTTAGATAACCGTACTTCGTTTTATTTTTGCTGCTGACGGATCAGATTTAATGCGGAGCCCGCTTTGAACCAGGCAATCTGGGCTTCATTATAGGTATGACCGACCTTAATGTCTTCCGTGCTGCCGTTGACATGATGCAGGCGCAGGGTCAGGGAAACGCCCGGTGTGAAGTTTTCCAGGTCAATCAGGTCAAGACTGTCGTCTTCCCGGATTTTGTCGTAGTCGGCCGGGTTGGTAAAGGTCAGTGCCAGCATACCTTGTTTTTTCAGGTTGGTTTCGTGAATCCGGGCAAAGGATTTAACCAACACCACTTTCACCCCTAAATGCCTCGGTTCCATGGCGGCATGTTCACGGGATGAACCCTCCCCGTAATTTTCATCGCCCACAACGATGGTCGGGATACCTGTAGCCTTGTAAGCCCGGGCCACCGCCGGTACTTTCCCATATTCGCCGGTCAGCAGGTTTTTAATGGAATCGGTTTTTTCATTAAAGAAATTCACGGCACCGGTCAGCATATTATCGGAAATATTATCGAGATGACCACGGAAACGCAGCCAGGGTCCGGCCATGGAGATATGATCGGTGGTGCATTTGCCCTTGGCTTTGAGCAGCAGTTTCATTCCACTTAGGTTTTTCCCATCCCAGGGCTGGAATGGTGTCAGTAATTGCAACCGATCGGATTTTGGGTCAACCACAACCTGCATGTTGCTGCCATCGGCGGCCGGTGCCTGATACAGCGGATCTTCCACATCAAAACCTTTGGGCGGCAATTCCCAACCCTGTGGTTCATCCAGTTTTACCTTTAGTCCATCTTTATTGACCAGTAAATCAGTCATTGGATTAAAGGTCAGATCACCGGAAATGGCCAGGGCTGTAACTATTTCGGGCGAGGCGACAAAGCCATGGGTATTCGGGTTGCCGTCGTTGCGTTTGGCAAAATTGCGGTTAAATGAAGTGACGATGGTATTTTTTTCCTTTTTATCCGCTCCGTGGCGTTCCCACTGACCGATACAGGGTCCGCAGGCATTGGCCAGCACCACACCACCGATTTTCCCGAAGGTATCAATAAAGCCATCCCGTTCGATGGTGTACCGAACCTGTTCTGAACCCGGAGTAATGGTAAACTCACCCTTAACCTGAAGATTTTTATCCAGAGCCTGGGCAGCGAGCGATGCCGAGCGGGAAATATCTTCGTAGGATGAATTGGTGCAGGAGCCGATCAGACCGACATCTACTTTTACCGGCCAGCCGTGCTTTTCTGCCATTTCTTTCATTTTTGAAAGCGGTGTGGCCAGATCGGGTGTGAAAGGACCGTTGATGTGTGGTTCGAGCTCACTCAAATTGAGTTCGATAACCTGGTCAAAATATTTATCCGGGTTGGCATAAACTTCGTCGTCACCGGTCAGATCGCCGGCAATCTTATCCGCCAGTGCGGCAACTTCGGCCCGGCCGGTCGCCCGCAGATAGTCAGCCATTTTCTGATCGTAGCCAAAGGTGGAAGTCGTGGCGCCGATTTCTGCGCCCATATTGCAGATGGTGCCTTTCCCGGTGCAGGACAGACTGCGGGCACCCTCACCGAAATACTCAACTATGGCTCCGGTTCCGCCCTTTACGGTTAAAATTCCGGCAACCTTGAGGATCACATCCTTGGCCGAAGTCCAGCCATTTAAACGTCCGGTCAGTTTAATCCCAATCAGTTTCGGGAATTTTAATTCCCAGGCCATTCCGGCCATCACGTCCACCGCATCGGCGCCGCCCACACCAATGGCGACCATGCCCAAACCGCCGGCGTTTACGGTGTGCGAATCGGTACCGATCATCATCCCGCCGGGGAAAGCGTAATTTTCCAGCACCACCTGGTGGATAATGCCGGCGCCCGGTTTCCAGAAGCCAATCCCGTACTTATTCGAGACGGAAGCCAGGAAATCATAGACTTCTTTATTGACGTCATTGGCCGTATCGAGATCTTTTTGTGCACCCAGTTTGGCTGTGATCAGGTGGTCGCAATGCACGGTGCTGGGCACGGCAGTGGAATTTTTACCGGCCTGCATAAACTGAAGCAGGGCCATCTGTGCGGTGGCATCCTGCATGGCGACCCGGTCCGGGGCAAAATTAACATAGGAAACCCCGCGTTGATAAGCCTGTGCGGCCTCACCGTCGAACAGATGAGCGTATAAAATTTTTTCCGCCAGGGTCAGCGGTTTTCCCACTACCTTGCGGGCTGCGGCTACCCGGGCCGGGAATCGCTGATAAATATTTTTAATCATTTGCAGATCATGAACCATTTTTTCTCTCTCCTTCAAAAAATTCAATAATACTTTTTTTAAACTGTGCTTCGGCAGTCTGATTTTTCAGGAATTGACCGGCAAATTCGCCATGCTTCACTTTCACTTAATCCTGAAACTGTCTCCAGTCATTTTCCTTAATCATTTATCTTTAATCTTTAATCAATTCTGCTTCGCTCAGTGCAGGCTTTAATCTAACATCTTTCATCGTTAATCTTATTTTTTTATTGCCAACCCAAAGCCATCAAACTTAAAAATCTTTCCCGGTTAAATCTAATTATTTTTATCAC
>DYOS01000005.1:57115-60977 GCA_020720405.1 Caldithrix sp. | reverse complement strand
AAGGAGTCCGTAATCAGCCATTTATTCCGGCAATTATGGCCGTACCTGAAAAAATATCCCTGGCAAACCGTCTCCGGATTAATTTTTATCCTGGCCGCCAATGCTGTTGCCGTTCTCAATCCCCGCGTCGTGCAAAGTGCCATTGATGCGCTGCGCACTACTTCTGTCCGGCCGCGGCTGCTATACTACGGCGGTCTGATCATCCTTATTTCGGCCGGGCAGGGGATTTTCCGCTTTCTGATGCGCCGGACGGTTAATGTCGTTTCACGGCAGATTGAGTATGATCTGCGCAACGATCTCTTTGCCAAACTAATGAAACTTTCGTCCGCTTTCTATCAGGAAAACCGGACCGGCGATCTGATGTCGCGGCTGACCAACGACCTGGCCAATATCCGGATGCTGCTTGGGCCGGGCATTATGTTCAGCGTTAACACACTGACCAGCTACCTGCTTGTTTTGTACATGATGCTGGCCACCAGCCCGTTTCTGACCCTGTTCGCCTTCTTACCGACACCGCTTATTGTATTTATTGTTATCCGCTTTGGGAAAAAAATCCGTGAAAAGTCACTGTCCGTGCAGGATCATTTTGCCCGGATCAGCAATAAAGTCCAGGAAAATCTTAGCGGGCAGCGCATCGTTAAAGCCTATGGTCTGGAGCAAATAGAATGGGATGGTTTTAACCGCCTGAACCGGGATTATATCCGCAAGAGCATGGAATATGCCCGGCTTGATTCTACTTTTCATCCTCTTCTCGGTCTGATTATCGGATTGGGTGCGGCGCTGGTTCTGCTGGCCGGAGGCCGGCTGATTATTCTAAACCGGATTACTCTTGGTCAGTTTGTAGCCTTCAATCTGTACATGGGCATGCTCGTTTGGCCTTCGATTGCCCTGGGCTGGATCGTTGGCATTTTCCAGCAGGCCCGCGCCTCGCAGGAGCGGCTTAACCATATTCTGCTTAGCGATGCAGTGCTTTCCGAACCACTTAATTCTGTTGACAACGGCGAAATCCGTGGTGAAATCAGCTTTAGTGCAGTGAACTTCCACTATTCCTCGTGGGCTCAGCCCGTTTTACAGGATATTAATCTGCACATCCGGCCGGGGGAAATTATTGGCATTGTCGGCCGGACCGGTGCCGGTAAATCAACGCTGATTCATCTTATCCCGCGGCTGTTCGAAGCGGTTTCCGGCACGGTTGAGATAGATGGCCGGCCAATCGAAGATTACCCGCTGCAATTCCTGCGCAGTCACATCGGCTATATCGGGCAGGATGTGTTTCTCTTCTCCGATACGATCCGTAATAATATTGCCCTTGGTCATCCGCAGGCGGCAATCGAAATGGTGCACGAAGCGGCCCGGGCAGCCATGATTCATGAGGTGATCATGGAATATGCGAATAATTATGAAACCCTGCTTGGTGAACGCGGCGTCAATCTTTCCGGCGGACAAAAACAAAGGGTGGCGCTGGCCCGTGCCCTGCTCAACCGGCCGAAAATATTATTGCTTGATGATGCGCTTTCCGCAGTCGATACGCTAACCGAACAGGCCATTCTGAATAATCTGCGCACCGTAATGAAACAGCGCACCTGTCTTTGGGTATCACACCGTATTCCGGCCATTATGAATGCCGACCGCATTATTGTGCTGGAAGGCGGACGAATTACCGCAGTTGGTACACACCGCCACTTGCTGGACGAAAGCCCGCTCTATGCCGGCTTGTACGAGAAACAGCAGTTGGAAAACGAAATCGGGGCTGTACTATGAAATCAGTTTTATTATTGCTCCTTCTGGTCGGGTTGTTGTCTGGTCAGGATTTTGGCTATGAAAGACAGCGGCTGCTTCTTCCTCACCGTGCCGCTCTGCAAAAAATGCTACCCCCAACCGCTCAGAGTCAAAATGAAACAGATGCTCAATATTACCACCTTTATCTTGATATCCGGCCGGCAGAAAACCTACTGGAAGGAGAGATTGAAGCCTGGTTTAAAGTTCGTGGTCAGGCCATATCCACTTTGCAATTGGACGCCGGTTATAATTTACAAATTCAGTCCGTCTCCGGAGCGGCTGTTAATTATCAACATAACCAAAACGTCCTGAACCTGACCCTTGACCGCAGCTATCAACCGGGAGAATTGGTTCAGGTTCTTGTCCGCTATCAGCTTATATTAAATAGCGTGCCCGATCAGGCACTGGTCGTGCAATCGGCGCCCAACGGTTCTCCGCGTATCTGGACACTCAGCGAACCCTACGGTGCAAAATTCTGGTGGCCCTGCAAAGACACCCCGGCCGATAAAGCCGATTCGCTTGATGTCATCGTCCGCCTGCCGCAAAATCTCGACCTGGCTTCGAACGGTCGATTGCTGAGTTTGACGGATTCGGGCGTGAATACAAAAACCTGGCACTGGCAGGAAAAATACCCAATCACCACCTATCTCGTTTCTCTGGCTATTGCCGAATATGAAACCTTTACCGAGCCGTATATTTTTGCCGATTCTCTGGGCGGAAAAACTATGCCTCTCGAATTTTACATCTACCCTGAAGATCTGGCCGCAGCCCAGGCCGCAGCACTCAATTTTCCCCTGCATCTTGATGTATTTAATGATCTGTTTGGAATTTATCCCTTTGCCGATGAAAAATATGGAATGGCTCAGTTTGGCTGGGGCGGCGGGATGGAGCATCAGACCATCAGCAGTATCGGTCCGGTCAGCGCTTCCAACGGGTACCTTCATGTCCACGAACTGGCCCATCAGTGGTTTGGCGACCGGGTAACCTGTGCCAGTTGGCAGGATATCTGGCTGAACGAAGGGTTTGCCTCTTACGCCGAAGCCCTGTATGCCGAGGCGGTCGGATTTGGCGATGATCAGCCCGGACCGGATGCGCTGCACGCTTATATGCAGTACCAGATTTATACCGGTTCCGGTACAATATTTATTACTGACACCACTTCGGTCAGCAATATTTTCAGCCGGGTGGTTTATGACAAGGCGGCCTGGCTGCTGCACATGCTGCGTCATCAGACCGGTGATGCAGTCTTTTTTGAAATTCTGCGCACGTATATTTCCGATCTGCGCTGGAGTTATGGTTCGGTACGCACTGCTGATTTTATTGAAACCGTTGAGACCGTGAGCGGAAGGGAATTCTCCTGGTTTTTTGATCAGTGGCTGTACCAGGAATTTTACCCGGAATATGTTTACCGCTGGTCAGCGGATGACAGCAGCGGCGGATTCGAGATAAAACTGCACATTACCCAGAATCAGTCCGGGGCGATTTTCACCATGCCGCTCGATTGCCGGGTCAGTTTTACCAACGGTAGCGATACTACTTTTGTAGTCTGGAATAATCTGCGCAGCCAGGAATACAACCTGTGGCTGCCAGCCAGCCCGATTGAAGTGGTAATTGACCCGGATAACTGGGTGTTATCTACCAAAATTATGGATATTTCCCGACGGGATACGGAGCAGATGGCCATTTTACGCAGCTATCCGAACCCGTTTAAGGCCGAGGTGACCATCGAAGTCACCTGCTGGCAGCCGGACAGACCCGAAGTGGTTATTTTTGATCTGCACGGCCGGGAGGTCTGCCGCCTGAGCGGAGAACCGGTCAGCCAGGAATTATGGCTTTTTCGCTGGGATGGGCGGAGTGGAAATGGTTTTCCGGCAGCAGCCGGCTTGTATTTAGCCAGACCGGCAGCAGTGGGTGAATCACCGGGCAAAGCGGCTAAAATTCTGCTGGTCAGGTGAAGGATTTTTACCCCTTAACTTAGCGATCGGTTTTCTCTAAAAAACCTTTTTGACAGCAAAATTCACAACACGGCCGCCAACCCGGATAAAAATGAAACCGCAGCAACATTATTTTGCCGCCGTCAATT
>DYOS01000005.1:0-57015 GCA_020720405.1 Caldithrix sp. | reverse complement strand
CCGCCAACCCGGATAAAAATGAAACCGCAGCAACATTATTTTGCCGCCGTCAATTGAGTTGAGGATTGGATTTGTATCTGAAACCAAAACAGTTTTTTATTTTTTGTCTGCTGATTATCAGCCATCTTCCGGCGCAGGAACCGGAATGGTTGAAAATCCACAACCAGGCCCTGGTTGTGGACCTGCACAGCGATGCTCTGATGTCTCTGTTGCGTGGCCGGCCGCTAAACCTGCGCTCCAATTCCGGGCATGTTGATTTTGTCCGTCTGGCCGAAGGCGGGATTGATGCCCAGTTTTTTGTAGCCTGGCCCGATCCCGATGCAACAGCCCCGAATCAGATGTTTGAACACACCAGTTACCTGGTTGATACACTGAAAAACCATCTTGAAAAATTCCCGAAGCAGATCAGTATCGTTTACCGCAGCGAAGAGCTATTGCAGAATCAGCAGGCAGGTAAAATCTCGGCCTTCCTGTGCATTGAAGGCGGCTCAGCCCTGGAAAATGATCCGGCAAAGGTAGCCTTTTTTTACGAAAAAGGGGTACGCTATCTCGGTCTGACCTGGAATAACAGCAGCGAATGGGCCAGCTCCGGGAAGGATGAGTATGAGAAAAAATCAAAAACTCCCGGCCTGCGCGGCCGGGGTGCCGAAATAATCAGCGAGATGAACCGGCTGGGCATGTTGGTTGATTTATCCCATGCCGGCCGGCAGACCTATTTTGACGTTCTGAAAATTGCCCGGAAACCGGTCATCCTGTCGCATTCATCGGTGGCGGCAATTTGTCCCCATTACCGCAATATCGATGATCAGCAATTGCGGGCTCTGGCGGCCAACGGCGGGGTTATTTTTATAAACTTTTATCCGGGTTACCTGAAAAGAGGATTTAACAAAACCTATGATCGGGCTGCCCGCCAGGCGGATGAGAAGATTGATTCCTTGCGCCGGGCCGGAGACAAAGCACCTTTTGACCGGGCCGGCTTTATCCGCAAAAAGATCGGCCGGGGCTGGCCGGATATTACCGATCTGGTTGATCACATCGATTATGTTGTCCGGCTGATTGGTGATGACCATGTCGGACTGGGTTCAGATTTTGACGGCATAAGCCTTCTGCCGGATGGGCTGAACAGTGCTGCGGATTATGGCCGGATCACAAAGGAAATGCAGCGTCGCGGATATTCTGCGCAGCGTATCCGCAAAATTCTGGGCGGTAATTTTTTACGGGTGCTGCAGGCCAATGAACAAAATTCAAAACCGGACCGGTAACCCGGATATCCTGCAAAATATCTTGATTAAATTCCCCATACCCGGGTTGTCCGGTCTTGAAAAATCAAATGAAGCCAGTAAATTGCCACAAGAATGTAGAAATAGGTATCAAATATGTCTGAGTTTATCAATAATATTGAACTTAAACGAAAAAAACTATTGGAATTCAGCCTGGCCATCTTTGCCGGTTCGGGCAGTAAAAAACTGATCAGTGAATATCGTCCGGTTATTGACCAGGTCACACCACAGGATGTGATCTGGATTGTGGATGAGCTGGTCAAGCTGGAAATTCCTGTGGCCAGGATCAAACTGGACATCAGCAAAGTGATAGCCGTCTTTTACAAGATATTACAGGCCTACCCGTCGGCCCGGCCCAAATCGGCTTTTATCCGCACCTTGGTTCAGGAAAACCGGGAGATCGAAAAGGCGCTGAACCGCATTAAGAAATTGCTCCGGTCTGTAAAAGAAGCCCGCGATCAGCAACAGGCCTGGACAAAGCAGCGCCAGGAAATGCTGGCTGAATTCACTTTGCTGCAGGAACTGGAAAAACATTTTCTGCGCAAGGAAAATATTCTGTTCCCAGTCCTGGAGAAGGAATGGCCCGATTTCCGCTGTGTTCAGGTGATGTGGTCGTTACAGGATGATGTCCGCCGCACTCTGAAAGCATTAATTGCTTTGCTCCAAACCTCAGAACCGCCCTTTTCTCAAATGGTTGAAACCATTGGCCGCTTCTTTTTTGATACCTATGCCCTTCTTTTCCGTGAAAATTATATTCTGTTGCCGGTTGTCGAACAAACTCTTGACCAAACTGTTCTGGATGAACTTCACCGCCAGAGTTTTGAAATTGGTTTTACGCTGATAGCGGAGCCGGACCGGCCCGCGGAAAATCGGCAACAGAAGGGAGCGGGGGAACCTGTTGCCGGTGTTCAGCCTGAGGCCGGCTGGCTGGATCTGCAAACCGGGGAGCTGCGGCTGGAACAGATTCTTCTGCTTTTAAATCATTTGCCGGTGGATATTACATTTGTCGATGAGCATGACGAAGTGCGTTTCTTTTCCAATCCTAAAGATCGTTTTTTCAGTCGTTCCAAAGCCATAATCGGCCGCAAGGTGCAAAATTGCCACCCGCCGGAAAGCATACACATGGTCAATGCAATTGTCGATTCCTTCCGCCAGGGTACAAAAGACCAGGAACGATTCTGGATTCAGATGCGCGGCCGGTTTATTCTTATTGATTATTATGCCCTGCGTGATAAAGACGGCCAATACCGGGGTACACTTGAAGTCAGTCAGGATATTACCGAGTTGAGAGGGCTGAGTGGGGAGAAACGACTGATTGGGGAAGGGGAGCGAAAATGAGGTTTACAAAAACTGCGGAATATGCCATCCGGATTCTATTATTTTTATCGGCTGAGGCAAAACAGTATTCAGCGCGGGAAATACATGAGCGGCTAAAAATACCCTATAAATATCTGACCAGGGTGATGCAACAACTGGAAAAAGCAGGATTTCTGGAAGTAAGGCAGGGGAAAACCGGCGGCTACCGCTGTTCCGGTTCGTCCGATCAGGTCACTTTATCCAGAATTATTGAGGCGGTTGAGGGGCTTGAGGATTATTCACGCTGTGTACTTGGCTTTGAATCCTGCTCGGATGAAACACCCTGTGCGCTGCACAAACGGTGGGCACCGCACAGGGCAGCAATCTATGCCATGCTCAATGAAACAACACTGAAAGAACTAAATTCTGATCTGGAAAATGAAAAATAAATGTGGAAATATATATATAAAAAATCAAAATGGCTTCATAAGTATGCCGGACTGTTCCTGATTCTTTTTCTGATTTATATGTCCCTGAGCGGAATACTGCTCAATCATCCCGGTCTGATTTCTGGCTGGTCTGTTCCCGGCTGGCTGCTGCCGCCGTCCTACCGGACGGAAAACTGGAATCGCGGGACAATCGGGGATTTTCTGGAACTGGCGGATGGTACCTTGCTGCTGGCCGGTAAAAAAGGTGTCTGGCGGTCAGATCATCAGGGCCGGAATTTTTATTCTTTTAACACCGGTCTGCCCGGGCAGGAATTATATCTAAAAGCGCACGATCTGCATTTGCATCAGGATATTGTCTTTCTGGGGCTGGAACGTGGACTTTATTCGCTTACAGCGGACGACCGATGGCAGCCGGCCGCTCCCGGATTGGCATCTGAGAAGATTGTCAGAATGCATTCCACACCCGATGGCCTGCTGGTACTTTCCGCTTCCGGGCTGTATTTCAGACCGGATCATGGTTCGGGAGATTTTTTGCCGCTACGTGCCTGGCGCAGGGTTGATGAAGAAAAGATTACCCTGGTCGAATTATTTTTTTCCGTCCATGCCGGTTCCTTCCTGGGACTGCCCGGGCAACTACTTTTCGATCTGGTTGGCCTGATTATTATTTTGCTCAGCATTTCAGCCTTTTATACCTGGTTTTACAGAAAAATCCGGGGCTGGCGGAGGAAGCCGGGTGTGGCGGATGGAAAGGACTCCGGAGCTTTTTCCAGGCTGGTTTTTAAGTATCATGTCAAAGTCGGGGCCTATGCTTCGACAATCATTCTGATCATCGCCCTTACCGGATTTTTTATGCGTCCGCCGTTTCTGGCCCTGATTGCCGAAGGATCGATACCGTCCCGTTATTTTCCCGGCATTCATGATCCCAACCCCTGGCATGAGAAAATTCAAAACGGCATAGTTGACCTTTCCAATAATAAAATTTTGCTGACCGGGGCGGATGGGAATTGGCTGGCCGATTGGGCTGATTCTTTAAAATTCATTCCACTTGAACAGGAGCTTCCGATTTTTGTAATGGGGGCGACCGTTTTAGACACCATTTCCCCGGGGCTGTTGAAAATTGGTTCTTTTGGCGGATTATTTGAATTTGACCTGGCCCATGGGCGGATAAAGGATTTGCTGACCGAAAACCAGGTGACAGCCTTTGATCCGGTTCGCCCGGCTAAATATATGGTCACAGCCCGCTTCGACTATCGTGACCGGAGTTTCATTGCCACTCAGGAGCAGGGTCTGCTCGAATTACCCGATCTGAAGCCGGTGCCGGATTTTGAGATGCCGGCTGAAATAAATACAGCTTTTACTTTTCCTTTGTGGAATTTTCTCTTTGAAGTGCATAACGGCCGGATCTTCAAAGATTTTATTGGCGGGTTTTATATCCTGCTGGTTCCTTCCGGGGCCTTATTCCTTTTTCTGTTAACGATCAGCGGCCTTTACGACTGGTTGTTTAGAAGCTATTATCTGAGCCATATTAAAAAACGAAGGGAAAAAATCCGCAGAAAAGCGGCCTGAGCCGGGGCGATGCAGGCCGATGCAGAATCCCAAAAACTGTCATTTCTCTCCCCGATTTATGGGGAGAGAAATCTATAAGTTTAATAAAAACAGAAATTCATCGGCGCAGACTCCCCGGGAACCTGGCTCCGATAAATCGGAGATGACAGGAAAAAACAGCCTTTCTGCAACAGCCTGTATGGCGGGATTTTTCTGTCAGGCTGCTGTTTAGATGAATAGAAAATTGGAGGACCTGATGTTACTTACCGGTCTGATTTTAACGACAGTGCTTTTTGCTGCCCACATGCTACGTTTTTATGGTATGGGGCCGGCATTTCTGGTATTCAGCCTGTTATTAACGCTTACCTACAGAAAACCGCTTATGCGAAAGATATGGTTGTTTTTACAGGCCGTTTATCTTGCCGCCTGGATTTGGGTTTCGGCTGATCTGGTCATGCTGCGCCTGATAAATCAACAGCCCTGGATTCGGATCAGTATAATTATGATAGTGGTTATTCTGGTAAATATTCTGACCGGGCTTATGCTACTGGGCCGGAAAGGGCGGGACTATTTCGGGAAATAAAAAAACCAGGAGTTTTTACTCCTGGTTTCATCTATATGCAGATAATTAAAAAAGCGGAATTGATATTTAGCTGAGTTTGTTGACCAGTAGCTGCAACCGTGATTTCTGGTTTGCAGCTTTATTTTTATGGATAATGCCTTTGTGTGCAACCTTGTCAATTACCTTGACCGCATTGACCATAACTTTTTCGGCAGTAGCTTTGTCTTTTGCTTTAAGTACATCTGTTATAGCTTCTTTTAGCCTGGCCTTGAGCAGACGGTTGACTTTACGGGCGGCCTGAGAAGTTTTAATTCGTTTTATTGCTGACTTATGATGAGCCATTTATCGATCTCCTATGTTCCATCTCATAAAAAATTGAGCCGTTAATATAGAAGGGCGACCCAGGGATGTCAATATGAATTCAGGATATTTTAATTTTGCAGAATAAAAAATGTTGACATCAAAAAATTGTTCCTTAAATTTACGGGCTCTTGTCTGATTGACAATTGAAATCGCTGGCGTAGCTCAATTGGTAGAGCAGCTGATTTGTAATCAGCTGGTTGGGGGTTCAAGTCCTCTCGCCAGCTCTCTTCGGTAAACATCCTGGTCTTGTAGCCAAGTCCGTTATGTTCGTACCGCTGTTTTGCGGGAGTAACTCAATTGGCTAGAGTCACAGCCTTCCAAGCTGTTGGTCGCGGGTTCGAATCCCGTCTCCCGCTCTAGTTTCTTCAGTAAAGCGCCCACGTAGCTCAGTTGGTAGAGCACATCCTTGGTAAGGATGAGGTCACCAGTTCAATCCTGGTCGTGGGCTCTACTTTAATTAAACCACTTTGCAATACTTTTGGAGGAAGAATGGCTAAGGAAAAATTTTCGAGGACAAAGCCTCACGTGAACATCGGCACGATTGGCCACGTGGATCACGGCAAAACGACCTTGACCGCAGCGATAACCCAGGCGTTGGCCAAAAAGGGTGGAGCGGAATTTCGCAGTTTTGACAGTATCGACAATGCACCGGAAGAGCGTGAGCGCGGTATTACCATTGCCACAGCCCACGTTGAATACCAGACTGAAAACCGGCACTATGCCCATGTGGACTGTCCGGGTCATGCCGACTATGTCAAGAACATGATCACCGGTGCCGCCCAGATGGACGGTGCGATACTGGTTGTCAGCGCTGCTGACGGTCCGATGCCGCAGACCCGTGAGCACGTTTTATTGGCCCGCCAGGTAAACGTACCATCGATGGTTGTCTTTTTAAATAAAGTGGATCAGGTTGATGATCCTGAATTGCTGGAGCTGGTCGAGCTTGAACTTCGTGAATTGCTGACCAGCTATGAATTTCCGGGCGATGAAACACCGATTATCCGGGGCAGTGCTTTGAATGCGCTTGGTCACCCGGATGATGAATCTGCGCAGCAGTGCATTTTTGAATTAATGGCTGCGGTCGACAGTTTTATCCCGACTCCGGTTCGTGAAATTGACAAGCCCTTCCTGATGCCGATTGAGGACGTATTTTCGATTACCGGCCGCGGCACCGTAGGTACCGGCCGTATCGAGCGCGGTGTGGTACAGGTTGGCGAAGAGGTTGAACTGATTGGTCTTGGTGTAAAGCGTAAGACCGTTATTACCGGTGTGGAAATGTTTCGTAAACTGCTCGATCGTGGTGAAGCCGGCGACAACGTTGGTCTGTTGATGCGCGGTGTGGATAAGGAAGAATTAGAGCGCGGTATGGTTGCAGCCAAGCCGGGTTCAATTACCCCGCATACCAAATTCAGGGGCGAAGTGTACGTTTTGGACAAAAATGAAGGCGGCCGTCATACCCCGTTCTTCGATGGTTATCGTCCGCAGTTCTACTTCCGGACAACGGATGTGACCGGATCGGTCAAGCTGCCGGAAGGCGTCGAAATGGTTATGCCGGGCGATAATATCACCGTGGAAGTTGAATTGCTAAAAGAGATCGCCATGGAGAAAGAGCTGCGCTTTGCGATCCGTGAGGGCGGTCGTACCGTTGGCGCCGGCGTCGTTTCAGAAATTATTGCCTAAACAGATAAGTCCGGGTGAACAGCCCGGATTGTATTTTTATTCAGATAGGCGTGTAGCTCAATTGGCCAGAGCACTGGTCTCCAAAACCAGGGGTTGGGGGTTCGAGTCCCTCCACGCCTGCTGTTTAAAATGATATGGGAGTTGCGATCGATGATTTCAAAGATTCAAAAGTTTTTTGATGATGTAAAAAAGGAAATGAGTAAGGTGAGTTGGCCGACCCGCGAAGAGTTGAGCACCTCGACTTTAGTTGTAGTGGTAGTAACTTTCCTGTTTACAGTTTTTATTTTTGTTGCGGATCTGGTTTTTTCCACCGTCCTGCAATACCTGTACTGATTATTTCCAAAGGATAAAAAGTGGCTGAAAAAAAATGGTATGCTCTCAGGGTTTTTTCCGGAAAAGAAGCCAGGGTTAAGGCGCATATCGAAAATGCGATCAAATTGCAGGGCATAGAAGAGCGTATCGGGCATATTGTGATCCCGTCGGAAAATGTAGTTGAGATGCGGGACGGCAAGAAAAAAGTTAAAAACAAAACTTTTTTTCCGGGATATATGATTATCGAGATGATTCTGGATAGTCAGACCGAATTTGTAGTTTCAAATGCGCCCGGTGTTATCAGCTTTGTTGGTCCTAAAAATCAGCCGGTCGCCTTGCGCGAAAATGAAGTGCGGGCGGTACTCGGAAAAATTGAAAAGAGCCGCGAAACAGAAATTAAGGGAAAGGTGTCCATACCATTCTCCGTCGGTGATCCGATTAAGGTAATTGATGGCCCTTTCAATGATTTCGCCGGTTTTGTTGAAGAGATCAATGAGGATAAAAATAAGGTTAAGGTCAATATCAGTATATTTGGCCGGCCGACTCCTGTTGAGCTCGATTTCCTTCAGGTTGTTCTTGAAAAATAATACATAGATAAAGGTTTGTCTGATGGCTAAAAAAGAAGTTGCAAAAATCAAATTGCAGTTAGCGGCTGGTAATGCCAAGCCTTCGCCGCCGGTCGGCCCGGCCTTGGGTCAGCATGGCGTTAACATCATGGAGTTTTGCAAAGCATACAATGCAAAAACACAGGATATGGTTGGCAGTGTTATCCCGGTGGAAATTACCGTATATGCCGACCGCTCATTTACTTTTATTACCAAAACTCCGCCAGCTTCGGATCTTTTGGTAAAAGAAGCGGGGCTGCCCAAGGGATCAGCCGAACCACACTTGAAAAAAGTGGGGAAAATTACACAGGCTCAATTAAGAAAAATTGCAGAAACCAAGATGCCCGATCTGAACGCCAATGACGTTGAAGCAGCCATGAGTATGATTGCCGGAACGGCGCGCAGTATGGGTATTGTGGTCGAATAATATTGAATGGAACGAGGTAGGAATGAAGCGAAGTAAACGATATCTTGAGCTTGCCGGAAAGATTGACCGTTCAGTCGAATACTCTCTTGAAGAGGCCGTAAAACTGTTAAAACAGACGTCCAGTGCCAAATTTGACGAAACCGTTGAACTGGCTCTCCGCCTGGGTGTTGATCCGCGGCATGCCGATCAGATGGTTCGTGGCACAGTAGCATTGCCTCATGGTACAGGGAAATCGGTTCGTGTTCTGGTGCTGACCAAAGATGATAATCTGGAGAAAGCCCGGCAGGCCGGCGCAGACTTTATCGGTCTTGATGACATGATTGAAAAAATTCAGTCCGGCTGGATGGATTTTGATGTGGTCGTCGCCTCACCGGATGTCATGAGCAAAGTCGGTAAACTGGGAAAAATTCTTGGTACCAGAGGCTTGATGCCGAACCCAAAATCGGGAACGGTCAGTGCAGATGTTGGCAATGCCGTACGTGAAATCAAGGCTGGTAAAATTGATTTCCGTGTTGACAAACGTGGTATTATCCATACCGGGGTTGGAAAAGTTTCTTTTAGCGAAGATAAGATCGTTGATAATATCAAGGCTTTTGTAGCCATGGTTATTAAACTGCGGCCGGCTACGGCCAAGGGTGCTTATCTGGAAACTATTTCCTTATCCAGTACGATGGGACCCGGAATTTTCCTGGACCGTGCTTTTTCAACTTATAAACTGTAACCAGTGAGGAAAAGAAAATGGCAACCCAGGATAAAATAGAAATTGTAAATAAATACACGGAGAAGTTTAAGAACGCTTCCAGTGTTTATCTGGCTGATTTTACCGGAATTGATGTTACTACGATCAGTGATGTGCGCCGGAAATTCCGGGCAGCCGGTGTCGAATACAAAGTTCTTAAAAACAGGCTGGCCCGTATCTCGTTAAACAACGCCGGAATTAATGATCTTGATAATTATCTGAAAGGCGTCAGTTCATTTATCATCTGCTACGATGATCCTGCCGCACCAGCCCGCGTATTTAAGGAATTGAATAAAAAGAAGGAAGTTCTAAAAGTTAAGGTAGTCTACTTCGAAGGGGGAATTGTACCCGGCGAAAAGGCGCTGGCGCTGGCAGATCTGCCGACCAGAGAGCAGCTTTTAGGGCATTTGCTCCGCACTTTGCAGGCCCCGATGACCAAACTGGCCGCCACACTGCAGGGTGGAGTTCAAAAACTGGTATATGGTTTAGTGGCATTAAAAGACAGTAAATAACAGACTTAATTTGAATATTGGAGGTTAAAGATGGCCGAGATCACAAGAACAGACGTGCTGACTTATCTCGAGAAGGCAACCATGATGGAAATTTCCGAACTGATTAAAGAGATTGAAAATAAGTTCGGTGTAACTGCAGCTGCCCCGGTCGCCGTTGCTGCTGCTGGTCCCGTTGCTGCAGCCCCGGAAG
This sequence comes from Caldithrix sp., assembly GCA_020720405.1. Taxonomy (GTDB): domain Bacteria; phylum Calditrichota; class Calditrichia; order Calditrichales; family Calditrichaceae; genus DYOS01. The sequence goes on along the minus strand of DYOS01000005.1, from coordinate 47,055 downwards.
CTGTTGAAGAACAAACGGAATTTAATGTAATTCTGATTTCATCGGGCGACAAGAAAATCCAGGTTATCAAGGAAGTTCGCGCCATTACCGGTTTGGGTCTGAAAGAAGCCAAAGACCTGGTTGATGGTGCTCCGAAACCGATCAAAGAGGGTGTTTCCAAAGCTGAAGCTGAAGACATTAAAAAGAAAATCGAAGAAGTTGGCGGCAACGTCGACGTAAAATAGTTCAGGAAATACTCGAATTTAACAAGAGAGAGGTTTATCCTTGAAAGCAAAAGAGTCGATTTCTCGCCACTCTTTCATGAGGATTCCTCCCGTTCAGGATTATCCGGATCTACTCGAGATACAAACCAAATCGTATGAACTGTTTTTGCAGGCTACTGTTTCGCCCGCCATGCGTGCCGATCAGGGCCTGCAATCTGTTTTTAATTCAATTTTCCCGATTAGCGACAGCGCCGGTAATTTTGAATTGCAGTTTGTTGAGTATTATGTAGACAAACCGAAATATAACGAACGGGAGTGCCAGGAGCGTGGTGTCAGTTATGCTGTGCCGATTAAAGCCAAGATGCGCCTGGCCATTAAAGACGTAACCGGTGAAACGGATAATTTTACTGAGTTTATCGAACAGGACGTTTATCTCGGCAATATGCCATATATGACGCCGCGAGGTACTTTTATTATCAACGGTGCTGAACGGGTTGTTGTAAGTCAGTTGCATCGTTCACCCGGTGTATTCTTTTCCGATGCCGTCCACCCCAATGGTACACCGCTTTTTTCCGCCAGAATTATTCCCTTCCGGGGCTCCTGGGTTGAGTTTACTACTGATGTCAACGATGTCATGTATGTTTACATTGACCGGAAGAAAAAATTTCCGGTAACAATGCTCCTGCGGGCCATTGGTTTTAATACAAATGAAGATATTATTAAACTGTTCGGCCTCGATGAGGAAATTGAACTGAATATCAATGATTTTCCAAAATTATATGGCCGGACGCTGGCTGCCGATTTAATCGACTTTCAGACCGGTGAAGTAATTGAAGAACAGGGCAAAGACCTGAATGAAAATCTGTTAAATCAGTTCCTTGAACTCGGGGTCAAATCTATTAAGCTGGTCAAACAGGACGATCCTTCGGCATCCAATGTGATTCTCAATACGCTGCGCAAAGATAATACCCGTACCGATGTTGAATCCATTGAATCCATTTACCGGCAGCTCCGTTCCGGTGAACCGCCGGATATTGAAACCGCCCGCGGACTTATCGAACGCATGTTTTTCAATGAGAAACGGTATGATCTTGGTGATGTCGGGCGTTATCGGATCAATAAAAAACTTAATTTAAAAATACCATACGAGACAACCGTTCTCACCCACGAAGATATTGTGGCTATTATCTCTTATCTGTTAGAGTTGCGTGATGGTATCAGAGCTACAGATGATATAGATCATCTCGGCAACCGACGCGTCCGCACCGTTGGTGAGCAATTGGCCTCACAGTTCAGCGTCGGGCTTTCCCGTATGGCCCGAACCATCAAAGAACGGATGAATATTGGTGATTCGGATAAACTGACACCACAGGACCTGGTAAATGCCCGAACAATATCATCGGTTATAAATACCTTTTTCGGCACATCCCAGCTTTCCCAGTTTATGGATCAGACTAATCCGCTGGCGGAACTGACCCATAAGCGCCGCCTGTCAGCCCTCGGACCCGGTGGTTTAACCCGGGAGCGGGCCGGATTCGAAGTACGCGACGTGCATTATACACATTATGGCCGCCTCTGCCCGATAGAAACACCGGAAGGTCCGAATATCGGTCTGATTTCCAGCCTGTGTGTAAATGCCCGGATTAATGATTTCGGGTTTATCGAAACACCATACCGTAAGGTGAAAGACAGTGTTGCCACCCGGGACATTGTGTACATTTCGGCATCCGAGGAAGATAATTACACCATTGCCCAGGTCAATGCCCCGCTTGATGAAAAAGGCAGATTCATCCGTGACCGGGTGAAAGCCAGAAAACAGGGTGATTTTCCGGTCGTTCCACCGGCTGAACTGGATTATATGGATGTATCGACCAACCAGATGGTTTCACCGGCCGCCTCGCTTATACCTTTTCTTGAGCATGATGATGCCAACCGGGCCCTGATGGGTTCAAATATGCAGCGTCAGGCTGTGCCGCTGATGATTCCGGATGCGCCGATTGTCGGTACCGGTATGGAAGGGCGTATTGCCCGTGATTCCGGCACCCTGCTTATCGCTGTGGAAGACGGTATCGTCCGCAAAGTTGATTCAGAATTTCTCATTATTGAATCTACCGAGCAGAAGGCAAAACCGGTTGGTATCAGCCGGCTGGTCGACAAAGCCAACATGAGAACCTATGAGCTGATCAAATTCCGCCGGACGAATCAGGATACTTCAATCAATCAGCGGCCGCTGGTCGTTGTTGGGCAGAAAGTAAAACGCGGCGATATCCTGGCCGATGGCTGCGCCACAGATCACGGAGATCTGGCTCTGGGTAAAAACGTTCTGGTCGCCTTCATGCCGTGGATGGGATATAATTTTGAAGACGCTATTATTATAAGTGAACGTATTGTCCGTGATGATATTTTTACTTCGATTCATATTGAAGAATTTGAACTTCAGGTGCGTGACACCAAGCGTGGTGAAGAAGAACTAACCCGCGAAATTCCCAATGTCAGCGAAGAAGCGACAAAAGAACTGGATGAAAATGGTATTGTCCGGGTTGGTGCCGAAGTAATTGCCGGTGATATTATTATTGGTAAGGTCACCCCCAAAGGCGAAACCGATCCGACACCTGAAGAAAAACTGCTCAAGGCTATTTTCGGTACCAAAGCCGGTGATGTGAAAGATGCTTCGATGAAAGCGCCTCCCGGCATGAAGGGTATTGTTATCAGCAGCCGTCTTTTTTCCAGAAAGAAAAAGGATACCCAGACCAAAAAGGAAGAGAAAGATCTGGTTGAGCGCATCGACAAGGTAACCGAAAAACGGAAAATCCGCCTGGTTGAATTGCTGACCGCAAACCTGACCGATCATTTTCTGGGCAAGACAACCGAGGCAGGTATCCGTTATGTTGATGGCAAGGCTGCGATTAAAGCCAAATCCAAAATTACCAAAGAATCTTTTGCCGGTATCGATGTTCAGAATCTGGATATCAATTCAACCTGGTTTGAGGAAGATCAGAAGAACCTGTTTGTCCGCGAAATTTATTCGGATTACCGGCAGGTACTGATGGATATAGAGAATGACATGAAACGGGAAAAACACAAAATTATGGTCGGAGACGACCTTCCGGCCGGCATAGTTCAGCTGGCCAAAGTCTACATCGCCGAAAAGAGAAAGCTTTCGGTTGGTGATAAAATGGCCGGGCGGCATGGTAATAAGGGTGTTGTTTCCCGGGTTGTGCCAATCGAAGACATGCCATTCATGGCCGACGGTACCCCGATCGATATTGTTCTCAATCCACTCGGTGTACCTTCCCGAATGAACCTGGGCCAGATCTTTGAAACTACACTGGGCTGGGCCGGTCGTAATCTTGGCAAATTTTATTCGACCCCGGTTTTTGACGGCGCTTCCTATGATGATCTGCAGAAAGAAATGGAAAAAGCGGGCATACCTGCTTCGGGTAAATCTTTTCTGCATGACGGCCGGACCGGCGAATGCTTCGACCAGGAAGTGACTATGGGCTATATTTATATGCTCAAACTCTCCCACCTGGTTGATGATAAAATTCATGCCCGGTCAATTGGACCATACTCCCTGATCACACAACAGCCGCTCGGTGGTAAAGCCCAGTTTGGCGGGCAGCGATTTGGTGAAATGGAAGTCTGGGCCCTCGAAGCATACGGGGCCGCATATACCTTGCAGGAAATTCTGACCGTGAAGAGTGATGATGTAACCGGTCGCTCAAAAACCTATGAAGCCATAGTCAAAGGTGAAAACCTGCCGGATGCCGGTACACCGGAATCGTTCAATGTTTTAATCCGGGAATTGCAGGGCTTAGGGTTAAAAATTCGCCTGGATTGATCCGGGCGAAATAATCGTACAAATCAGAGGAGCTAATCTTGAAGATCAAGAGAGGACCCAACAAGTTCAGTAAAATTGTTATTGGTCTGGCTTCCCCGAACGACATTCTGGAACAGTCGTACGGCGAAGTTACCAAGCCTGAAACCATTAATTACCGTTCATTCAAACCGGAAAAAGATGGTTTGTTCTGTGAAAAAATTTTTGGACCGGTAAAAGACTGGGAATGTCACTGCGGTAAATATAAACGGATACGCTACAAGGGTATTATCTGTGACCGCTGTGGTGTGGAAGTTACCCAGAAAAAAGTACGCCGGGAACGGATGGGGCATATCAGTCTGGCCGTTCCGGTTGTCCATATCTGGTTTTTCCGTTCTCTGCCATCAAAAATCGGTTACCTGTTGGACATGTCTCCCAAGGACCTGGAAAAAGTAATTTATTACGAGAACTATATCGTCATCAATCCGGGCAAGAGCAATCTGAAACACAAAGAATTGATCAATGAGGAAGTGTTTTTCAACCAGCTCGATGCTCACGGCGATATGAACGAGGAACTTTCCGACGATGATCCGGGGAAATTTGTCGCCAAAATTGGCGGCGAATCTATTTTCCATCTGCTGCGGGATATGGATATTGAAGGCATGGCCTATGATTTACGGAAAACCGTTAAGTCGGAGATTTCCGAGCAGAAAAAACAGGATGCCTTAAAGCGCCTCAAAGTGGTTGATGCTTTCCGCATGCGGGAAGAAAATACTGAATACCGCAATAAGCCCGAATGGATGGTTCTGGACGTTATCCCGGTTATTCCGCCTGAATTGCGTCCTTTAGTGCCACTGGAAGGCGGCAGATTTGCCACAAGCGATCTGAATGACCTTTACCGGCGGGTCATCATCCGCAACAACCGGCTGAAAAAACTTCTCGAAATCAAGGCACCGGAAGTAATTCTGCGCAATGAAAAACGCATGCTACAGGAAGCAGTAGATTCCTTATTTGACAATTCAAAGAGATCCGCAGCCATGCGCTCCGATGGCGACCGACCGCTCAAATCGCTTTCCGATATGCTTAAAGGTAAACAGGGCCGCTTCCGCCAGAATCTGCTTGGTAAGCGTGTTGACTATTCCGGCCGCTCGGTTATTGTGGTTGGCCCGGAACTCAAGCTGCATGAATGCGGTCTGCCCAAGGACATGGCTATTGAGTTATTCAAACCGTTTATCATCCGTAAACTTGTTGAGCGCCGTTTTGTCAAAACGGTAAAAAGTGCCAAAAAACTTGTTGAACGCCGCGGACCGGAAGTATGGGATATTTTAGAGGAGATCATTGAGGATCATCCGGTATTACTGAACCGCGCCCCGACTCTGCACCGGCTTGGCATACAGGCTTTCCAGCCCAGGCTGATCGAAGGCAAGGCGATCCGCATTCATCCATTGGTTTGCGCTGCTTTCAATGCCGATTTTGACGGTGACCAGATGGCTGTTCACATCCCGTTATCTTATGAAGCCCAGGTTGAAACTAAGCTGCTCATGTTGTCCAGTCATAATATCTTATCACCGGCCAACGGTAAACCAATTACCGTACCCAGCCAGGATATTGTGCTCGGTAATTATTACCTGACCAAGAAACGTCCCGGTGCGCGCGGTGAGGGCATGCTCTTTTCTTCCACTGAAGAAGTAATTGTTGCCCTGAATTCCGGCAAAATTGATCTTCATGCCGGAATTAAAGTCCGCTTCAAAGGCGAATTGATTTCAACTACGGTCGGCCGGGTTGTTTTTAACCGGATCGTTCCTGAAGAAATGGGTTTTGTCAATGTTCTCCTGGCCAAGAAAACAATCTCTGAAATTATCTATCAGTGCTATCAGAAGGCCGGGAACAAAAGAACGGCTGACTTTTTGGATGAACTGAAACTATTAGGTTTTGAATATGCAATGAAATCCGGCGCCTCGGTTGGTTTGTCGGATATTGTTGTGCCGGCCGAGAAAAATATCCTGATCAAAAGAACCCAGGATGAAGTTGATGAAATTCAGCAGCAATACGAGATGGGTTACATCACCGACGGCGAACGTTATAATAAAATCATAGACATCTGGACAACCACAACAGCCCAGGTTGCTGAAACCATGTTTGTCAAACTGGCCAAAGACCGGGATGGTTTTAACCCTTTATATATGATGTCTGATTCCGGCGCCCGCGGTAGTAAAGAACAGATCCGGCAATTGGCTGGTATGCGTGGTTTGATGGCCAAACCACAGAAATCACTCTCAGGCCAGACCGGTGAAATTATTGAAAACCCGATTACCGCCAACTTTCTTGAAGGCTTATCGGTTCTGGAATACTTTATTTCTACTCACGGTGCCCGTAAGGGTCTGGCTGATACGGCCCTTAAAACTGCCGATGCCGGCTATCTGACCCGGCGGTTGGTTGATGTGGCCCAGGATGTAATTATTACGCTGACCGATTGCGGTACTATTCTTGGTACGGACGTCACCGACCTGAAGGATGGTGAGGAGGTTATTGAAACGCTGGCCGACCGGGTGCTTGGACGTGTACTCGCAGCTGATCTGATTGATCCTGTGACCGAAGAGCAACTTGCCGCCCGCGGCGAAATGGTTGATGAAGAACTGGCCGATAAAATTAACAATTCATCGCTGCTGGTGGTCAAGGTGCGAACTGAACTGACCTGCGAATCAAAACAGGGTGTTTGTGCCAAATGTTACGGGCGTAATCTGGCTAGCGGAAAAATAGTTGAGATCGGTGAAGCTGTTGGTGTTATGGCCGCCCAGAGTATTGGAGAGCCTGGTACTCAGCTGACCCTGCGTACCTTCCATATCGGCGGTACCGCCTCACATATTGCAGCCGAGTCGCACATGGAAGCAAAATTCGACGGCAAAATCAGGTTCCATCTGGTCAGGACGGTGGAAAATGTGAAAAAGCATCAGATTGCTATCGCCCGCAACGGTAAAATTGAAATCCTGGATTCCGATGACCGTGTTGTTTCGACCAACCATCTGCCCTATGGTGCTACACTCCGCGTCACTGACCATCAGATGGTCAAAAAAGGCGATATTCTGTTTGATTGGGATCCCTACTCATCGGTGATTATCGCCGATAATGCCGGTATTGTTGCTTATGATGACCTGATGGAGAATCAGACTTACCGGGAAGAGCTTGATGACCAGACCGGTCGTAAGCAGCGTGTTGTCATTGAATCAAAAAATAAAAATCTGAATCCGCATATTATTATAAATGACCCTAAAGGCAACCGGATTGCCCAGTTTATTATACCGGTTAAGGCTATTCTGATGGTCAATAACAATGAGCAGATTCATGCCGGCGATCTGCTGGTAAAAATCCCCCGTGATGTGGGAAAAACCCGTGACATCACCGGAGGTCTGCCCCGCGTGGCGGAGTTGTTTGAAGCCCGTCAGCCGAAGGAAAGAGCAGTTGTGACCGAGATTGACGGTTACGTTAAGTTTGGTTCGATTAAACGAGGTGTCCGCGAACTGATCATCGAATCAGAACATAATTCGCTTACTTATGCCATATCGCACGGCGTGCATATTCTGGTTCACGAAAACGATTTTGTTGAAGCCGGTGAACGTCTGACAGACGGTTCCATTGCTCCGGAAGATATTCTCCGGATTAAAGGCCCATCCAAGGTACAGGAATATCTGGTTAATGAAATTCAGGAAGTATATCGTCTGCAGGGTGTGAAAATTAATGATAAGCATATTGGAATTATCGTCCGCCAAATGCTTCAGAAAGTGCGCATAGAAGAATCCGGCGATACCGGCTTCCTGGAAGGGGATCAGGTACATCGTGCTGATTTTATGGATGAAATGTCGCGCATTTCGCAGAAGGTTGTAGTCAAGGAGCCCGGGGATTCCTTATTCCGGGAAGGCGCCCTGACCGACAAGAAAACCGTTGACCTGATCAACAAAGATCTGCGCAAAGCCAAGAAAAAACCCATTAAAATCCGCAAGGCCGAACCGGCCCGCTACAGCCCGATTCTGCTTGGAATTACCCAGGCCTCGCTGACGACACGCAGCTTTATTTCGGCAGCTTCTTTCCAGGAAACGACACAAGTCCTGACCGAGGCCGCAACAGCAGGCAAGGAAGACGAATTGATCGGATTGAAGGAGAATGTGATTATGGGTCATCTGATTCCTGCCGGTACCGGAATGGCAAAATACAATGCCATGGAATATGAGATGGAACCGGAATTGGGCAGCACAGATGAAGTTGAATTTTTCGACGAAAAAGCAGAAGAAAATTAGAAGAAGCGCTTGATAAAATATAAAACGACAATTATATTGACAGGCTCTAACCATTTATCGGAGGAACGGCTTTGCCGACTATTAATCAGTTGATCCGCAAGGGTCGTCAGGATGTAATCAAGAAAACAAAAGCACCGGCTCTGGGTGCATCTCCGCAAAAAAGAGGCGTTTGTACACGTGTTTATACTACAACACCCAAAAAGCCGAACTCGGCTTTGCGGAAAGTAGCCCGTGTCCGATTAACCAATGGCATAGAGGTAACGGCCTATATTCCGGGTGAAGGTCACAACCTCCAGGAGCACTCAATTGTCCTGATCCGCGGTGGTCGTGTGAAAGATTTGCCGGGAGTACGCTATCATATCATCCGGGGTACCCTGGATACAGCCGGCGTGAATGACCGTAAGCAAGGCCGCTCGAAATACGGCACAAAGAAACCAAAATCCTGATCTAATAAGATCGAATAGCTGGAGATAATATGGCAAGAAGAAGAAGGGCTCAAAAAAGAGTAATTCTGCCTGACCCGAAATATAAAAATCGTGTTGTCGCAAAATTTGTCAACGGAATGATGTATGCCGGTAAAAAAAGCGTAGCTGAGACAATTTTTTATGATGCCATGGGATTAATTGAACAGAAGCTGAAAGCAAATCCATTAGAGGTGTTTGAAAAAGCGATGGAAAATGTTGCCCCTCTTCTGGAGGTAAAATCCCGCCGTGTTGGCGGCGCTACATACCAGGTTCCGATGGAAGTGCGTCGTGACCGAAGAATTGCTCTGGCTATCCGCTGGCTGGTTCGTTATTCGAGAGAGCGCGCCGAAAAGACCATGGCTCAAAGACTGGCTGGAGAGATAATGGCGGCCTTTAAAAAAGAAGGATCGTCGATCAAGAAACGTGAAGAAACTCATAAAATGGCTGAAGCCAACAAAGCCTTCGCCCATTTCCGCTGGTAATATAAAGGATTTATTGCATGTCGAAGTCGTTTGAAAAAACGCAGGTGCGGAATATAGGCATCATGGCGCACATTGACGCCGGGAAGACTACTACTACAGAGCGCATACTCTATTACTCCGGTCGTCTCCATCGTATGGGTGAAGTCCATGATGGTGCGGCAACTATGGACTGGATGGAGCAGGAAAAAGAGCGCGGTATAACCATCACTTCAGCGGCAACGACAATTGAATGGCGTAATTCAAAGATCAATATTATCGATACTCCTGGCCACGTTGACTTTACAGTCGAAGTGGAACGCTCACTGCGTGTTCTTGATGGAGCGGTGGCATTGTTTTGTGCAGTCGGCGGCGTAGAGCCTCAGTCTGAAACGGTATGGCGGCAGGCAGATAAATACGGCGTGCCCCGTCTTGCCTTTGTTAATAAAATGGATCGTATCGGAGCGGACTTCTATAATGTTCTGCAAATGATGCGCAACCGTCTCGGCGCTACTCCGGTTGCCCTGCAAATTCCTATCGGTGCCGGAGATATGTTTACCGGTTTGATTGACCTGGTTAATATGGAAGCGGTGCTTTATAATGAAAGCTCACTCGGTACTGAATATGAAGTCTGTGAAATTCCCAAGGATTTGATAGAACTGGCCACGAAATACCGGACTGAAATTCTCGAATCCGTGGCTGATTATGATGAAGAATTAATGATGAAATATCTCGAAGGCGAAGCGATATCTCCGGATGAGGTAAGAAATGCTGTTCGTGCCGCGGTATTAGACGGTCGTTTTACACCGGTCTTTTGTGGCTCAGCCTTCAAGAATAAAGGCGTCCAGCGTTTGATGGATGCCATTGTTGAGTATCTGCCATCACCAACGGATAAGGGCGCAGTAAAAGGTATATATCCGAAAAATGATACCGAAATTTTCCGCAATCCCATAGATAATGAACCTTTCGCTGCACTGGCTTTTAAAATCATGGTTGATCCTTATGTTGGCCGCCTCACTTTTATCCGGGTTTATTCAGGCAAAATTAAAAGCGGCAGTTATGTATTTAACTCTGTAAGCGGGAAGAAGGAACGGGTTGGCCGTCTGCTTCAGATGCATGCCAATCACCGTGAGGACATCGATTTGATTTCTGCAGGTGATATTGCAGCGATGGTTGGTTTAAAAAATACCCGCACCGGTGATACGCTCTGCGATGAGAGCAATCATATCATTCTTGAGAAAATGCATTTCCCCGAACCGGTAATCTCTGTTGCGGTTGAGCCAAAAACCAAGGCAGATCAGGATAAATTGTCGATCTCTCTGGAGAAACTGAGCGATGAGGATCCTACATTCCGGGTCCGTACCGATGAAGAAACCGGACAGACCATTATCAGTGGAATGGGTGAACTTCATCTGGAAATTATTATTGACCGCCTGATGCGTGAATTCAAAGTGGCCGCCAATGTCGGTAAGCCGCAGGTTGCCTATAAGGAAACCATCACTAAAAAAGTTGAAGCGGAAGGTAAATTTATTCGTCAATCCGGCGGACGTGGTCAGTATGGCCATGTCTGGATTGAAGTCGAGCCCAATGAACAGGGCAAAGGTTACGAATTTATTGATGGTATAATTGGCGGTGTGGTGCCAAGAGAATATATCAACCCGGTCAAAGAAGGAATTGGCGAAGCGCTGAAAAATGGTGTGTTAGCCGGTTACCCGATGGAAGATGTCAAAGTCCGTTTGTTTGATGGTTCTTATCATGATGTTGATTCAAACGAAATGGCCTTTAAGATAGCCGGATCAATGGCGTTAAAAGAAGCCTGCCGGAAAGCCGGTGCCGTTCTGCTCGAGCCGATTTCTTCTGTAGAAGTTGTTGTCCCGGATGAATATCTGGGTGACGTAATCGGTGACTTAAATTCAAGGCGCGGCAAAATATCAGGTATTTTACCAAGAAAAGACGCCCAGGTCGTAAGTGCAGAAGTACCCCTGAACGATATGTTCGGTTATGCGACCACGCTCCGCTCCATCACACAGGGACGGGCAATTTATACAATGCAATTTGACCATTATAGTCATGTACCGAAAAGTTTGGCAGAAGAAATAATTTTGTCGGTTAAAGGTACGGCATAATATCCCGGAGGAAGAATGGCTAAGGAAAAATTTTCGAGGACAAAGCCTCACGTGAACATCGGCACGATTGGCCACGTGGATCACGGCAAAACGACCTTGACCGCAGCGATAACCCAGGCGTTGGCCAAAAAGGGTGGAGCGGAATTTCGCAGTTTTGACAGTATCGACAATGCACCGGAAGAGCGTGAGCGCGGTATTACCATTGCCACAGCCCACGTTGAATACCAGACTGAAAACCGGCACTATGCCCATGTGGACTGTCCGGGTCATGCCGACTATGTCAAGAACATGATCACCGGTGCCGCCCAGATGGACGGTGCGATACTGGTTGTCAGCGCTGCTGACGGTCCGATGCCGCAGACCCGTGAGCACGTTTTATTGGCCCGCCAGGTAAACGTACCATCGATGGTTGTCTTTTTAAATAAAGTGGATCAGGTTGATGATCCTGAATTGCTGGAGCTGGTCGAGCTTGAACTTCGTGAATTGCTGACCAGCTATGAATTTCCGGGCGATGAAACACCGATTATCCGGGGCAGTGCTTTGAATGCGCTTGGTCACCCGGATGATGAATCTGCGCAGCAGTGCATTTTTGAATTAATGGCTGCGGTCGACAGTTTTATCCCGACTCCGGTTCGTGAAATTGACAAGCCCTTCCTGATGCCGATTGAGGACGTATTTTCGATTACCGGCCGCGGCACCGTAGGTACCGGCCGTATCGAGCGCGGTGTGGTACAGGTTGGCGAAGAGGTTGAACTGATTGGTCTTGGTGTAAAGCGTAAGACCGTTATTACCGGTGTGGAAATGTTTCGTAAACTGCTCGATCGTGGTGAAGCCGGCGACAACGTTGGTCTGTTGATGCGCGGTGTGGATAAGGAAGAATTAGAGCGCGGTATGGTTGCAGCCAAGCCGGGTTCAATTACCCCGCATACCAAATTCAGGGGCGAAGTGTACGTTTTGGACAAAAATGAAGGCGGCCGTCATACCCCGTTCTTCGATGGTTATCGTCCGCAGTTCTACTTCCGGACAACGGATGTGACCGGATCGGTCAAGCTGCCGGAAGGCGTCGAAATGGTTATGCCGGGCGATAATATCACCGTGGAAGTTGAATTGCTAAAAGAGATCGCCATGGAGAAAGAGCTGCGCTTTGCGATCCGTGAGGGCGGTCGTACCGTTGGCGCCGGCGTCGTTTCAGAAATTATTGCATAAGGAATGGAGTAATTGGTGGCAAACCAAAGTATCAGAATCCGATTAAAAGCCTATGATCATAATCTGATCGACAAATCGACAGATAAAATCATCAGGACAGCCAGGTCGACCGGGGCAAATGTGTCCGGGCCGATTCCTTTGCCGACGGATCGCTCGGTATATACTGTACTGCGCTCACCGCATGTCGACAAAAAATCGCGTGAGCAATTCGAAACAAGAATTCATAAACGATTAATTGATATCCTGAACGCCACCGGTAAAACGGTTGATGCGCTGATGAAGCTCGAGCTTCCGGCCGGCGTCGATATTGAAATCAAAACCTGATGCCTTTAGTGGGTTGGAGATAAGCATGGCTGGTTTATTAGGTAAAAAAATCGGGATGACCCAAATTTTCACTGAACAGGGATTGCTCATTCCTGTAACTGTGGTAAAAGCAGGTCCCTGTTATGTTATTCAGGTCAAAACACAAGAAAATGACGGCTATTCCGCTGTTCAGATAGCTTATGATGATTTGAAAACAAAGAATGTCAAAGCGCCGGTGAAAGGACATTTCGCCAAAAGTGGTGTTACACCGAAAAGATTTCTGAAGGAATTTGAATTTAAAGAACAGGATAGCGCCAACGTCGGTGATGAGCTGACAGTCGATATCTTCAAGGTCGGAACCCTGGTTACGGTTTCAGGTGTGTCCAAGGGTAAGGGGTTTCAGGGTGGTGTAAAGCGTCATGGTTTCAGTGGCGGACCTTCCACGCATGGTCAATCGGACCGGCTTCGTGCACCAGGCTCACTCGGCCAGAGTTCTTATCCATCCAGGGTGTATAAAGGTTTGAAAATGGCCGGACGGATGGGTAATGACCGGAAGAAAATTAAAAAGGTCATGATCGTGCGGGTTGATCTGGAAAATGGTTTACTTTTCTTAAAAGGTCCGTTGCCCGGCGCAAAACAATCGTTACTTGAAATACAAAATTAATAAGACCGGGAATTAAGATGAAATTGCCAGTTTATACAAAAGAAGGAAGCCCATCCGGCAGCGAAGCCGAACTGATGGAATCCATATTTGCCATAGAGCCAAATGATCATGCCATCTGGCTTGATGTCAGACGTGTGCAGGCTAACCGGCATCAGGGTACCCACAAATCGAAGGGTAGAACTGAGGTAAGCGGCGGCGGTAAAAAACCGTTCCGTCAAAAAGGCACAGGCCGGGCCCGGCAGGGTAGTTCGAGAGCGCCGCATCATGTTGGCGGGGGTCGGGTATTTGGACCGAAAGTTCATACCTATCATGTTGATGTGAATAAAAAAGTTCAAAGACTGGCCAGAAAATCGGCTTTGACGTACAAAGCACAGCAGTCTAAAATATTTATTGCTGAAGATTTTAATTTTGACAAACCATCAACAAAGAGTATAGTGCGGCTTCTTTCTGCCATTAATATTGGCGAAAAGAAAGTTCTGATCTGTACGGCAGATTTGGCACCGGCAATAGTTAAATCTGTTGCAAATCTGATGAATGTTTCAGTTTGTCATGGTCCGAATTTTTCAACATTCGATGTGCTGAAGGCAGATACGATCATTCTGCAGCAAAGTGCATTGCAGAAAGTCAATGAGGTGCTGGGCTAATGAAAGTCAAAAAAATAATTGTCAAGCCTCTCTACACAGAGAAAATTGCCGGTTTGCAGGAAAAACTGAATAAATATGTTTTCCAGGTAGCAAATGACGTCAATAAAATTGAGATAAAAAGTGAAATTGAAAAGCGTTTCGAAGTTAAGGTAAAATCAGTCCACACCATGAATATGCCTGGTAAAATGCGTCAGCAGATGACCAAAAAAGGGCGTTTTTATGGCCGCCGGCCAGGATGGAAGAAGGCAGTTGTCACACTGGAAAAAGATTACCACTTAGATTTATTCGGTAATGCTTAATTAGGAGTTTTTCATGGGAATTAAAGTATTCAAGCCAATTACACCGAGCCTGCGTTATACAACGGTCAGCGACTTTGCACAGATCACACGTGATTATCCTGAAAAAAGTCTGCTGGTCTCGTTTAAAAAATCCGGTGGCAGAAATAACCTGGGTCGGGTCACCTCATGGCATCGCGGCGGCGGTCATAAACGCAGATTCAGAATAATTGACTTTAAAAGAGATAAATTTGATATACCGGCATTGGTTGCCTCGATTGAATATGATCCGAACCGCACGGCCCGTATTGCTCTTTTGCACTATAAAGACGGGGAAAAACGCTACATTCTGGCACCGGATCAGTTATCGGTTGGTGACGAAATCGTTTCTGGTCAAAATGTGGCCATTAAACCAGGCAATGCACTTCCCCTGGAACGCATTCCGGTTGGGGTCACCATACATGCCATCGAAATGAAAGAGAAAAAAGGCGCTCAGTTGGCCAGAAGTGCCGGAGCCGCTGCCCAGTTGATGGCAAAAGAAGGGAAATTTGCGCTTATTAGAATGCCTTCTGGTGAAGTTCGCAAAATCCCGGCCCATTGTTTTGCTACCATCGGCCAGGTCTCTAATATCGATCATATGAATATTTCCATCGGTAAAGCCGGTCGGTCAAGATGGATGGGTAAACGTCCAAATGTCCGCGGTGTGGCCATGAACCCGGTTGATCACCCGATGGGTGGTGGAGAAGGTAAAACTTCGGGCGGTCGTCAACCGTGCTCGCCTTGGGGGCAGAAGAGTAAAGGTTTGAAAACGCGCAAGAAAAGAAAAGCTTCGAGCGCAATGATATTGAAGCGTCGCAAGTAGGAGAGAATATGGCAAGGTCGGTTAAAAAAGGCCCTTATATTGATGAAAACCTGGATAAGGTAATCGGCAAACTGAATAATGAGGGTAAAAAAGTTGTGGTAAAAACCTGGGCCAGGAGATGTACTATTCCGCCTGAATTTGTTGGTCATACCATCGCTGTTCATAATGGGATTAAGTTTATTCCAGTTTATGTAAGTGAAAATATGGTTGGTCATAAGCTTGGTGAATTCGCGCCGACCCGCACCTACCGTGGTCATGGTGGAAAAATGGCAGAACGTTCGGCCCGAATTAAATAGGTGAATGGAGAAAAAATGGAAGCCGCAGCGCACGTAAAATTTATAAGAATGTCTCCGCAAAAAATCCAACGGGTAATAAATATCGTTCGGGGACTAAGTGTTGAGGATGCTTTGAATCTTCTTCATTTCACCCGTAAAAATGCCGCTGAACCGGTTTCAAAGGCTATTCGTTCAGCGTTCGCCAATCTTGGAAATGTGGAGAGCGAAATTCGTGTCGAAATGAAACAGGCGTTTGTCAAAACAGCCTTTGTAAATTCAGGTCCAACTCTGAAGCGATTTCGGCCGATGTCAATGGGTCGGGCCGGTAAAATCAGAAAACGTACTTCCCATTTAACAATTATCGTTGAGCATAAATAAGTCTCTAAAAAGGAGAATGGTGTGGGACAAAAAGCACATCCGATTGGTCTGAGGTTAGGCATTATAAAAAACTGGAACAGCAGTTGGTTCGATGAGCGCAATTTTGCTAAAACTCTGGAAGAAGATTTGCGCTTAAGAAAATATGTCCGTAGCCGGCTGGAAAAAGCTTCCATTTCAAAAATTGAAATTGAACGTACGGTAAAAAGAGTAACTTTAAATATTCACACCGCCCGTCCCGGTATCGTCATCGGGAAAAAAGGGGCCGAAGTCGATAAGCTCCGTGAAGAATTAAAAGAACTGACCAGTAAAGAAGTGCAAATCAATATTTCGGAAATAAAAAAGCCTGAATTGGATGCCTACCTGGTTGCCGAAAACGTTGGTAAGCAATTGCAAGGTAAGGTCAGTTTCAGACGGGCTATGAAAAAAGCGTTGCAAACTACGATGCGGGTTGGTGCTGAAGGAATTAAAATCATGTGCTCTGGCCGCCTGGGTGGTTCAGAAATGGCCCGGACAGAACAATACAAAATTGGAAGAATTCCTCTTCACACCCTTCGGGCAGATATTGACTATGCCGTTTACACTGCTCAGACTGCCTATGGCTCAATTGGTGTTAAGGTCTGGATTTTCAACGGTGAAGTGATTGGTAAAAGATAGGAATTGAGGGGTAAGTATCATGTTAATGCCGAAGAGAGTTAAATATAGAAAAACTCACCGTGGCCGGATGAAAGGCAATGCCCAGAAAGGCAATTATCTCGCTTTTGGAACTTATGGTCTTAAAGCTATGGAATCAGGATGGATAAGCAGCAGACAAATCGAAGCAAGTCGTATTGCTATCACCAGGCATGTTAAAAGAGGCGGCAAAGTCTGGATCCGTATTTTCCCCGATAAGCCGGTAACTCAAAAACCTGCTGAAACACGTATGGGAAAAGGAAAAGGCAGTCCGGAATTTTGGGTAGCTGTTGTAAAGCCCGGGCGGATCATGTTCGAGTTGGAAGGTGTGGATGTTGAGCTGGCCAAAGAAGCCATGCGGCTGGCTGCACACAAATTGCCGATAAAAACAAAATTTATTGCAAATGAATAAGGTAACGGCAAAATGAAAAATCGTGAAAATTACTCAGCCCTTTCCTCAGACGAATTGAAGGACAGGCTGATTCAAGTACAGCAGGATATGGAGAATATGCTCCTGCAGAAGGCGACCCATCAGTTAAACAATCCCTTGCGGCTGCGCACGGTGCGGCGGGAAATCGCCCGAATTAAAACATACATGCACCAGCATGAACTGGGTATCCACAAGGTTAAACAATAAGGTAGAAACGACATGGATATTAAGCGTGGTTTACGTAAAACCAGGATTGGTAAAGTAGTCAGTAATAAAATGAATAAAACCATTACCGTTGCTGTAGAACGTCGGCTGCCCCATCCGGTTTATGGAAAATTTGTAAAGAGAACAATCCACCTGAAGGCACATGATCAGGAAAATGTGTGCAGAGAGGGTGATGTTGTAAAAATCATGGAAACCCGGCCGCTAAGCAAAGACAAAAGATGGCGTCTGGTGGAAATTGTTGAAAAAGTGAAATAACCGGTACACTAAGGACAGGCCAATGATTCAAGAATACACAAGATTAAATGTAGCCGATAATTCCGGAGCGCAGAAAGTATCCTGTATACGTGTGCTTGGCGGGTCAGGCAAAAGATATGGTACCGTCGGCGATATAATTGTGGTTGCTGTGAAAAGCGCAATACCAGGCGGAGCGGTTAAAAAAGGCGAAGTTTCCAAGGCCGTAATCGTCCGCACCAAAAAAGAAGTCCGCCGCCCTGATGGAACCTATATTCGGTTTGATGAAAATGCAGCCGTTTTACTTGATAACCAGGGTGAACCAAGAGGTACCCGTATATTTGGTCCGGTTGCCCGGGAATTGCGTGAAAAGCAATTTATGAAAATTGTTTCATTAGCGCCTGAAGTGCTGTAACAGGCGGAGGAAAATCGATGAAAATTCGTAAAGGTGATATGGTTAAAGTCATATCGGGAAAAGACAAATTCCAGAATAAAGTAGGCCGGGTCTTAAAGGTTTATCCTGATAAGGATAAAGTTCTGGTGGAGGGTGTGAATATTATAAAAAAACATGCCCGCCCAACACAGAAAAATCCACAGGGTGGAATTATGCAGCAGGAAGCGCCGATCCACGTCTCCAATGTGCTATATTATTCCACAAAATTTAATGTGGCCACCAAGGTCGGTTATAAATTCCTGGAAGATGGCAAAAAAGTAAGATACTGCAAAAACCCAAAATGCCAGGGTGAAATCATTCAGGATAATGCATAAGGGCGAAAAAATGGCGGAATATACTCCAAGACTACAGAAGAAGTACAAAGATGAAATTATCCGGATAATGATGGATAAATTCAAGTACAAAAATATTAATGAAGTTCCAAAACTGGTAAAAATCAACCTCAATGCCGGTGTTGGCAAAGCCATTCAGGATGCCAAAGAGCTGGAGAATGCCATCAGTGACATGGCTATAATTTGCGGACAGAAGCCTGTGGTTACCAAGGCCCGGAAAGCGATTTCAAACTTTAAACTTCGCCAGGGAATGAAAATCGGTACAACCGTTACCCTGCGCCGGCAGCGAATGTTTGAATTCCTGGACCGTTTCATTTCTTTGGCTGTGCCGCGGGTCCGCGATTTCCGCGGGTATAATGACAAGTCCTTCGATGGCCGGGGAAATTATTCTCTGGGTATTCGCGAGCAGATCATTTTCCCAGAGATCAACGTAGATAAAATTGATAAAATCCGCGGTTTTGATATAACGATAGTGACTACCGCGAAAACAGATGAAGAAGGATATGAACTGCTGAAAGCCTTTGGTTTTCCGTTCAAAAAAGCAGATAATTAACATTAGAGGTTCATCTTGGCCAGGAAATGCTTGATTAACAAATCAAAAAAAGAGCAAAAATTTAAAGTCAGAGAATATACCCGTTGTAGTCGTTGCGGCAGATCGCGAGCTTATATGCGGCATTTTGGACTATGCCGGCTCTGTTTCAGGCAATTATCCCTTCAGGGTGAAATTCCGGGAATTGTAAAAGCGAGCTGGTAAAAACAGAGTTAGGAGTTATAGTATTATGTCAATGACTGATCCAATTGCAGATTATTTGACGCGAATCCGGAATGGATTGCAGGCCCAAAAAAAATACGTTGATATTCCCGCTTCAAATCTGAAAAGAAAACTCAGCAGAATATTAATAGAACAGGGTTTTATCAGTAAATATATCGTGATCGAAGATGGTAAACAGGGGCTGATCAGAATGTGGCTGAAATATGATGAAAATCGCAATTCAGTTATTCAGAAGCTGATCCGGGTCAGTACGCCCGGCCGTCGTGCTTATGTTGGCGCAGATAATTTGCCAAGAGTCATGAATCATTTGGGAATAGCAATCCTCACTACACCAAAGGGCGTAATTACGGCCCGTGAAGCTGCCAGGCAGAATGTTGGTGGTGAAGTGCTCTGCTATATCTGGTAAAGGAGTAAGCAACAGTGTCTCGTATAGGAAAAATGCCGATTGCCGTACCGGCAAATGTTAGCGCCAGCCTCAGTGAAGATTTAATTCTGAGTGTCAAAGGTCCAAAAGGAGAATTAAATAAAAAATTTTCCGGTCCGGTAAAAATTAATATCACGAATAATGAAATTACCATTGAGCGCGATTCAGATGAAAAACGATCCAGAGCCTTTCATGGATTGACCAGAGCCCTGGTTCAAAATATGGTTCTTGGTGTGACCACCGGATTTCAGAAAAAACTGGAAATCGTTGGAGTTGGTTACAAGGCCGAAGTCAAAGGCACAAAACTTCAACTGACTATAGGCTATAGCCATCCGATTCTGGTCTCGGTTCCGCAGACCCTGAAAATAACCGCACCAACTCCGACCGAAATAATTATCGAAGGAATTGATAAAGAAATGGTCGGCCTGGTTGCGGCAAAAATCAGGAGTTTCAGAAAACCTGAGCCGTATAAAGGCAAAGGTATTAGGTACAGTGGTGAGCATGTCCGCCGTAAAGCCGGTAAAACAGCTGGTAAATAAAAAACGGGATTAAAAATGTCTGATAAACGTAAGAAAAAAATTATCGGTACCCAGGAAAAACCAAGACTCGTGGTGTATAGAAGTCTGAAGTACATTCATGCCCAGCTTGTCGATGATGTCAACCATCAGGTACTGCTTGGCCTGTTTAATAACAGTGGTCTTGTTAAGGAAAAATTAAGCTCGGCTAAAACAAAAACCGATGCCGCGATAATACTGGGTAAAACCTTTGCTGAAGAAGCGGTAAAAAAAGAAATTAAAAAAGTCGTATTTGATCGGAACGGGTATATCTATCATGGGCGAATTAAAGCCTTTGCTGATGCCGCCCGCGAAGGCGGACTTGAATTTTAACGAAGGAGTTCATGGTGGTAGATCGTATTAGTGCGTCAGAAATTGAGCTCAAGGAAAAGGTAGTTCACATTACACGGGTGGCCAAAGTGTTGAAAGGTGGCCGACGTTTTTCCTTCAATGCTATCGTTGTTGTCGGAGACGGCCATGGTGTGGTTGGTTTAGGCATGGGCAAAGCCAACGAAGTAATCAACGCAATAAATAAAGCAACCGATCAGGCAAAAAAGAACCTGATCAAGGTAAGTTTGGTAAACGACACTATTCCCCATCCGATAACCAGTAAATTCGGCGCCGGATATATTGTTATGCATCCTGCCTCAGCTGGTACCGGTGTAATTGCCGGCGGACCAATACGGGCGATCTGCGAAGCGGCCGGTATCAAAGACATTCTTACTAAGTCGATCCGTTCTTCAAACCCTCATAATGTTTGCAAGGCTACTTTTGAAGGCTTGCGCAAAATGATGAGTGTTGAAAATGTCGCTAAACGCCGTGGAATTTCAATTCAAAAATTATTCCAGGGCTGAGAAGGGAAAAAACATGTCTGAAAGAAAAATAAAAATTACACAAATCCGCAGTGTTATTGGTTATGATAAAACCCAAAAAGAAACCGTAAGAGCTTTGGGTCTGCGCCGGATTCGGGCCAGTGTAGTTCATACCGCTACACCGCAGATTTTGGGCATGGTCAATAAGGTGAAACATTTGCTGGCGGTTGAAGAAGCATAATTCGAAGCGGAAAGGCTAAAGAATGGATTTAGGACATTTAAAACCTGCCAAAGGTTCAACAAAAAATAAGAAAAGACGCGGCCGGGGCGAAGGCAGCGGCAATGGCGTAACCGCAGGTCGCGGCCATAAAGGATATCATTCCAGAGGCGGATCAAAAAGCAGAGCCTGGTTTGAAGGCGGGCAGATGCCAATTCAAAGACGTTTGCCAAAATTCGGGTTCAATCCGTTAAATAAAATTTTTTATCAGGTCGTCAATCTGAAAAATCTGGTCAATTTCACCGCTGCTGATATGATCGATTCAAAATTTCTTTTTGAGAATGGATTAGTCCGGAATGAACGGCAGCCGGTTAAATTGCTGGGCGATGGTGAAATTTCAATAAAGCTGAATATCCAGGTACATGCGGTCAGCAAGTCAGCTCAGGAAAAAATTGAAAGGGCCGGCGGAACGGTCACATTATTATGATTTTGAATACTTTCCGAAACATTTTTAAAATCGATGATCTGAGGAAAAGAATTTTATTCACCTTAATGATCCTTGCTGTTGAGCGTATCGGTACACATATCGTTACACCTGGTATTGATACCGCGGTATTATCGGAAGGTTTTAAAAACCTGCAAAACACTTTGTTTGGATTGTATGATCTTTTTGCCGGCGGAGCCTTTAGTAAAGCCGCCATTTTTGGTCTCGGAATTATGCCTTACATTAGCGCCTCGATTATCATTCAGCTCATGGGCGCCGTGGTTCCGACTATTCAAAAATTGCAGCGCGAAGGTGAAGAAGGCCGGAAAAAAATTATGCAATGGACACGCTATGGCACTCTTGGTATTGCAGCGTTACAAGCTTATGGTGTGGCCATTTTCTTGCAGAGCATTCAATTGGCGGATGGACGATTAGCCGTTCCTACCCCAGGTTTTGGCTTCCAGTTAATGACCATGTTATCGATGGCTACAGGAACAATGCTGATTATGTGGCTTGGTGAACAGATTGACGACCGGGGTATCGGGAACGGAATTTCTCTGATCATATTTTCAGGCATTATTGCCCGGCTTCCCCAATCCATCATGCAGGAATACACAATTTTTGTAAGCGGTCAGCGTGACCTTCTGTTTTATTTAGTCCTGCTTGCACTGGCCCTTGGCATTATTGCAGTGGTCGTTTTGCTTACTCAGGGCACACGGAAAATCCCAATTCAATATGCCAAGAGAGTGGTCGGTCGTAAAGTCTATGGCGGTGTCAACACACATTTTCCCCTAAAAGTAAATACTGCCGGTGTGATGCCGATTATTTTTGCTCAGGCAATAATGTTTGTTCCATCAACCGTATTGAACTTTTTCCCAAGCTACGACTGGATGATTACCCTGAAAGGTCTTTTCCAGATGGATAGCTGGTTTTACTGGATTGTCTATGGTTTGATCATAGTATTCTTTACTTATTTTTATACTGCGATAGCCCTGAATCCGGTTGATGTGGCCGATAATCTGAAAAAACAGGGTGGGTTTATTCCAGGTGTTCGTCCGGGTAAAAAAACATCAGAATTTCTGGATAATATATTAACCAAGATTACTTTACCGGCCTCCATATTCCTTGCTGTAATCGCCATTATCCCGGCGATACTGGCCAAATTTTTGGATGTATCCTACAGTCTGGCTTCCTTCTTTGGTGGGACAGGCTTGTTGATCATCGTTGGCGTTGCTCTGGATTTTCTGCAACAAGTTGAATCGCAGTTATTTACCAGGCACTATGATGGTTTTATGAAGTCCGGCCGTATCCGGGGCAGAAGATGATCCAGGATGATTTACTTAAAGACAGCAGATCAGATAGAGTCCATTCGGAAAAGCAATGAGATCGTTGCTTTAAGTTTAGATTACATTAAGACTTATATTCAGTCAGGCATCACGACGCTTGAGTTGAATACGATAGTAGAAGCGTTCATTCTCAGTAAAAATGCCAGGCCAGCCTTCAAAGGACTGTATGGTTTTCCCGCTGCGGCTTGTATTTCCGTAAATGATGCTGTTGTTCATGGAATACCGGGTTCCTACAAACTAAAAGAAGGTGATATTGTTGGGATAGACATTGGTGTAGAGCTTAATGGTTTCTTTGGAGACGGCGCCCGGACTTTTGAAGTCGGGGTGGTTGATGCGACAATTAAAAAATTATGTTCGGTTACCGAACAATGTCTCAATGATGGAATAAGGCAATGCATTCCGGGAAACAGAGTAGGCGATATTTCCTATGCAGTCCAGCTTCTTGCTGAAAGTAATGGATTTTCTGTAGTTCGGGATTTGGTTGGTCATGGTGTAGGTTTACACCCACATGAGGATCCACAGGTGCCAAATTACGGTGAATCGGGAAAAGGGGCGAGATTGAAAGAAGGTATGGTTTTAGCCATTGAGCCTATGATTAATCTTGGCAAATACCAGGTTTATGTGGATAAAGATCAATGGACAGTTCGGACGGTTGACAGAACGCCATCTGCTCATTTTGAACATTCAGTGGCAATTACAAAAGACGGACCGGTGGTTCTGACCAGGTTTTAAGGATTAGGTTTGTGAGTAAAAAACAGGATTCAATTCGCATCGATGGCATTATTAAAGAAACATTACCAAATGCGTCTTTTATTGTCGGCCTGGAGAATGGGCATCAGGTTCTGGCCTATATTTCCGGAAAGATGAGAATGCACTTTATAAAAATATTACCGGGTGATAAAGTGAGTCTGGAGCTTTCACCTTACGATTTAACCAGAGGTCGGATAGTTTATCGCTATAAATAGCAGGGAAATAGAATGAAAGTTCAACCATCTGTAAAATGTATCTGTGATGGATGCAAGATTATTCGAAGAAATGGTGTTGTACGGGTTATTTGCAGTAAAAACCCAAAACATAAGCAACGTCAAGGCTAAGAGGATAGGAGGCGGCATTGGCTCGTATAGCTGGCGTAGATTTACCCAAAAACAAACGGGTTGTTATTGGTCTGACCTATATCTTTGGAATAGGGCGACCATCAGCTGAAAAAATTTGTTCGCAGGCCGAGGTGGATGTTAATAAACGTGTTAACAACCTCGATGAAGAAGAGATTAAAAAAATCCGAACTATTATTCAGAACGAATTTAAGGTTGAAGGTGCTTTAAAATCCGAAGTAAACATGAATATTAAGCGCCTGATGGATATCAATTCAAACAGAGGCTACCGTCATCATCGCGGTTTGCCGGTTCGTGGGCAGAGAACAAAAACAAATGCCAGAACCCGCAAAGGAAGAAGACGTTTGGTCAGTGGAAAGAAAAAATAGGTTTTAGGAGGGTAACTTGGCTTCACCCAGGAAAAAAGTAAAAGTAAAAAAGAAAAATGTTGATCCTCATGGTAAGGCTCATATTAAATCAACATTCAATAATACGATTGTATCCCTGACTGACAATTATGGAAATGTCATTTCATGGGCTGCCGCAGGTAAGGTCGGCTTTAAGGGTTCAAGAAAAAACACGCCTTTTGCAGCACAGGTCGCTGCTGAAAATGCTGCCAAAACCGCCATCGATCGCGGCCTGCAAAGTGTTGATGTTGAAGTAAAGGGACCGGGTTCAGGGCGCGATGCGGCTATTAAGTCGCTGCAGGCTTCAGGATTAAATGTAACTTCGATCAAGGATGTTACACCAATACCACATAATGGTTGCCGGCCGCCCAAAAGAAGACGTGTTTAAAACAGTGATTTGGAGTAATTAATGGCAAGATATACTGGACCGAAAGCAAAAATTGTCAGAAAATTTGGCGAGAATATATTTGGAAATCCAAAATTTGACAGGATTCTCGCTAAAAAATCCTATGCCCCCGGGCAGCATGGCTTAAACCGTAAAAAAGTTTCAGACTATGCTTTACAATTGCGCGAAAAACAAAAAGTTAAATACATGTACGGCCTTCTTGAGAAACAATTCCGCCTGGTTTTCAAAAGAGCCGACCGGATGAAGGGCGTAACCGGAGAAAATTTATTAATGCTGCTTGAAAGCCGCCTTGATAATACCATTTTCAGGTTGGGTTTGGCTGTTTCTCGTGATCAGGCCCGGCAAATGATTTTACACCGTCACTTTTTGGTTAATGATCATATTGTCAATATTCCGTCTTATACACTTAAACCTGGTGATACCATTCAGGTTAAATCTAAAAGCAGAAAATTAAGTGCTATTCACGAATCATTGAAAAAAATACAGGGTGACAGCATGTACCCTTGGTTAACCCTGGATAAGGCCAAATTGACCGGTACTTTTGTTGATCGCCCGCAGCGTGTCGATATTCCGGTTAATATTCAGGAAAACATGATTGTTGAGTTGTACTCGAAATAAACTCTAAAAATAAAGAATAGGAATGCAATGAGTTGGACTAACCTGCAAATGCCGGAGAGAATTGAAGTCGAAGAGGGCAGTTATTCAAATACTTATGGCCGGTTTATAATTCAGCCTTTGGAAAAAGGATTTGGGGTCACCCTTGGGAATATGTTCCGCCGTGTACTGCTCTCCTCTCTTCAGGGTGCAGCTATTACGGCGATAAAAGTCAATAATATCCAGCATGAATTCTCGACCATTCCTGGTATTTATGAGGATTTGACGGAAGTCATTCTGAATCTTAAGCAAGTCCGGATTAAGTTGCTGAACAAAAGACCAGACCGACTGCTGATTCATATCAAAGGTCCTGCCGAATTCAGTGGAAAGACCATTCAAAACCATACCAACGAATTTGAAATTTTAAATCCCAACCTGCATATCGCAACATTAAACGATGATGCTGAACTGGAGATTGAACTGTTTATTGGTAAGGGACGCGGCTTTGCCACCTCTGAGGAAAACAAAGCTAATGATCATACCATTGGCGTTATACCTATCGATTCCATTTTCTCTCCGATTCTGAATGTCAGATATTCTGTTGAGAATACACGGGTCGGGCAAAGAACCGATTTTGAAAAACTATATCTTGAAATCGAAACCGATGGCAGTATTACCCCGGACGACGCCTTGACTTATAGTGGTAAAATACTGCGGGATCATATTCAGCTCTTTATCAATTTTGATATTGATACAGAGGAGGAAGAAACTGCTGTTATCGATGAAGAGACCTTGAGAATAAAAAAATTATTAAAAATGAGTGTTGATGAACTGGAATTATCAGTCCGTTCACATAATTGCCTGAAGGCTGCCGATATAAAAACAATTGGTGATCTGGTCACCAAGGAAGAACACGAAATGCTGAAGTTTAAAAATTTCGGCCGTAAATCGCTGATGGAACTGGGCAAAATTCTGAATGAACGTGCGTTAAATTTCGGAATGAATATTGACAAATTTATAAAGACAGAAGAATAAGCCGGATTGTGAAGGAATAAACCATGCGCCATAATAAAAAAGGATCTCATCTCGGACGGACAACCAGCCACAGAAATGCTTTAATTCGCAATCTGGTCGCCCAGGTCCTGGAGCACAAAGAAATCAGAACCACTACTGTCAAAGCTAAAGAAATGCGTAAATATGTTGACCGCATGATTACCTATGGTAAAAAAGGAACTCTGCATCATCGGCGTCTGGCCTTCAAATTTCTGCAAAATAAAAAAGTCGTCGACGAATTGTTCGAGCAAATTGCACCGACTTTTGCGGACAGGAATGGCGGATATTCGCGGATTATAAAATTAGGTAATCGTCTCGGCGATAATGCACCGGTTTCCATTTTTCAGTTGGTTGGCTTCAATGAAAATGAAGCACCAAAAGTGAAAAAACCCCGTGCTAAAAAACAAACCAAAGAAACAGTAAACCAAAATCCTAAAAAAGCAGCAGACAAGAATGATCCGATTGTCGATGGATCTGTGCAAACAACAGATCAGATTACTGAATAAAATAAAGTGACTTTTCTAAAAGCCCTTTGCACCTAATGCAAAGGGCTTTTTTTTTATCAATTCCTGTTGTTTGCATATCATATTTATTGGCGATTATATTTAATTCTTTTTAAAACAAGCAATTAGGTCATGGTCACAAAATTCTTTTATTTAATTTTTTTATTTTTTTTATATGAATCCTGTTTAGCTCAGGATATAGGCCAACGCGGTATATGGGTAGTTCGCGGTGATATTAAAAATGAGACGGAGCTGCAAAATCTGCTCATCCTGAGTAAAAAATTGAAATTGACTGACT
The DNA here is from genome assembly GCA_020720405.1 of Caldithrix sp. Classification (GTDB taxonomy): domain Bacteria; phylum Calditrichota; class Calditrichia; order Calditrichales; family Calditrichaceae; genus DYOS01. Next base: position 19,786 of record DYOS01000005.1, on the reverse strand, counting down.
GGTACCTTCAAATTTATGCCTTGGGTGAAAGACAGGATGTTGACAAGGAATTGACGAATAAAATAATTACTATAGCCCATTTGGAAAAAATAAAAGTTCATGCCTGGGCAAATGTCTTTTTTATCTGGCAAGGGGATCAGCGCCCGGCCCAGATAAGTCATCCGTTTTATTTGGCCGAACAGTATTTATTTGATTTGCCGTTCGACATTAAAAGTTCACCTTATAAAAAATTGAGAAAAAATGGTGAAGAAGGTTATTTTATTGATCCTGGTTGCCTTTCGTACTTCAATTATTTTCAGGACATGACCTCGGAAATACTAAATGAATATGAATTTGACGGTATCCATTTGGATTATTTCAGATACCCGTCAGTTGAATCTGCCCTTTCGGTTGCCAATACAACAGAATTTCAGCAAAAACATTATGTCAGACCTATCTATTCAGATATTCAGGCCGATTCAAAACAATATCACCGGCGATTGATAAAATCGATGCAGGAAATGTTCAATGAGCAGAAAAATGAAAAACTGGAATCAAGGATGAAAGAATTCAGTTTTTTTTTGAGGACTCAATTTCCAGGACTACTGTTTTCAGTTGCGGTTAAGGCTGATCTGGACGATGCCCAAAAAAGATTTTCCCAGGACTGGAAGAGCTGGAACGATAAAAAATATTGTGATTATGTTATTGTCATGAATTACACCCCTGACAGAAGTTTGTATGAAAAGAATAATAAAACTCTTCTCGAATTCATTGATCCGGCCAGGGTCCAGATTGGATTGGCTGCTTACAATCAAAGTACCGAAGAAGTCAGTTATCGTTTGAAAAATATAAACCCGGAATTTTCAGGCTGGGTTTTATTTTCCTACAAAGTGATTAGTAAAAATAATCAATTGACTAAGACCATTAATCAGTTGCTCAATAATTGAGGTTTAAAATGGAAAAATTTAAGACGCCGATGGGCAATAAATTAACCTGTAAAGGTTGGCACCAGGAAGCGGCTTTACGCATGCTGCTAAATAATCTCGACCCTGATGTGGCCGAAAATCCGGATCACCTCGTGGTATATGGTGGTAATGGAAAAGCAGCCAGAAACATGGAATCTCTCAAGGCTATTATCCATTCACTACAGGAATTGGAAAATGATGAAACCCTGCTTGTCCAATCGGGAAAGCCGGTTGGCATAATCAAAACTCATGCTTATGCACCGCGCGTTCTGATTGCCAATTCAAACCTTGTTCCCAAATGGGCAACCTGGGAAAAATTCCGGGAACTGGATCAAAAAGGATTGATCATGTATGGTCAGATGACTGCCGGGAGTTGGATTTACATCGGCACTCAGGGCATACTGCAGGGCACTTATGAAACCTTCGCTGCTCTGGCCAAACAATTTGAGACCAGAGACTTAACCGGAAAATTAGTTGTTACGGCCGGATTAGGCGGCATGGGCGGTGCCCAGCCCCTGGCTGTAACTATGAATAACGGAGTGGCCTTATGTATTGATGTGGATGAAACCAGAATCAGGAGGCGAATCGAGCACCATTATCTTGATGAACAGGCCGCCTCCATCGAAGAGGCCATGGCCAAATGCCATAAAGCGTTAAAGGAAAAAAAACCTCTATCTGTTGGTTTGTTGGGAAATGCTGCAGCAATTCTGCCCGAAATGGTGAAGAAAGGCTTGATTCCGGATATTGTTACCGATCAGACCAGCGCTCATGATGAGCTTAACGGATATGTACCATATCAGCTGCCATACCAGGATGCCCTTCGCTTAAGATTGGAAAAACCGCAGGAATACATTCAAAAATCTTACGACTCAATGAAACGGCATTGTCAGGCGATAATAGATATGCAGGATAAAGGTGCGATTGCTTTTGATTACGGGAATAACCTGCGGGCACAGGCTGAAAAGGCCGGTTTGGCTAATGCTTTTGCCTTCCCGGGATTTGTGCCGGCTTATATCCGCCCCTTATTCTGCGAAGGGAAAGGACCTTTCCGCTGGGCGGCATTATCCGGTGATCCAAAAGATATTTACCGTACAGATCGGCTCATACTGGAATTGTTTCCGGAAAATCAGGCCTTGGCCCGCTGGATAAAAATGGCTGAAGAGAAAATTCATTTTCAGGGACTGCCGGCCCGGATTTGCTGGCTCGGTTACGGGGAACGGGCCAAATTTGGCCTGGCCCTGAATAAACTGGTGCGTGATGGACAGGTTTTGGCGCCAATTGTTATAGGACGGGATCATCTCGATACGGGTTCAGTCGCCTCGCCAAACCGTGAAACAGAAGCAATGAAAGACGGCAGTGATGCTATCAGCGACTGGCCGCTGCTAAATGCCATGACCAACGTTGCTTCGGGTGCTTCCTGGGTCTCCTTTCATCATGGTGGCGGTGTTGGTATGGGTTATTCTCAACATGCCGGGCAGGTCATTGTTGCCGATGGTACGCCGGAAATGGATATTCGCCTGGAACGGGTGCTGACCAACGATCCCGGGATGGGTATTTTCCGCCATGCAGATGCCGGATATGAACAGGCAATCGAATTTGCCCGGAAACATGAAGTTAAAATTCCAATGCTGAAACAGAAAGAATAATGGGAATTGTCGTAGCGATCGCCAGTCAAAAAGGCGGTGTCGGAAAAACAACCACAGTTATCAACCTGGCGACCAGTCTGGCAATCCTGAAAAAAAAGGTATTGATTGTGGATTTGGATCCCCAGGGCAGTATTGCTGCCTCATTCCAACTGGATGATTACCAGATGAAATCGGGTTTGTATGATATCCTTGTTCACCGTCAACCCTTAACTTTATCCATTACGGATATCGGCTTGCAGAACCTTGAAATAATTCCGGCCAATGTCCGGGATGAGGAGCAGGAACTGGAATTATTTTCTTATGCGCTGGAAAGACAAATGCTGAAAACAGTGTTGACTCCGGTCAGTTCGATATATGACTATATTTTGCTGGATTGCCCGCCAAGCCTTGGCAGTATTACCCAAAATGCTCTTATTGCAGCTCAACAGATACTCATTCCGGTACAATGCGAATATTTTGCTAAAAAGTCGCTTGGAAAATTCTTACATTCTATCCGCCGGATCGGAATGCACAATAATCCGGATTTAAAATTGACCGGTCTTTTAATCACCATGTACGATAAACGGGTACGCCAGCATAAAGAAATACTCCATGAAATCCGAAACAGCTTTAAAGACCTGGTTTTCAAAATTGAAATTCCAAGAAATTCAAAACTCTCGGAAGCGCCGGCACTTGGCAAACCGGTTGCTTTTTTAGATATTTCTTCAGCCGGTGCAATTGCCTACCTGCAGTTGGCTGAAGAATTCATGGAAAGAATTGAATAAGAAGTAGAACCTTTAGGGAAGGGGATAAAGTGGAAAGATATAAACGCCACGAAGAAATCGGAACCAAAATTAACACGCTTAAACTACCCTACGAAGCATGGAAAGTCCTTTTTCTTCTAAATGATGAATTAGATGTAAAAACCATTGCGGCAATTCTTGAAATGAATGAAGCGCAGGTTTTGGATGCCGTTACCAGACTTGAAAAAGAAAATCTGGTCAGCCTGAGCATACCAGATGAAGTGCCGCAGGAAGAGCCGTTGATTGAACCCGAAGAAATTCAGGAAGAAATCACAGAGGTCTTAGCAGAAAATGATGGCGCCGATTTGTTTATGAAAGCGGCTGCTGAACCGGATGGATTCGAAGCCGAAATTGAAATAAATGTAGCCGAAGAGGAGATGCCGGCCTCGGTTGAATTTGATCTGGCTGCGGAAACCCCAGTAACAGAAACAATATCCGATTTTGATCTGTTCGGGGAAACCGTTCCGGAGCCGGAAGAAATTATCTTGGCGGAAGAACCCGCCCCGGAACCAGTTAAACCGGTGGCAGCCCCTGAACCTGTTAAACCTAAAACCGAACCTGTACAACCCGCAGTTAAAACCAATAAATTATTGGTTATTGATGACAGTATAGTTATCCGTAAAATGGTTGAGATTGCACTCGAAGATGAAGATTTCAGTATTCACACCGCCGTTAACGGAAAAGATGGTTTAAGTAAACTGGATTCGGTAAAACCGGCCCTGGTTATTTTGGATCTGATGCTACCGGATATTGGCGGAATTGAACTTTTGAAAACCATTAAAGCCTCCATGAACATTCCAGTTATTATGTTGTCCGGGAAAGATTCCCCGCAAATGGTGGAGAAAGCAAGAAGTGAAGGTGCGGATGAATTTTTACCAAAACCATTCCGGGATGAGGACTTAATATCAAAAATCAAGGCTCTGCTGAAATAGTATGGATCAAACGCAAAGAGTATCCGTGGTAAAAATAGGCGGACAGGTTTATGGATTATCGGTTGAATTTCTGCGTGAAGTGCTTCCCGTTCCGCATATCACAAAATTGCCGAATGTCAATAAATCGATCAACGGTGTTTTTAACCTGCGTGGTAATCTGCAGATGGCCATTGATTTTCTTTATCTCCTCAATGGGCAAAGATTTGTAGTCCGGCCGGAAAATTATCTGGCTATTGTTTCAAACGCCTCATTTGTGGCCGGTCTGCTGGTGGAAAAAGTTATAACCATGATTGATGTGCCGCTGGATAAAGTTCAATTGCCAACAAGAGATCTTCCACCACGTTATGTCCAGTTGATCAGCGGAATTTATGAGGATAACCGTTTCGGGCGGGTTTATTTTATTGATGTCGAAGCTTTGTTCACAGTCAAAGAAATTTCAGGCTATCGGTTTAATTAGAGGATTCAATGAATACATCAGATAAAATTCTGAGCAGAAAAATCTTATTCACTTATTTTATAATCAGTTTTCTGCTATGGTGCGGTGCAGGTTTTTTCCATTATTGGCAAATGAATGACCAAATCAGAAAAGCTGAGGCCAGCACCGTTCAACAAATGACAGACCTCGCTATGGCCCAGATTAAAAATTCGACAGCCGGCCTGGAAATTAAACCATTTCAATCCGGCACGCCGGCCCACACCGAAGTAACCCGGCAGCTAAAATCCATCGCTGAAAACTTCGGGCTTAACGCCGGATCGGTAAAAATTGTCCGTGAGAAAGGTAATCTGACCGAAATTACAGCCAGCGCCGGCAGTGATGCCATGCTTGGTCTCAGCTTCGACTTATGGTCAGAAATGCAGCTTAGTCTGCGTCAAAACAAAACAATAATTAAAATTTTCCCTGAAAATGGAAAACCGGCTCTTTCCGGTGTCCGGGCCTTGACTGATAAAGATAATTCAACCTTTGGTTTTCTTGTTCTAACCAAACCACTGCCGCTGCCCCAGCTCAGTAATTTTTATAGTTTTATGGCCTGGGCCGGTTTTTACTTACTGAGCTTTCTAACTTTGTTTATAATTGTCGCTCGGCAGATGCGAAAACTGGGTCAAAATCTTGAAATGCAGATTAGAAATATTAACCGCTTAAAAAAAGGGGAAAGTCTGCTCCGTCCGGAAGAAGAATCTGCTTACTTCAAAGAACTGGATTCCGCCCTGAAAACTCTGGAAACACATTTTAAGAGCAGAACAGAAAATGAAGAGGAACGGGATAAAATTCAAAAACAGATGCGCGATCTGTTAAAAACCGTAAGCGCAGCAGCCAATGGCGATTTTACGGTTACCGCTGAAGTAACCGCCGATACCATGGGCGCCCTGGCCGATTCCTTTAATCTGATGATCAGCGATTTAAGCTCATTGGTTCGTGATGCCAAGAAGGCTGCCGAAGAAGTTACTTCATCAACCGAGGTCATTCTGGATAATATACAGCGTATGGCCGAGGGTGCCGGACAGCAGGCCTCGCAGACCGAAAAAACAACCAATTCGGCTAAAGATATCGCCGATCTTATCAATAACACCAACCAAAGCGCCCAACGCGCCGCTGAAGCTGCCCAAATGGCTAAGAATGTGGCTGAGCGCGGCGGAAATGTCGTTAAAAAATCAATTACCGGAATGCACCATATCCGTGATTCAGTGCGCGATGCCTCACGGCAGGTTAAAGTGCTTGGCGACCATTCGGCCAGAATCGGTGAAATAACGGATTTTATTGGTGACATTGCCAACCGGACAAATCTGCTTGCCCTCAATGCCAGTATCGAAGCGGCCCGGGCTGGTGATGCAGGACGAGGCTTCAGCGTAGTTGCTGATGAAATCCGAAACCTGGCCGAACGGGTCAGTACTTCGGCGGATGAAATATCCATGCTGATTGTCGATATTCAGAATGGAATTACCAAAACCATGCGGGCTATGGAAAACGGAACGGTCGAAGTAACTGAAGGCACAAAACTGGTTGATGAAGCCGGTGATGCTCTGCGCGAAATTCTTGGCAGCGTCGAAATTTCAGCTCATTCGGCAGCCGAAATATCCAATGCCACCCAGGAGCAAACCCGTTTCTCCAAAGATATCGTGGCCTCGCTGGTCAATATTGCCACCATTGCCAAAGAAACAGCCCGAAATGCCGGTGTGGCCGAAGAAGATGCCAAACGGCTGGAAAAACTCTCGGTCAATTTACGCCAGGCTGTTGAGAAATTCAGATTAGCCAAAGAAGATGGGGATCAGAATGCATAAACACCCGGCCGAAATAGATTTTAATACCTATTTTATTTCAGAATTTTCTGAGCGCATTGTTCAGGAAAGCAGAAAGAAGCTGGATGCAGCGGGACAAAAGTTAATCTCTGATTTTAAAAATTATCTGCTGGCCAGGGAAAAAACGTTTGACGTTATCGAAGAACTGGCTTCTTCCCAGTCAACCAATGATCTTGCCATATTCCTGTTCGATATGATCGAAAACCAGGATGATGTTGACCCGGCAGTTGTTGATGTTTCCCTTTCCGGCTGGGCAGAAAATTTTATTACCTTGTTTGACCTGTTTAAAGAGGATGAACAAAGCCAGAACGAATTGCGGCGCATGATCAGCAAACAGGTCAGCCCAACTTCCAACCAGGAAAACCTGCTCACCGCCGCCGAGTTTATCAGGGCCGAGAAACAAAAAAATCTTGAAAATGCCCTTCGGGAGGCCCAGGAGAATACACAGGCCCTGGTTAGTCTGTGCCTCGAACAGGATATAAAACCAAAAGTTACAGCCGGATTCTCCTTTCACTCCGAACTTGAGCAATGGCATAATATGGAATCGGATCAGGCCGGGCTTCGGCTGGCTGAAATCGGAGAACGGGCTAAAAATCTGATCGGTGCTGTTGCTGAATTCGTACGGACTGAACCCGATCTGGCCGGACGAATGATTTCCGGTAAAACACTTGCGCCGAAAGCCGTTGGAAAAAGTAAAGTCCATTCTGTGGACGACGTTCTTGCTGAATACTTCCAGGCCGAAGTCCGGGATCATCAACTGGCCTTACAAAAATACCTGAGCCGGTTGACGGATGATCCGTTTTCGCCATTTCCGCGGCAGGATATTGTCAAAGAATTCCGCCTTTTAAAAGAAGTCAGTATGATTCATGGTTATGCCGGGCTGGAATTTAGTTGTACCAGGCTGATTCGTGTTCTGGAATCCGCAGCCGAAAAGAACAAGGGTTACGGTCAGGATATTTTCCCGGTGTTTCAGGAAATAGTAGGTTTTATAGGTAATACAAGTCTGTTTCGGGATGAGTCCCGGCGCGGCGAATTGCTGCCACTAATAGATGATTTTTGCCGCCGGCTCGATTCAGCTTTTATCAACAAGCCTGCCCGAACCCCAAAAACTGAAATCCCGAAAAAACCGCTTCCTGCCAGCCCGGTCCAGGTAGCTACGACCGAAGTAACCATCCCGTTTGAAGAAACAGAAAAGATATTTGCAGAGACCTGGCAAAGAACCGGAAACTGGCTGCTCAAGAGGTTTGAAGCCGGTAAGTTTGAAGATGTTTTGCCCGTATTAAATGCTTTTACGGCAAGCAGTATCTGGTACAACACCGAGCTAAGCGAATATTATTTTTTACCGCTGGCGGAATATATCCAGCAATCCATCAGTGAAGGCATTCATGAGCACTTGCCGGTTCTCAGAAATATTATTGGTTATGACCTTGCCGGGTTTGAGCGGCTGGATGCCCAGGCCTTGTTCCCACTGCCGGAGCAAAAATTAACGGAAAATATCATTGAAGAAGAATTTCCCGAAATCAGACTGGACCAACTTCTTTTTGAAACAGCAGGTCAATACTGGCATTCTTTTGTTAGGGCAGAAAATGGGCTGTCCTTTGCTGGCAATTGCGAAAAACTACTTTATTTTGTCAATAAAAACGCGGCCGATTTCAATCTGTCTTATACACCGCTATTTACCGAAACGGTTAACCGTCTGAGAAATGAATTCCCGGCACCCGAAACAGATGCCTCAATTCTGAACGAAGCTGAGCAAAGCATTGGGCTGATTCTGGAACGTTGTCAGTTAAATCCCACAGCGGCAGAATTTGACGATATTATCGAAGCCCTGACTGAGCTAATTCTGCAGCCGGCAGAAGAAGCGGCCGAAGATGAATCCGGTCTCTTTGCCGAGGAAGCGCGGCAGCATGTGGCTGCTGCATTGGAAGCTATGCGGCAGATCCACTTACAACCCGATGATCGGTCTCATTTTTACACCATTGAATTCGAAATTCATTCGCTTAAAACTACAGCCCTGCTGATAGGTAACGAACTCTATTCATCAATTTGTGATGTTATCGAAGAAGTGGCAGAGTTTTACAGTAACGGTGATGATCCTTATCCGGCTGGTCTGATGGAAACACTGCAGGAAGCCCTGCTGGCTTTGCAGGGAAAACTCGATAATCCGGCGGTTGATGTTGATGAATATGTTCACCGTCTTGATCAGATTCAGATGCAGTTGATGATAGATGGTGAAGCTGAACCGGTGCACGCTGCTGTACCCGGAGCAGCTATCGAAATGGAAATGGCTACCCCTGAAGAAATTGATGATGAATTAATCGAAATTTTTAAATCCGAATCCCAGTCCTTGTTGGATGAAATCGATTTGATTTTAACTGGTATCAATTCGGCTGAACCCAATTTTTCCGCACTAAACCAATTTGAATCTGCTGCACACTCTTTGAAAACTGCAGCAAAAATTCTGGGCCATCGGCAGATCGGCCAGATTATGGACAGCGTGGAGGCGGTAGTAGAGTGGCTAAAGGATAACCCGACTGGTTTTAATGATTTTCTTATGTCTGGTCTGATTGAAGCCATGAATATTGTAAAGCAGTTAAGAGATGGGAAAACTGCCACTTCTTCAGAAATTGCATCGATCATCAATATGCTTGAATTGCCGAAATATGCAGCTCCGGCTGATAGATATGAACCAGCTCCATACAATCCACAGTTACAAGCTATCTTCCTGAAAGAGGCCGGTGATTTACTCGACAAAATGAGTCAGACAATGCTCGAGTTGGAAAAAAATCCGGGTAGTTCCGGTTTGTTTTCTGAGTTTCAGCGCCAGCTGCATACCCTTAAAGGCAGTTCGCTAATGGCTGGTTTTACCGTCATCGGTGAATTGTGCCATAAACTCGAAGATTATCTCGAAGATCTGCAAGCCAGAGATTTAGTGCCCGATTCCAAACGGCTTGATCCGGTTTTTGAAGTGACCGATCTGATCGCTGAAATGATCCGCAATACCAAAGAGGGGGATAAAAAACCGGTTGAAGGGCTGTTAGCCAGAATGGCTCAGATTGATAACAAAATATTCCAGGCTCAGAATTTTCAGCCCGGCCGGGAAGTGCAGACTGAACCGGCGGCAAAAATCAGTCCGGTACGAGCCGCAGAAGAAGATAACAGTATCCGCGTCGATACGCATTATGTGGATTCTTTGATTGATCAGGCGACAGATCTCTTAGTCAACCGGACCGATTTGTCCGCTGATTTAAGCATATTGAAACATCTTCAAAATGCCCTTGAGTCTGAGAAAAAACGACTGCGTGATTCAGAAAATATCCTCGAAGAATATCTTGAGACTGGCCCGGATCAAAACCGCTTCGACACCACGCCCCGTGAAAATCTGGAACGTTTCTACAGCAATTACCGGGAAATGATACAACGTATCTCAAGCCTGACTTCCGACTTAAGCCGCTACACCAACCGGTTTGAACACAATGTAAACCGCATTTCCAATATCAGCCAGACGCTGCACAATAACATTCTGAATGTGCGGATGATACCGGTCGAGCGCCTTTTTTCCCGGTTTCAGCGCCCGGTGCGGGATTTAGCCAAATCGCTTAATAAAAAAGTTGAACTAATTTTTGAAGGCAGCGATACGGAAATGGACCGGGCTATGATTGAAATGCTGACCGATCCGCTGATGCACATACTGCGCAATGCGCTTGACCATGGAATTGAAAAGCCGGAAGAACGGCTGTCCGCCCGTAAACCGGAAACAGGTTCGATTCGGGTCAGTGCGCGCAGGGAACGCAGCCAGATTCTGTTTGAAATTGAAGATGATGGCCAGGGCATTGATCTGGAAAAAATCAGAGAAACCGCTTTGCGGAAGGGATTGATCGGTGAATCGGAATCGACCCGCCTTTCTGAGGTGGAATGGCTGAACTTTATTTTCTATCCGGAATTTTCAACCCGCCAGGAAGCCGGCCTGGTTTCCGGCCGTGGTATCGGCATGGATGTAGTGGCCAATCAAATTCAGAAATTAAAGGGAAATATCCGTATTCATACGGAATATGGCCGCGGTACAAAAATCAGCATCCGGGTGCCTCTGACCCTGGTCATCTCACAGGCGGTGATGTTTAAAAACCGTGAGCAGATTATCGCGGTGCCGATTATTGCCGTGCAGGAGACCGCCCATCTGGAAGAAGGCGATCTGATCAAAGAAGCAGACAAGATATTTGTAAAAATCCGTGGTAAACTCCTGCCTTATATCGATATTGATGAAATATTGCGCTATACCGAAGGTGGATCCATAGAGAAAACAAAGGAAAATATTCTGGTTATCCACGACGCTGGTGTGAATATCGCCCTGGGCGTCGGAGATATTCTGGGCCATCAGGAAATAGTCATTAAATCCCTGGGCAGCCATTTGCAAAATGTGGAATTCATTGCCGGTGGAACCATTCTCGGTACAGGCCAGGTGGCCTTGATTCTGGATTACTCAGCGGTTGTTCAGCATACTGAACTTGGTTATTTCGGACGTAAAGTCGGCCGGAGCAGTCTGCGTCAGCACATTCAGCCCGCTCCCGCAAAAAAAACTGTTCAGACGCAGACACCGACTCAAACTGAAGATAAACCGGAGCCTGTTTTTAAAGCTATTTCAAAAAAGACCATCCGGGACCGCCAGCCAACCGTGCTCGTAGTTGATGATTCAGCCAGTGTGCAGAATTTTGTCAGCAGTTTTTTGGAGAAGAATGGTTATTATGTATTAAAAACGGATAAAGGAGCTCAGGCTTTGGAATGGCTGTTCCAGGATCACCCGGTGGATTTGCTGATCACTGATATTCAAATGCCGGAGATGAGTGGTTTTGAACTGATCGATAATATCCGCGGAAATAACGCCTTCAATAATCTGCCGATAGTGATTTTAACCGGTCAAAGCGGACAACAGGACCGGACTGAGGGTGCCCGCAGAGGGGCCAATGCTTTTATTCTGAAACCATTTAAGGAACATGATCTGCTGCAGGTTCTAAGTGGCTTTATAGATTATAAAAAATTATAGAATATGATGAAATTCCGGGTTGCCTTCTTTTTAATCGCGCTTAGCCTTACTTCGCTCCAGGCTCAGGTTACTACGCTTAATGGTCTGAAAATTACCCAGGAAATTAAATGGTCGGGCACAGTTCGTATCAATGGGGATGTGATTATTGAGAAAGGTGCCCGGCTGACCATCAATCCGGGAACACGAATACTGATCGCCAATGGAGACTTGCAGAACGTCGGAAGCGATCCGAAGCATGTTGAGATTATCGTTAAAGGTGTGCTGATCGCCCGGGGCGATATACAAAATAAAATCTATTTCACCTCCGCCGCCGCACAGCCGCAAATGGGTGACTGGAGCGGAATTATAATTTTCAACCCCGAACAAAAGTCCATTATCGATTATTGTCTGATCGAATACGCAGTTGATGGTTTGAATATCAAGAAAAGTCAGAGCCAGATAAGCAATTCTCAGATCCGCTATAATTTTAATTCTGGATTCTTAACCGAATTGCAGGCTGCTCCGAAAATTATCCGCTGCCTTATTACCGAAAACGGATATGCCGGGCTTATCTGTAAATATGGCGCAGCGCCTGTCCTTATGGAGAACCTGATATCTCTGAACCAGATCGGGATTGTAGTTTTGGACCGCTCCAAACCAAATCTGGGTTCTGCCTCGCCCGGGGCCGAACAAAACACCGGACAGAACCGCATCTTTGATAACATGCAGTACAATTTGTACAACCATTCATCCGAATTAATTCTTGCTGAAAATAATTCCTGGGGCAGTTCTGACCAGTCGGCCATTGATGGGCTGAATTATGATAATAAGGATGATGCCCGCTTTGGCAGTATTGATACTTCTCCCATACTCGGCGCCCGTGAAACTTCGGAAGCTCTGGTTGTCTTATCCCAAAACACGGTTAGTCAGCCGGCCCGGGAAGCCAGCAGCGGGACTCCGGCTCAACCGGTATCGTCCGGTCAGCCGGCTCAGATTGCTCCTGTATCAAACCGGCCGAAAACAGACACCGAGCCGGTTGAAGTGCAAAAAAATATAACGCTTCAGCCGGAGCTGGTAATTGAATCCCGGATTGAACAGGTTCAACCATTGCTCGCTGAAAGCAAAACAAAGGAAAATGAAAAAACAGTTGCGGTTCCGCAGGAACCCGAAATTGATATGGAACAGATTTTCCTCGAACCCTTTCTGGATTCACCAAAAGAGATTCTTTACAAAGAGATGCCGCAGCTAAGTGAGGCAGCGTTTATGTTTAAAGAGAGCGGTAGAATCATTATCAGTGTGGTTGTCAGCAAAGGCGGTTTGGTTGAGAATACAAAATTGTTAAAAGGATTGAGTCCGATTTATAATGAGGCTGCACTTAAAGCTGCCCGGAACTTCCGCTATCGACCGGGAAAAGTTAAAAACCAGGCCGTCCGTTTCTCGACAACCATCGTTTTCCAGTTTTGATTTCCGACCTCCATAAGTTCGAAAACAATTTTTCTATCGAGACCTATTTTCGCTCCGATTGAATTCAACTCAAAGCCAGACTCCGGCTATCGTTCTTAAAGCTTTATTAAGCTGGATGTGAATGGTAAATTCCTGCCTCCGGTTTTTCCCGGAAGCAATGCCCGATAACATCTTATTTTATAAAGAAGACGCTATTGAATCAGGCTCAAATTTTCGCAGCTATTGAATTCGCAGCAAAAGCCCATGCCGGACAGTACCGCAAAGGAACCAGAATTCCATACCTGTTTCATCCGCTTGGTGTGGCCAGAATTCTGATAGAAGAAAATTGCAGTGAAGAGCTGATCATTACCGGCCTGCTTCATGACACCATCGAAGATACAGCAGTGACAGGTGAACAGATTGCCGAAAAATTTGGGGCGGCCGTTGCCGGAATGGTGCAGATGCTGACGGATTCTCCGCATTTGGATCATTGGCCGGATCGTAAAAACCATACCTTGCAAACTTTAAGTAAAGCTCCCGCGGCGGTTTTAATGGTAGCTTTTGCCGATAAGCTGGATAATATCCGCAGCATCGGGCAGGATTATCCGGCGGCAGGTGAAAAATTCTGGGAAAGGTTCAGTGTGCCCAAAGAACAAATGGCCTGGTATTACCGGAGTTTAGCCGATGTATTCAGTAATCGGCCTGAATTCTTTTTCAATAAAAAGCTCATCCGGGAATTTATTGAAACTGTCATTCAGGTTTTCGGTGAAGATCCATTTGTAAAAGTTGAGTAATTCGAGGATAAAGAATTTTGCTTTGTTCAATTCCCGGTTCCGAATTCCTATCGGTGGCCATCAGTGGCTAATTTTACTTTTAAAAGATTTCTCGTCGCAAGCTCCTCGAAAATTTGTCCCGTTCATACGGGATGACGAATTCCCGCAGGAGCGGGACAAGTTATGGGTTCTTCAAATCCCGGTTCTTTTTTCTGTTCGTGTCAGCCGTGGACGAAGGCCTTCCCAATCCCGGATTTTTAACCCGGTTTAATAATCAATTTGATAAGTTGGATTATTATTCTGATAATATTTCCCGGCTATAACCGCCGGAAAATCCTGATCCAATGGAAATCCGGGCATGGTATGGAATTTGACCGCCTGTAACTTTGCGAAATTAACAAACTGAATGATCTGACCCATCCGACGGAGGCTCTCATGTTCCAACCTCAACTGATAAAATCAATCCTGTTCCTTCTGCTATTTTTCTTTATCGCTCTGCCTGCCCAAAGTCTGGACGATAAAACACTTGAGAATGAGAAAATCAGCGGGCTGCTGGCCAAAATGACCATCGATGAAAAAATTGGTCAATTAGCCCAATTTAACCCCGATGCCCGGCCGACCGAAGCCGGGTTAAAAGAAATCATCCGCCAGGGTGGTGTGGGCTCTTTCCTGAATGCAGGTAGTGACCGGGAAACAAAAGAAAAGCTGCAACGTGTCGCTGTGGAAGAAAGCCGGCTGGGTATTCCGCTGATTTTCGGACGCGATGTTATTCATGGTTTCCGGACTATTTTTCCAATCCCACTGGGACAAGCCGCAAGCTGGAATCCGCTGCTTGTCGAAAAAGCCTCGGCCATCGCGGCCCGTGAAGCGGTACAAACCGGTGTGCAATGGACTTTTGCCCCGATGATGGATATCGCCCGTGATCCGCGCTGGGGACGGATTGCCGAATCGCTGGGCGAAGATCCGGTTCTGGCCGGCGAACTGGCTGCCGCCATGACCCGCGGCTTTCAGGGCAATAACTTAAGCGATCCAAATAGGATCGCCGCCTGTGCCAAACATTACGTTGGTTATGGTGCAGCCGAAGGCGGCCGGGATTATAATATCACTTTTATTCCAGAACAGGAATTGCGTAATGTTTACCTGGTTCCATTTAAAGCAGCCGTTGATGCCGGTCTGGCCACGGTGATGAGTGCGTTTAATGATCTGAATGGTGTTCCGGCTTCCGGAAATGCCTTCACCCTGCGCCAGGTTTTGCGCAACGAGTGGGGATTTGATGGATTTGTAGTGAGTGACTGGACATCGATGACCGAAATGATCAATCATGGTTATTGTGCCGATGAACGGGAAGTAGCCCTTAAATCCCTGGCCGCTGGTGTTGATATGGAAATGGTTTCCGAAAGTTACCGCAATCATGTAAAAGAACTGATTGAATCCGGGCAGCTTGATCAGAAATATCTTGATCAGGCGGTGGCCAATATCCTGCGCATAAAAATCCGCCTCGGTCTCTTTGAAAATCCATACCCGGTGCCGGAAGATAAATCGGTGCTGCTCCACCCCGACCATTTACAGACCGCCCGGGAACTGGCCGGCCAAAGCCTGGTTTTGCTAAAAAACAAAAATATCCTGCCCGTAAAACCGGATGTCAAAACGATTGCCATTATCGGACCGCTGGCTGATAACCCGCTGGATCAACTCGGAACCTGGGCGCCGGATCGCAATCCGGATGATTCGGTTACCCCGCTGCAGGCGTTCCGGGAAAATGCCGGCGGGCGGAAAATTCTTTTTGCCAAAGGGATGGAAAAACCGCGCAGCATGGATCGAAAACATTTTTCTGCAGCGGTTGATGCGGCGAAAAAAGCAGACGTGGCCATTGTTTTTGTAGGTGAGGACGAACTACTCTCCGGTGAGGCGCACAGCCGGGCTTTTATAAACCTACCCGGTTTGCAGGAAGAACTGATTGCTGCAATTGCGGCCACCAAAACACCAATGGTGCTGGTTATTATGGCCGGTCGGCCGCTCACTTTTCCGACCCAACTGGAACAGGCCGATGCGCTATTGTATGCCTGGCATCCGGGAACCATGGCCGGCCCGGCACTTTATGATGTGCTGACCGGTGCGATTGCCCCATCAGGGAAATTGCCGGTTAGTTTTCCGCGCACTGTGGGTCAAGTGCCAATTTATTATAACCATCGCAATACCGGACGTCCGCCCACAGCCGACATGCTGGGTATTCCCCTGGGCACGCCGGAGGATCCCAAAGGGTATGTGAGCAATTATCTCGATGCCGATTTTACGCCTCAGTTTCCCTTCGGATTTGGCTTGTCGTACACCACCTTTACTTACAGTGCCCTGAAATTAAGCACGGATAAACTCTTGCCTGGCCAGGAACTGACGGTAACTGTTCAATTGAAAAACAGCGGTTTAATGGCCGCCGAAGAAGTGGTTCAGCTTTACACCCGTGACCTGACCGGCAGCATCACCCGGCCGGTAAAAGAATTGAAAGCCTTCCGCAGGGTGGCTTTAAAACCAGGTGAAAAACAGGATGTGCAGTTTGTTATTACAGAAGAAGATCTGGCTTTCTGGAATGCAGAAATGAAATTTGTGGCGGAGCCGGGAAAATTTGAAGTAATGGTTGGTGGTTCTTCAGCAGATGGCGACTTGCTGAAAGCCGGATTTGTGTTGGAAAAACAGAATTAATCTTGTTTTTGCCATGAGCGTACCGGTAAGGCAGTTCCAGGTTTTTAATAATTCAAAATGATGGGAAGGCTTATGCGCATCATCGTTAATTTGTTTTTACTCATCCTTTCCGTACAGCTTATTTCATCCTGCAGCGAAAAACCAAAATCAGCATCTTTCCTGCGCACGCAGGGCCAGGATATTGTCGATGCCGATGGTAATAAAATTATCCTGCGCGGTGTCGGCCTGGGCAACTGGCTGCTGCCCGAAGGCTATATGTGGAAGTTCGGTCCGAACGGTGACCGGCCGCGAACCATTGAAAAATTGGTCAGCGATCTGATCGGGGAAGAAGAAGCCGCGGTTTTCTGGAAAGAATTCCGCCGCAATTATATTACCGGAAATGATATCCGCCGCATGGCGGAGCTTGGCTATAATTCGGTTCGTCCGGCACTGAACGCCCGGCTTTTTTTAACCGAGGGTGACAGCGCCGTTTTTGTTGAAGACAGCTTTGTACTGCTCGACAGCCTGGTAAACTGGTGCGGACGCTATGGGCTTTATGTTATTCTCGATATGCACGGCGCACCCGGCGGCCAAACCGGTGAAAATATCGATGACAGTCCGGCCAACGAACCGGAACTGTTTACCAGCGCCAAAAATCAGGATCGTCTGGAACGATTATGGGTACGACTGGCAAAACGATATGCGGATAATCCCGTTGTACTTGGTTACGATTTGCTGAACGAACCGCTTCCCGCCTATGACAGCTCCGCCGCAAAATACGGACACCTGGTTGAACCTTTGTATAAACGGTTGACGGCGGCTATCCGCCAGGTGGACAAAAATCATATTATTATTCTGGAAGGTGTGGACTGGTCCAATGACTGGTCCATCTTTGGTGTGCCGTTCGACGACAAGCTGATTTACCAGTTCCATTATTATTGCTGGAGCCGTCCGGATCACCTTAATGATATTTCAAAATTTCTAACCCTGCGGGAGAAACTGAATGCCCCGGTCTGGGTCGGTGAAACCGGTGAAAAGGGCAATACCATTTACTGGGCGACCAGCGATTATTTTGAGACTAATAATATTGGCTGGTCGTTTTGGCCGTGGAAAAAGATGGATACGCAAAACACGCCGTATTCCATAAACCGTCCGGTAAACTGGGATGTTATCGAGGCCTATTCGCAGGGCAAAGAAAAGCCAGCTGTGGAAATGGCCAGGCCGGCTTTTACCGAACTACTTGAAAATATCAAACTGGACAACTGCGTCTACTATCCCGATGTGGTCAATAGTATGTTCCGGCGTATTCCGGCCCGCATCGAAGCGGAAAATTACGGACACCACGGGTATGGTCAATCTTATGTCGTTGCTGATACCAGTCACCGCTCAGCTTTTTACCGTACTCTGGAACCCGTTCCAATAGAAACCATCAATTTTACAGAAAACCAGTTTTGGTCTGATCAGTGCGTGGTTTTAAATCATGGTGAGTGGCTTAAATACAGTTTTGATAATGCTTCGGGTGACAAGGCCGGGCTGCAAATGCGTTTCCAGGCCCGCTCTGCGGATGCTGTTGCTGACTTTATTCTGAATGGTCAGACTTACCCGATCAGCCCGTTCAGCGCGGACTGGCAGGAGGTTGATCTGGGCATTCTGCCGGTAAAAGAAAAAGCAAATGAGGTGCAGTTCCGTGTGCAGAAGGGCACGGTTGCTTTCGATTGGATGGAGTTTACAGAAAAATAAGGATGGGTTTTACCAACACCGTTTTTTCTGCCCTGCTCAGTCATAAAAATTGCCGCAAGCGGATAGGAAGGCCGGCCGCGGAGGTCATTTAATAAATAGTATGAGTCCAGGATCGGACTCAGATCGAAATCAAACCGGAGTGATGGCCATGTTAAAAAAAATGCCAGGGATTCTTTTTGCCAGCCTGCTGCTGCTCAATTGCAACAGCGGGGCAGACAAAGCTGAAATTCATGAAAAATACACCGTGCAGGGAAAGGATGTGCAGGTTTACACGACCGCCGCAAACACCGATCTGCGCCTTAGTCTCACGGATACAAAACAATTTGAACCGGCGCCGCAGCCGCTTGAATCCGAAGTCTCGGTCTTTGTTAATCCCAATAAATCATTCCAGACTTTTCTTGGTATCGGCGGCGCTATTACCGACGCCTCGGCCGAAGTCTTTGCCAGATTGCCTCAGGATAAACAAGCCGAACTGCTCAAAGCCTACTACGACCGCGAAACTGGTATTGGTTATTCGCTGGCCCGGACCAATATTCACAGTTGTGATTTCAGCAGCGCCAGCTATACTTATGTGACTGCTGAGGATAAAGAACTGAAAACCTTTAGCATCGACCACGATAAAGAGTTTCGCCTTCCGCTGATCAAAAAAGCTATTGCCACCGCCGGCGGGAAATTAACTCTGTATGCCAGTCCATGGAGTCCGCCGGCTTTTATGAAAGACAATAAAAATATGCTGCGCGGTGGAAAACTACTGCCTGAATTTATGCAGTCCTGGGCGTTATACTTTACCAAATTTATAAAGGCCTACGAGCAGGAAGGCATCCCCGTTTGGGGCATTACTCTGCAGAATGAACCGATGGCCACCCAGCGCTGGGAGTCCTGTATTTATTCCGCTGTTGACGAGCGGGATTTTCTGAAAAATCATTTAGGTCCGGTCATGGCCGGACAGGGTCTGGCCGGGAAGAAAATTATCGTCTGGGATCATAACCGGGATTTGATCAGCCAGCGGGCCAACACAATTTTTGAGGATCCTGAAGCAGCTAAATATGCCTGGGGTATTGGCTTCCACTGGTACGAAGACTGGGCCGGTGGTCAGCACATGCACGATAATGTCGGTAATGTCGCCGAATCGTACCCCGCTAAAAACCTGCTTTTCACCGAAGGCTGCGCCGATAGTTTTAATCCTGAAAAATACCAATTCTGGCCCAATGCCGAGCGCTACGGAAAGTCGATGATCAACGATTTTAACAATGGTACGGTGGGCTGGACGGACTGGAATATTCTGCTCGACGAAACTGGCGGACCCAACCATGTGCAGAATTTCTGTTTTGCACCCATTCATGGCGATACCCGCAGCGGCGAGCTGATTTACACACCGTCCTTTTATTATATAGGCCACTTTTCAAAGTTTATTCGCCCGGAGGCCAAACGGATCAGCACAACTACCAGCCGCAGCCATTTGCTGGCCACTTCTTTTCTAAATGCCGATGGTAAAATGGCCACGGTGGTCATGAACCAAAGCGATCTGGAGATTG
>DYOS01000200.1 GCA_020720405.1 Caldithrix sp. | reverse complement strand
AATCCTGTTCCCGCCCGAGCGGGACAAAGTATCCTGTCGAATTTTTCAGCCACGGATAACACCAATTTTATCTGCTTTCTTTTTTTTAATTTTGCTGTTTGTCGTTCACCCACATGATTTTTTTTAGTGCTTACTTTATCAGCCCTTTGGCCAGCAGCCACTGCCGGGTGCGTAAAAGACCAATCACCGCCATAGAATCCTTGATTTCGTAATTCAAGACCTTTTGCCAGGCTTCATCAAAAGGAAGTTTGATTACCGACAGTTGTTCGGTGTCTTCCGGACGGGGCGTGTCCTGTTCCAACTCCCGGGCTAAAAACAGGTAAGCCCGTTCGTTGGTAAAGCTGTTACTGGTGTACATTTCACCCAGCTCGGTCCAATTGGCAGCCGTCAATCCGGTTTCTTCGGAGAGCTCACGTTGCGCAGCCTGCAACCGGTTTTCACCATCATGGGCGCCGCCTTCGGGAATTTCCCAGGAATAGCAGTCCAGCGTATAACGGTATTGGCCGACCAGCCACGTGTTCAACTGCTCATCCAGCGGGATGATACCGATAGCCGGTTTGGCTTCCACCACACCATAAATTCCGGGCTTACCGCCCGGTGTAATAACCTGGTCTTCGCGCAGACGAATCCAGGCGTTTTTGTAAATTTCCCGGCTTGATATTTTTTTCCAGGGGTTCATAACTCTCCGCAGGTTGTTCAGGTTTTCAGGATGGGCCAAAGTTAACCGCCGCTGAAGGATTCCGCCTATTTTTATTTCTGAAATCGGGCCGGATGCTTTAAATTTGCCGGTCTGCAAATCAATAATGAGGCTGTTCATGAATCCGTTAATAGAATGTGTTCCCAATTTCTCCGAAGGAAAGAATCCGGATATTATTAAACAAATTACCAATGAAATAGAAGCTGTTGATGGCATCCGCCTGCTGGATGTGGATCCCGGCGCCGAGATGAACCGGACTGTGGTCACTTTTATCGGGGCGCCGCCGGCAGTGGCTGAGGCAGCTTTCCGGGCCATAAAAAAAGCTTCTGAGCTGATTGATATGTCCAAACACCACGGCAGCCATCCGCGCATGGGCGCCACCGATGTCTGTCCCTTTATACCGGTCAGCGGGGTGAGCGATGAAGAGTGCATCCGGCTTGCCGGGCAGGTTGCCCAAAGAGTCGGGACAGAGCTGGCCATCCCGGTTTATCTGTATGAAAAATCTGCCCGAAAAACAGACCGCCAAAATCTGGCTAATATCCGCAAAGGCGAATATGAAGGACTGCCGCAAAAATTAAAAGAACCGGACTGGGCACCGGATTTCGGTCCGGCTGTATTTAATGCCAAAGCCGGCGCCACGGTGATTGGTGTGCGTGAATTTCTGATTGCCTACAACATCAACCTGAACAGCCGCGATGAAAAACATGCCACGGATATTGCCTTTGAATTGCGTGAAAAAGGACGTTCCGTGCGGGTCGGACAAAAGGATGCCTGGTATTATAAAGGTTCTGAGATCACAAAATATGAGGCCGGTTCCTATCCCTGCGGCCTGGATGATTTTGTCGGAAAAACCATTGCTGAAACCATTGCTCATTGCCGTGAAAAACATGACTTTGACCTGTCAGCCCTGCTTAGTCTTAATAGTCTTGACCCGCAGCATCCGGAGGGGCAGTCGGTAAAAAAGCCCGGACTTTTCAGCCATTGCAAGGCCATCGGCTGGCATGTGCCGGAATATGACCGGGCCCAGATTTCCATTAACCTGACCAATTATAAAGTAACTTCGATGCACCATGTTCTGGAAGCGACCCGCAAAATGGCCGCTGAACGCGGATTGATTGTCACCGGCAGCGAGATTGTCGGTATGGTGCCTTACCCGGCGCTTCTTGAAACAGGAAAATTTTACCTCCGTCAGCAGGGCCGCTCGGCCGGAGTTCCGGTGCACGACATTCTGCAGACCGCAGTACAATCGCTTGGCCTGACCGACACCGGGAAATTCAATATCGAAGAGCGGGTGCTCGGGCTGCCGGAAGACTGGAAACAGCCGCTGGTTAATCGAACCGTGTTTGATTTTACGGACGAGGTTTCCCGGGAATCTCCGGCGCCCGGCGGCGGGTCCATTGCCGCATTAGCCGGTGCTTTAGGGGCGGCTCTGGCTTCCATGGTCAGCAACTTAACCGCCAACCGCCGCGGCTCTGAACGCGTTGATGATATTCTAAATGGTGCGTCCGAACAGGCCCAGGAAATCAAAGAGCGGCTGATCCGGGCTGTAGATGCCGATACCAATGCCTTTAATGCCTATATGGCTGCCCGCCGTCTGCCGGCCAAAACCACCGAAGAAAAAGCCATCCGCAAAGCGGCCGAACAGGAAGGCTTAAAACTGGCCGTAAATGTCCCGCTGGAAACCGCCCGGCTTAGTCTGCAGACGATGGAATTGTGTCTTATCGTGGCTGAACATGGCAATCCCAACTCGATTACCGATGTCGGTGTCGGCGCCCAAATGGCCAACAGCGGTGTGAAAGGCGGCGTATATAATGTGCTGATTAATCTGAAAGATATTACTGATCCGGATTTTAATACTGAAATGCGCCGGGTCTGTAGTGAATTACTGAATTCGGCCGGAGTTAAACTGGCCGCCATGGAAGCCAGGCTGGAAAAAAACCTGGCCAAAGCGTAAACTGAATTATGGATATTACTTCATTTATAGAGCTTAAAGAGACTTCATGTGGTGAAGGGAATCACCTTCATTTTACCCGGGAAGAACTGACACGTATCCGCGCCGATGAGGCGTTGCACCTGATCCGCCACTGGCACGGCCGGTTTATGTTTGAACTGCCGGAGCAGGAAATTGCCTTTTTTGACTGGCTGAAAATTAAAGACCCCGGTGTCTGGGATGATTTATGGACCGATGCCGCAGATGGTTATCTGGTCAGCATTGATCTGCTCAGGGAATTTTTACCCGACCGCACCGGCTTTCCAATCTGTGATCTGCTTAACCATAAAAATTACTGGTTTACTGCCGGACATATAAAACCGCCCGGTTTGGAGCATCTGCAGTTGGTTTTAAACCGGATTGAGCAGGATGGGAAAATGACGGTTGCGGAGCATTTTCTTCTTGAGATGAGCACTCACCCGGTGGATATCTGGCATTTTTGCTACACCAATAAGCTGGATATTCCGAAAGTGAAAAAAGTGATAGATGATATGGTTTACAAAGGCTGGATTGTCCATTTGCCGCGCCGGGAAGACCTGATCAGATATATTGATTTTTAAGAAATAAGAAATAAGA
>DYOS01000049.1 GCA_020720405.1 Caldithrix sp. | reverse complement strand
CCAGTTTCATCCGGTTTAAAACAATTTAAAAGAAAAATCTATGTTTCAAATACGCAACATCTCCTACCATATAGCCGAACGGATATTACTCAATAACCTGCAACTGGTCATCAATCCCGGGCGCAGAATCGGCCTGATCGGGCCCAACGGCGCCGGGAAAACCACCCTGCTGCGCATTCTTTGCAGTGAACTGCCGGCCGATGTCTGCGATATAATCCGGCCACGGGAATACCGTATCGGCTATCTTCCGCAGGAAGAACGCAGCATCGGAGCCGGGCCGGTTTTACCGATTGCCATGTCCGGGAATGCCGATCTCATCCAGCTTGGGCGGCAGATTCAGGATCTGCATGAGGCGCTGGAAAAACTGGAGACCGATCATGAAGCACTGGCCGCCCGCCTGGGCGATCTGGAAAGCCGCTATCATTTGCTTGGCGGCTATGAACTTGAATCACAAACCAAGAAAATTCTGACCGGTTTAGGCTTCCGGGAGTCGGATTTTTACCGGCCGGTAAAGGAATTCAGCGGCGGCTGGCGAATGCGTATTTACCTGGCCCGGTTGTTATTACAGTCTCCCGACCTGCTGTTAATGGACGAGCCAACCAACCATCTTGATCTGGAATCGCTGGAATGGCTGGAAGATTACCTGCGGACCTATCCCGGCAGTGTGATTATTGTTTCCCATGACCGTTATTTTCTGGACCGCCTGGCCCAGGAAATTGCTGAACTGTACAATGGTACGCTGACCCTGTACGCCGGCAATTACCATTTCTATGAAGTTGAAAAGGAAAAGCAGACCGAACTGCTGCTCAAACGCTGGGAAGAACAGAAAGATGAGCGTGAACGGATTGAGCGTTTTGTAAACCGCTTCCGCTACAAGGCTACCAAAGCAGCACAGGTGCAAAGCCGGGTCAAACGGCTGGAAAAAATGGAAACGATTGATATCCCCGAGGCCCGACCGGTTATAAATTTTAAAATTTTATCGGACACGGTCAGTTATAAGGACGTTCTGCATGTCTCAGATTTATGGTTTCGTTACGATCAGCACTGGGTTTTACAGGAATTTAATCTGGATATTTTCCGCGGTGAAAAAATTGCCTTGGTCGGCGTTAACGGAGCTGGTAAAACTACCCTGACCCGCCTGATCACCGGTGAGTACAAGGCGCAGCGCGGTATATTGAAAACCGGCGAACGGGTTCATATCGGGTACTATGCTCAGCATCAGGCGGATACCCTTGATCCGCAGAAAACCATTCTGCAGGAAGTGGAATTGAGCGCAGCACGGTCGTTTCTTCCAAAATTGCGCGACATTCTCGGCATTTTCCAGTTCAGCGGAGATGATGTCAATAAACCGGTGCGTGTCTTGTCCGGCGGTGAAAAAGCCAGAGTTTCCCTGGCCAAAATGCTGCTCTCCCCGGCCAATTTCCTGATTATGGATGAACCGACCAACCATCTGGATATCATGTCCAAGGAAGCGCTGGAGAAAGCCCTGCGTGAGTATGACGGCACGCTTTTGCTGATTTCTCATGACCGCTATTTTCTGGATAAGCTGGTCAGCCGGGTTATCGAGCTGAGGGACGGTCGCCTGAAAATTTACGAAGGCAATTACAGCGAATACCTGCTCCGCCGCTCTGCTGAAAACATGGTTACGGCAGAGAGTAGTTCCGCAGATAGCGGAGACGGGCCGGCCTTTAAATCCAAAGAGCAGAAACGGAAAGAAGCCGAAGCCCGCCAGGCCATTAGCAAAGAACGCAATAAACTTCAGCAAAAGATTAAATTGCTGGAAGATGAGGTTGAGCAGGTGCAGAAACGGCTGAAGGAGCTCGAAGCCGTACTCTCCGATCCACAAACCTATTTTGATTATGAATTTTCACGGCCGTTGGAGGAGGAATTCCATCATTTACAGCAAAAGCTCGAATCAAAGGAATTCGCCTGGGAAGAGGCCCAGCTCCAGCTCGATGATTTGCTGGAAAGCCTCGGATCGTAACTTTATCGGGTCTGCTGCATCTGAGGCGGCTATAAAAACCGGAGAGTTCCGTTATGATCAGCCAGCCCGAAGCGCCCATTGTCGTCCGTTATTTTTCCCATGATACCTGTAATGTCTGCAAAATTTTACGGCCAAAACTGGAATCGGTATCCGCCACTTTTGACCAGGTTCGGTTTGAGTATATCAAGACCGATGAACAGCCCGAAACTGCCGCCCAAAACCTGGTTTTTGCCGTACCAACAATTATTGTCATGGTTGACGGAAAAGAAGGAAAAAGATTCGGCCGGCACCTTGCCCTTGATGAATATGAAGCCTATCTCAACCGTTTAAACGGTTTATTTCAGCCTGAATAAGCGGATCAATTACTTCTGCCCAAAGCTGATAACCAGCCGGCGAGAGATGGAGGCCATCCGTGGTCAAATGCTTTTGAAGCCGATTCTCCCCGTCGCAGAAAAAACTATATAAATCCACAAAATCAGATAAAGACTCAACCAGGTGCCTGGAAATAAAGGCATTGACTGCGGCAATTTCCTGGACATCCAGATTCGGCCAGCCCGTTTTCTCATCCCGCCGGGATGGTAACAGACTCTGCCAGATCAGACGTACTCCGGGAAATTGAGAATTGAGTTTTGCTTTTAATATTTGCAGATCATGATGGATGGCCGGCGGCGGACAGCGCTCACCCAGATCGTTGATGCCAATCAGGATAAAAATTACCTGCGGATGAACTGCGCTCAGAGAAGCAGCGAGACGTTCGGTCAGACCGCTTACTGTGTCACCGCCAATACCCCGGTTGATTAGTGGCTGACCCGGCCAGAAGCGGTCAAATTCAAAACCCTCGGTCAGAGAATCCCCGAGAAAAACTATGTGCCGGCCCACGCCGACATCAGCAGCCTGTTTAAAACCGGCCACCTTTTCGTGCCACTGCGCCGGGTGTGAAGGATTACTCATACTTATATCCAATACATAAGGGGGTAAAAATAAAAAACGGCGGATGGTAGAACCAGCCGCCGTTGAATTCATCTATTTCCGGTTTCAGGCCTGGAGTTTTTGAACCATATCCGTTTTTTCCCAGGTAAACTCGGGCAATTCGCGGCCAAAATGGCCATAGGCTGCTGTTTTCCGGAAAATTGGGCGACGCAGCTGAAGGGTATCGATCAGGCCTTTCGGGGTAAAATCAAACAGTTTTGAGACCTTTTTCGCTAATTCCTCATCCGATATTTTCCCGGTACCAAAGGTATCAACCATCAACGAAACCGGTTCGGCCACACCGATGGCATAAGCCACCTGCAAACCGCAGCGCTCAGCCAGACCGGAGGCCACCACATTCTTGGCAACATAGCGGGCAAAATAGGAGGCTGAACGATCCACTTTGGTGGCATCTTTCCCGCTGAACGCACCGCCGCCGTGGCTGTACATACCGCCATAGGTATCAACAATGATCTTCCGCCCGGTTAAACCGGCATCACCCTGCGGACCGCCGATTACAAAACGACCGGTCGGATTCACAAAATAATCAATTTTATCAGTTTTGATATTTGCCGGCAGAACCGGTTTAACCACTTCCTCAATAACCGCCTCCCGGAGCGCCTTCATGTTGATATCCGGACTGTGCTGGGTTGAGACGACAACCTTTTCCACAGCCGTCGGGACGCCATTCACATAGCGGATTGAAACCTGTGATTTGCCATCCGGGCGCAGGAAGGGCAGTTTACCCGATTTACGAACGCTACTGAGCTGTGCGGTTATTTTATGGGCCAGTGCAATCGGCATCGGCATCAGTTCCGGGGTTTCGCGGCAGGCATAGCCAAACATCATACCCTGATCACCGGCACCGGCCCGGTCAACACCGAGTGCAATATCGGGCGACTGCTGATTTATTGTGGTCATTACGGCACAGGTTTTAAAATCAAATCCATATTCTGCATTATCGTAGCCAATTTCCTTAATCACATCGCGGGCCAGGAATGGTATATCCACATAGCATTCGGTAGTAATTTCTCCGCCAATCAGTACCAAACCGGTCGTGACAAATGTTTCGCAGGCTACCCGGCCGAAGGCATCTCCGGCCAGGACAGCATCAAGTACACTATCGGAAATTTGATCGGCAATTTTATCGGGATGCCCTTCTGTGACGGACTCCGAACTGAATAAAAATTCGGGCATAGATTTCTCCTTCTTCTACTCCGGCATTTTTACCGGATCGTTTCTATGAATTACATTTATAATTAACCGTTGAACTTCTTCATCTCTGCTTTCAGATAGTCAATATTTTTTATCTCCATTGGATCGGTCTGGTAAGCGATGGCCAGGTGATAGCTGACCCAGTCGCCCAGAATAACCAGTGAGAAGACCCTTTCCAGCATGCAATCGCCGTCGGAATAGATATCAACCACTTCTACCCCGCGCTCGGCAATCAGCTTTTTGGTTACCATAATCCGTTTTTTCAGCCGTGGAATCGGGTTCGTGTTCTCAAGCATAATCACAATCAGCTTATCCAAATTCTGGAAAGGCATATCCCAGCCGACAATTTCATTGTGGTTCATTTCCGGCAGGACATTGGAGAAGGCCAGTGATTTGGCATTTTCATGAATCTGGTTACGCCAGCGCAGGGAAACATGAGTTAAATAGGGTGCGGTTGAGTACAGGACGGGAATCTTATTTTTAATCGAAGTAGCTAATTCCCGGGCCAGGTTGTGGGTTGGATGACCGGGATAATCATATTTTTCAGCCAGTTCATGGGCAAAATGTGCTAACCGGCTCAGGTCTTCGGTATAGGTTTTAAAAAAACCATGACTGCCGAGCAGATGATAGAGCGGGAAAAACAGGACACCCATAGCCTGGCGCGGCGGGTATCCGGCCGGCAAACGGATTAAACCCCAATTATTCTGTTCCGCCAGCCGGGTCAGTTCACCACCGGAACTCAGTACCACAAATACCGCTCCGCTGGCCGCGATCTGGTTTACGGCACTTAGGGTTTCTTCCGTATTTCCGGAATAGCTGGAAACCACGACCAGGGTTTCCGGACCGCAATAAACCGGGGCCAGGTAGCTGCGGACAACGGTGAAGGGAACCGTCAGTTCATCAAAAAAAATATCGCTCAGTAAATTGCCGCTTATCGCCGAACCGCCCATTCCAAGAAGGACAATGTTTTTAATTCTACTCGCATTAAGCTGAATGCTGCTGGCATCGAACAATGATTTTCCCTGGGAAATCTGCTCGTGAAAATTTAACAGGTATTTTTTAAATCCCGACCGGTCAACAGAATACATTCTTTAATTACTCCTCAATTAGATAAACTACTTTCAGGCCTTTTTCTTCCAGGAAACCGGCCATTTTCTGTTCTATTTCCGAAACAAGGTGATACGTGCTGATCTCGCTATAAATTGCCTCACATTCAGCAATATTAAGTCCGGCGATCTGCCGGCGGACATAAGGAATGGAGAAAGGGTTCATGCTGAAGCGCCGCAAACCCATGCCTAAAAGCAGGGGTATCGCCTCCGGTACGGAAGCAAACTCACCGCACAGCGTCACTTCGCGCTTCCTTTCATTTGCGGTACGGATGACCTGACCAACCAGGTTCAAAACTGCCGGGTGAAAGGTGTTGAAAGAATGGGAGACCTTGTCATTCGTGCGGTCGATAGCCAGTACATACTGGGTCAGGTCGTTGGTACCGATGCTGAAAAAATCAGCATAATCACAAAGCGCTCCGATATGAATAGCGGCAGCCGGTGTTTCAATCATCACGCCCAGCGGAATATCCCCGGCAAAGGCTATATTTTCAGCCTGCAGCTCTTCTTTGACCACAGTGATAATTTCCCGGGTCTGGATAATTTCTTCAAGAGAAGAGATCATCGGCAGGAGAATCTGCACATTACCAAACACACTGGCCCGGTAAATGGCCCGGAGCTGATTTTTAAAAACAGCCGGACGGTCCAGACAAAAGCGTATTGCCCGCCAACCGAGAAATGGATTGAGCTCGTCTTTTGATGTATAGCCTTCAATCAGCTTATCGCCACCCAGATCAATGGTGCGGATGGTTACCGGATGCGGAGCCAATTTTTTGGCCAGTTTGCGATATATTTCAAATTGAGTATCCTCATCCGGTTCACCGTTATGCTCAAGAAAAATACTTTCGGTGCGGAACAGGCCGACGCCGCCAGCCGCATGGCGGAGAACTTCCGGTATTTCATGCAGAAATTCGACATTGGCCAGAAGTTCAACCGGAACCATATCGGCTGTTTTGCTTTCCCGGCCGGCATCACTGAATAATTTTTCCTTTTGCGCCAGGTAAGCCTGCTTTTTATGCTCATAACGCTGCACAGTGCGGGTTGTAGGATTGATTATGATCTGACCCGAAAACCCATCCATAATTATCATTATCTCGTTCTTTAGTATATGGGAAAGATTGTTTCCATTAATCACCGCCGGAATCTGCAGACCTTTAGCCAATATTGTGGCATGCGAGGTTTTCCCGCCTTTATCGGTTATGAAACCAAGAATAAATTTACGGTTAAAATGGATGGTGTCGGTTGGAGAAAGGCTTTCAGCCACCACAATGGACGGATTGGTCAACTGGTAGTCGATACCGATGCCAAATAAAGCGTGGATGATTTTCTGCTTCAAATCGAGAATATCAAAGGCCCGTTCCCGGAAATAGGTATTTTCCAGGTTGATAAAATACTCACTTTTTTCGGAGAGTATTTTTGACACAGAATGGGCGGCAGATTTCCGGGCTTTGTGGATTTCATCCGTAATTTCTTTGATCAGAAATTCATCATGCAGGAAAGATTTCTGGCTTTCAAATATATCCGTGAATTTTTCGCCATAGCTGGTTTCGCTGATTTTCTGGGCATAAACCAGTTGTTTCATAACCTGCCGCATGGCTTTGTTGAGATGTCTGATTTCTTCAGCAGAATTTTCGATGTGTTCTTCCAATTCCAACAGATTGATCACCTGGGGACGGAAAATATAAACCGGGCCAATGGCAAAACCCGGCGAAGTCGCCAAACCGTTGATGATCACCTCATCTACAGACCATTGTTTTTTATTCATAGAACTTCTTGTTGATTAATTCCTCAATCGCCTCAATGGCGGCCTGTTCATCTTCGCCGGTAATAACAAACGAGAGATAGCTGCCGGTCTCAGCAGCAAGCATCATCACACCCATTATACTTTTGCCATTTACCTCCAGGCCGTCTTTGAGAATTTTAACTTCCGATTTGAATCGCCCGGCAATCTTAACCAGGTGAGCCGCCGGTCTGGCATGAAGGCCCTGCTCATTAATAATTTGCAGTGTTTTTTCGATCATAAGAATTTGATTAATCCCAAAATAAATGCTGCTAACAATGATAAAAGAACCGGCGTGTAAATAAGCGACCACCTGCGTCTGATATAAAAGGTCAAACCCATACTAAGCATAAATACCAGAGTATGCAATATATCCGTCTCTACTGTACGCTCCAGCAATTCAGCCAGAAAGATAACAAACGAGACTAAACCAAGAATCCGGTATCTGAGCAGCAAGCGCTCATAATTTTCAATTTTCAGCTCTTTAATAAGCCGATAGCCCAGTTCGAATCCTTTATTAAGACTGTGCCAGCGCATATAAATATTAGGGATATTATAGACCAGCAGTACAATAATCAGTGCGGCAAAGGTGTTTAGCCAGGGCTCAAAAACACGCAACAGAGCAATGCCGAACAACATGACAGCCGGACGGATGGTTGCCCAGAAAAGCTGATCGCCCATCGAACCCATCGGACCAATCAGTGCATCCCGAAAGCGGTCAACTTTTTCCGGCGGATGACCATCCATTTCGAGCCGTAAAACCGCCCCGATTGCAAAAGGTGCAACATAGGGGTGAGCATTGAAGAAGGCCAGCTGGCGGCGCAGAAAGTTGATTCTTTCGCCGCTATCCGGATACAGTTTCCTGGCTGCCGGTAATAGGGAAAAGGTAAAACCAACCGAGAGCAGACTCTTGAAATTCCATAAGGCCTGAATAAAGAAGCTCCGCCATAAAACGGATAAGCGGGTTCCGAGCGGAAATTGAGTAATCTGCATTTACACCTTTATCAAAAGTAATAAACCGAGCAGAAGGGCGCTGGCCAGGATGATCTGTTTATGCTTTCGTTTATAAAGAAAGAAAACAAAACCACAGCCGCTGGCCAGGACGGCTATTTCAAAATAACTGAATAAGATATCAAGCCGGGGCGGAATAAATTTCTCAATGCTCTGCCACAGGAAAGATCCGGGAAAATATAAAACCATGAGCAGGATGTATGAAAAAACAAACTGCAAAATAAGCCCATACCAAATGGCACGGCTGGTTTGTTTTTCAATCTGTTCTTCCCGGCCTGCTATCAGCCGCTCAAAAATTTTTACATTGATCAGGCGGGAGAAATAAAGGAACCGGGCGCCGATAAAACTGCCCAGGATAACCAGAATTATCAGAAAGGCTGTAAATAAATCCATTCGTTCCGGTTTTATGTATCCGGCCAGAAGGGTAGCGGCAATAACCGATTGATTTATTTCAGGCGGAATAACGGCGCCAACCGGCAGACTGCTGATCCAAAGCAGTTGAAAAAGCATACCAAGCTGAACCCCGAGCATGATGTCGCCACACAGCCAGCCGATAAGCGTTGCGGAAATCAGGGGTTGTGAAATGGCTGACTGGAAAAAAACATGAATATCCAGACTGATTATCGAACCGACAGCAAGGGCCATCCAAATACTCATCATAAACTCACCCGGTCTTAGTCTGAATAGGTACGAACTTCAACCGGAATGGTCATCTGAAACTGACGGGGTCCGGCGCTTTTCAAAACAATTTCACCAAACAGGAAAAACCCGGCCGGTACGACCGGTACTTCCTGGCCGATGCTGAAATGGACTTTTTCACTTATTTTCGGATAAAAATTCCCGGTTCCGCCCTGAACCGACAGCGGGTTTTTCCGGAAATGCTTTTCCGTGACCTGCATCTCCCAGGGTTTGGCATTTTTTGCGGTAAAAGCCGGAATCAACTCAAGAATATAATCCCCTGCTTTCTGCGGTGCGAAACTCAGCTTGAGCCGGCGGTTGCTAAAACCGTCGCTGGCTACCGTATTGCCATCCATATCCTTTATATTCACAGCAAAATCCGTCAAATAATTATAAACATCTTTACTCAGTTCCAGCTCAAGGTCAACCAGGTCAATATCCCCGCCAACGGTGATATCATGTTCGTACAGTTTGCCATCGTCATTAATTTCGAGGCGCCGGGCATAACCGGAAATCTCACCACCGATTCGGGCTGAATATTTGTTGGCAAAATGGTTGTGAACGGTAAATTGCCCGGATGGGTCCTGACCATTGCGCACCTGCAGACTTTTTACCACTGCCGGCTGAATCTCCAACCCCAGAAACTGGATCGATGCAGAACATTTTGAATTTTTCTCATTGGCATAATCAGAGTAAAGCACCAGTTCCCAGATACCAGGCTTTAATTCATCGCCGGAAAGATAAAAATAACCATCCCCTGCCCTTTGGGATTGGAAGCGCATATAGTCTGTCTCCTGCCCTTCGGGATCATGCAGGTAAGTGCGCAGATGGGCAAAATCATTATCGGCTGTATGAATCTGGATCGATGCGGCAGTTGCGCCGGCCGGCACATCAAAAAATATGCGCTGCAGGTCACCGGCTGCGATATTCAGATCTCCCGAATTCCAGTAATGCTGATTACTCTCGCTGAAGGTGACCGGGACGATTACCGTGCAGAATAATTCAAATTCTCGTTCAGCTTCGGGCTGCTGTCCGAATTCCAGGCCCTTGGCATAAGCACTGATTTTACCGCTGTACAAACCTGGCTTCCTGATCAGTTGCGGATCAAAAAAAACATCAACAACCGCCGGCTGATCGCCATGTATATAGGTATTTTTTTTGGTCAGCTTTATCCAGGGCTGATCGGCCTGAAGCGTGAAAGCCCGGTAGAAATTCCGCCGGGCATCAGCATCGAGATCAGCGGAGAATATGGGACGAACCCGGAAGGTCTGCTTTTCCTTCTCATCCGGGAACCAGGTTCCGTAACGCCAATAAGCTGCGGATCCCTGCCGGCTACTGTAAAAAGGCGAAAGTGTATTGACTTCATAGTCGTTCAGCTTGTGCTGTTCACCGGCCCGGATATAGGATTTGTACAACTCATACGCTTCCTGCACCTGGATTACGCCACTGCCTTGTTCGATTACAGCATAACCCGGAAGCGGCCGGGCTGAATTTTTAAAGGCTTTTTTAATCATGGGCCCATT
The DNA here is from genome assembly GCA_020720405.1 of Caldithrix sp. Lineage (GTDB taxonomy): Bacteria > Calditrichota > Calditrichia > Calditrichales > Calditrichaceae > DYOS01. The sequence goes on along the minus strand of DYOS01000049.1, from coordinate 9,412 downwards.
GATGGGCAAGCCCTCCTGCCAGGCGGCAGACATCAACAGGGCGACTGCGCCGGCGGTCTGCGGTGAAGCCATACTGGTACCGCGCATTACGTCTCCCCTGAAAACCGGCGGAACGGTGGAAGCGGCGGCACCCGGTGCAAGCACATCCGGTTTTGGTATTTCACCGCCCCGTGAACTGAAATAATAGATCTTGTCTTCGTTAATGGTAGCTTCGTAAAGATCACGGGCATTACTGGCCGTCATCAGGGCACCAACAGTTAAAAGATGCTGTCCCGCGGCCGGAGTGCCGACAGTTGATAAACCGGGACCTTCATTGCCGGCGCTGGTCACGAACAGGACATTAGGGTTTTCTTTGGCCAGTTCATCCAGTGTGTAATCAATTTCGCTCAGCCCCTCCATCTCCGACCCTATACCAAAACTCATGTTGAAGACAACCGGACCGTCATATTCTTTGGCGAAGGCCAGCCCATACTCATAGGCACTGACCATGCTGCCGGTTGTGGTAGCTCCGCCGGAAAGGCGCCCGTCGCCGATCTTCAGACTGACCACCCTGGCACCCGGCGCAATACCGTTTAAACCTTGCTGATCATTGATCTGAAACCCGGCGGCAATACCTGCCACATGGCTGCCGTGCGCCCCGCCGTCAAAATGAAAGTTAACCCGGTTTTCATCCGGGAAAATATTCAACCCAAAAGTTGCCGGATTGGATTGCTCCATTTTATCCCGGCCACGAAAGGTAAATGCCTGTTTTTTCTCTTTGTAATTCCAAAGCGGGGATTCATCATCGATATTGCCATCGGCATCCAGATCGGTAAAAGCCACCCAGCCTGCTGTTGTATTGGCCGCGATAACTCCGAAACGGTCGGTCCGGTCGCCGTCACTATTAAAATCGCCAAGCGTAGCATCTTTAAAATCTTCTTCATTGAGGAAGCCGATCAGGATTTCGGTTTCCGCCGGCAGAAGATTTAAGCCGGTATAACCAAATAGACGTAAGCCTGAACTATGCTGCAGATACATTTCATTATTTTCAGTACCTTTTTCAGCCGGTTCAAGAAAAACATCACCTTCGCCGGAGAAATCCTGAACATCAATCACTTTTGGCGTTCCGTCGGGCAGCATGGTCAAACCGGGTATGCCCATATCGACACCGGTGTCCAGTACAAAAATGACAACACCGCGACCATCCCAGGCCGGATTTTTCCTGATAAAATCGGCCGCACCGCTTCTTTTTGTATTCAGGAAAGTCCAATCCTGGCTGAAAAGGGTCGTACAAAGCAGTACTGAAACAAGAAAGGTTCTGATAATTTTCATAACGATTTTTCCAATATCTTAAAGTATAAATAAAACATTTGAAATTTAGGGCAGGGGTATTTGTTTATCAAGGAATGGATAAGATATAAAAAAGCCGGGACGGTCAGTGGGCGGCCGGCACGGCTTTAAGGATATTTCTCTCTAAGCAATTTCTGCAGGGTCTGAAAATTAGTTGTACACTTTCTCCAGCATTCCAAAACCAAATTCATTCATCTGGCCAAGACCGGTATCGTAAATAACCTGTAATATTTCCGGTCTGGCTTTGATTCGCACAGGTGCAAGAAAACCTTTTACCTCAAGATCATTACCGTTCTCATCTTTGATGTTAATTTTTTTTGTGACCCGGTATTTTTTTTTCCTCAGATATTCCTGATCCAATTTAATATTGAACTTAAAATTTTCCTGTATGAGAATTCCCATGCGGATGAGTTTCTTTTTAAGCTCATGTTTAAGATAATGGTAATACGCATCATCATTCGGGAAAAGATACTGCCTTTTGCTTCCCATTTTGCGGGTGTTCTGTAACTGCATGGGCTGTTCATACTGAAAAACCGTGACCGGGGAAAGGCAGGTAAAAAGATCATCTCCTTCAGAGAAAGACGGAGTTTCGGCCAGTTTTATAAAGTCAACGGGAAACAAAAAACCGCATATTTCGATGGACCGGGTTTCGTGAAAAGATTCGGCCAGCATCCGCAGGAATTGCTCATCCGGGGAAGCAATAAACCAGTGAAATGAATCTGAGAGGATAGCGATTTTGTCTTTTACAATCTGTCGCTCAGGGATGATCAGTTGGGAAAAAGTAAACAGTGTGTTTTCCATATCCGGCCCGGAGTTTTCATCAGCAGCATTTTTTGCATCGATGAGCTTTTTGATAACAGCAGCCAGCGTGTGATTATTATTAATCGGCAGCAACACTTCCTTGTGCGGATTCGCGAAAAAAACCTGTAAGCGCATAAACGGCCCTTTATTAAATAGAAGGCCGTTACTATCTCAAGTCCTGTGCCAGTATTGGGTGATTTTGATAAGTGTAATAATTACAGTGGTTTGCTTAAAATCAGATTTGTACTTTTAGATAGAAACAAGGGGAATTACTCCCCTTTTTATTAATCAGCGTGTTTCAGATCCGCAACGTCAGAGGTCAGTTTTTGGCGCACAATCCGGGCACTTTCCAGAAAAGCTTTAGATTGCGGGCTGTCCGGATTGCTGAAGACAATCGGCACACCCCGGTCTCCGCCCTCCCGGATAGCCGGGTCGATCGGAATCTCTCCGAGCAATTCCGTCTCCAGATCCCGGCAGGTCGCAGCCACTCCACCATGATCAAAAATTTCGGAGCGCTGTCCGCAGTTCGGGCAGACAAAATAACTCATATTCTCGATAATGCCCAAGATTGGCACATTAACTTTCCGGAACATCTGCACACCCTTGATTGCATCCTGCAGAGCCACATTTTGTGGTGTTGAGACGATAACCGCACCATCCAGGGCCACGGACTGGGAAAGGGTCAGTTGAGCATCCCCGGTTCCCGGGGGCATATCAAAAAGCATCACATCCAGCTCAGGCCAGGCTACATCATTCATAAGCTGCTGGATAGCCCGGGTTACCAGAGCACCGCGCCAGATCACAGCTTCGCTGCTGTCAACCAGGAAACCAAGCGACATCAATGAAACCCCATATTTTTCGATCGGATGAATTTTGGTGCCATCATAGTATGGCTGCTCGGTTATGCCGAACATGAGCGGCACACTGGGGCCATAAATATCAGCGTCAAGTAATCCGACCTTCAGGCCAGACTTCGCCAGGCTCACCGCAAGATTAACGGCAACCGTCGATTTCCCGACCCCGCCTTTACCACTGGCCACCGCAATTTTGTATTTCACTGTCGGCAGATAGGATGGTTTTGTTTCCTGCACCTGAGTGCTGAATTTCGGTGTTTCCTGGTTTTCGATGAAAACATCCACACCAAAATCGGGGAATTCACTGGTCAGGATTCCATGCACCTCCTCCCTGATCACTTCGTTAACACTGGTATCCTGGCTTTTAATAACCAGCCGGACCTGTATTTTATTATCAGCAACTTCAATTTTCTGGACCAGCCCGAAGGAAACAATATCCCGGTTAAAACCCGGATATTTAACCTTTCGCAGTGCCTCCAGAATCAGATTCTGATCTGCCATAAATATCTCCTGTTAATCTGTATGTTTTTTGAAAGACGATAATTTTACAAACAAAAATTAATATTCCCAAAAGCACTGGTTTCACTCAACTTTGTCCGTTGGATGTATATTAAAGCGCCAGGTTACTTTAAACTTTGGTGAAAAAACAGATGGGAGAATTTGATAAAAAACTGACCAGGGAGGACATCATGTCCTGCCTATTGTGAGAAATTTGAAACCGGAAACTGGAAATGCCTGTGTAAATTATAAATTTTTGAAGCATGAATACTGCTTCAGAGAATTGAAAAGACATAAACGATTCTATCTGTTATATCGTAAACATCTCAATCAATGGGGTGAAGTTTCGTTTATAACAGAAAGATTTATTTAATCTCAACATCAATCACCTTCATTTTAGATAGAATGATATCGAACTTTAAACGGTCAAAGAAACCATTTCCCGTTCGAAACGACGCCCGGCAACTTCATTTTTCTGTTGTCCGGGAAACGAAAAAACAAACTATGTTTAATAAAAAGATCAACTATAATTCTTATGCCAGACTCAGCCATCATAAAGAATCAGGGCCTATTCCCGGCACGGGATATATTGGAAATTTTCTATAAACTCCCGGTCAGCGGCAGGCATTTCCAGTGCGCCCAGTTCTTCCCAATTCAGCCAGCGAAAATCTGCTACCTCTCTCAATTGCGGTTCGCTATGCACCTCGCTCAACTGACACTGATAAAACCAGATCTGCACTTTTTTCCCGGGGTATTCAGCCGAAGCCTGGCCCAACAGGTTCTGCACTTTTACTCGCAGCGCCAGTTCTTCCTGCAGCTCACGCTGCAGGGCAATGGCATCGCTTTCACCATCATGCACTTTTCCCCCGGGGAATTCCCACATACCGGCCAGGTGTGAACCGGGTGCTCTCTGCGCCAGAAGTACTTTTCCATTCCGGCGGATGACGGCGGCAACAACCCGGATTTGCGGCGACAGGGTCAATTATAGCGGCCTTTCAGTTTTTCCAGGGCACTGACCGCCGGTTTATAGCCCGGTGCCTCGGCCAGTGCTTTTTCATAATACTCAACCGAGCGGTTCCAGTCACCGATCAGTTCAAAAATTTTTGCCATGTTCATATACGGATAGCAGTAATTCTCATAATCCGGCGCTTTTAATGCTTTTTCCAGCCAGCCGATAGCTTCTTTGTATTTGCGCTGCTGGATAAGATAGGCACCGATGTCATTGTAGGGATTGCCATAACCGGGATCGAGTTCAATCGCTTTCAGACATTCGGCAATAGCCTGATCCGGATAACCTTTAATGCTCAGCGCCCAACCAAGATAAGTATGAGCCTGAGCGGTCGGATAACATTCTATGGCCTGGCGGTAGAGAGAAATGGCCCGGTCAAGATGCCCTTTTTTCTGGAGCTGATACCCCTTGTCGATCAGCTCCCGGGCTGTTTTTTCCAATTCCGGCTTAGACATCATCCGCGGCCTACAGTAATAATTCGGAAACAGACTTTTTGGTATTTATATGATAAATGACTTTGGCAAAAAGCGGGGCAATTGAAATTTCATCGTACCAGGGATTATTCCTCAAAAAATCCGACCCATGGTGAACGGCATCGGTTCCGATAATTTTTGCGATGTATCCTTCCTGATAAGCCTGGCTTAGTTTTTCTTCGGCCTGGTCATTAAAAAACGGCAGGCTGCAACAGACATAGATATCTCTGGCACCCTCATCTTTCAGCAGTTTAGCCGCATTGACGATAGTCCCGCCGGTGCTGATCATGTCATCCGGAATCAGAACATCCTTATCACGCACACTGCCGACCAGACGCATGCTTTCAACCACACTGGCTTTTGAATAATCACGGGCTTTATCAACTATGGCCAAATCGGCCTGCATGGCTTTAGAATAGTAACGGGCTTTTTCGGCCCCGCCCACATCCGCTGAGGAGATAACCAGGTTGTCCGTTTTATAGGTGGACCGGAAATGATCAATTATGGTTTGCGAGGCGTGCAGGTCTTCCATGGTTGCCTTGTTAAAAAAGCCCATTATTGCTTCAGCGTGAACATCAAGTGTAATCACCCGGTTGGCGCCGGAAACTTCCAGAAAACTGGCGATCTGCTTGGCCGTAATGCCTTCCCGGGTTTTTTTACGCTCCTGCCTGGAATAAGGGAACTGCGGCACCACTACGGTAATCGAATCGGCATCGGACTGGAAAGCCGCATTAACCGCAGTCAGCAATGCCATCAGGTTGTCATTAATCGAGCGGTGTGAAAGCGGGTCATCCACCGACTGAACAATATAGTGATCATCGCCGCGGATATTTTCCCTGATCACGGTTTTGATTTCGCCATTGGCAAAATATACTTCTTCCGATTCGATCAGCCGTAGCTCCTTGCTGCGCGGATGCGGATGGACAATCTCGTTCAGGGCATCGATTATCCGCTGTGCAAATACTCGCCCGGAATTGCAGGCGGTTATACTAATTGCGCCGCGCTCTCCCTTGGTTCTTGCAATACTTGCCGCCACGTTTATACTCCTTATCTCTCTGTCGTTTCAAAAAAGGGCATCACTTTGTTGATTTCACTAATCAGCATTTTGTGCACGGCCGGATTACCGGCAGTAAGAAAACCGGTATGCAAAAACTGATCACCATTCCAGAAATCGCTTACCCTGCCTCCCGCTTCGCGGATAAGCAGCGCACCGGCGGCCATATCCCAGGGTTTTAAACCCATCTCCCAGAACCCATCAAAACGGCCGGCGGCCACATAGGCCAGGTCAATCGCCGCGGCGCCCATCCGGCGAATGCCGATGGTCCGCGGAAAGATATTGCGGAACATGGCCAGGTACGGGCTCAGCCTTTCCTGGTTTTTAAAAGGAAAACCCGTGGCAATCAGAGCCCGGCCTATTTCATCTGAATCCGGAATCTGAAGCCTCTGCCCATTCAGCCAGGCACCCTGACCCCGGGCCGCGCTAAATAGTTCATTGCGTAAGGGATCATAAACCACACCGGCGGTTAAATCCTGACCCTGCTTCAGGGCGATGGAAACCGCGAAAACCGGTATGCCTTTCAGGTAGTTGGTTGTGCCGTCGAGCGGATCAATAATCCAGGTATAATCCTGATCGCGGTTATCGAACCCGGATTCTTCAGCCATGATGGTATGGTCGGGGAAATGCTGATGGATATGTGAGATAATCGCCGCTTCCGAAGCCTGATCGACAAAACTCAGAAAGTCATTGGCCTGCTTCTGCCTGATATCTTCAGGGCGCAGCCGCCCAAAATGTTTTACCAGAATCTCACCGCCCAGCAGAGCGGCTTCCCGGGCGATGTTAAGAAAATCAGGCATATTCGCCGATTAATTTTAAAATGGATGGGTGAAAGTAACCGTTGCTGACCAGCAGCCCGCGGTTCCCGGCCAGTGTTTTACCCAGATTGAAATTCAATTCCTGACCGGTCATATCGGTAATTTGGCCGCCGGCTTCTTTTACTACCAGGTATCCGGCGGCATGATCCCAGATTTTTTCACGGTAATCCGGTTTTTCCGGATTGGGCAGACGGAGGTAAACTTCAGCACCACCGCCGGCAACGATGGCATATTTGACCTGACTATCGTGGCGCACGATTTGAGCCCGCTGACCGAATACTTTGCGAATTTCTTCCTGCAGGCCAAGATCGCCATGCCCGGATTCAACACTCTCCAGAAAACGAACCGGGTCCTTATCGCCGTGTGCCGAAACGTGGAGCTGCTGCGGAACGCTGCCGTCCAGGCTGCCGACAAAACTGCCCCGCCCGCTTTGGGCAAAATACAATGTGCCGCCATCGGAAGATCCGGGTAAAGGCAGATTCGGACAACCCAGAACACCCAGCTCCACGGCGCCATTGGCAATATAAGCCAGCGCTACGGCATACTGTTCGCCGCGCAAAAAACCTTTTGTTCCATCGATGGGATCGAGGGTGAAAAAGAACTCACCACCGCTGCTGTTTCCGGCATCAATGGCTTCCAGAATTTCATTTTTCTGCCAGCCGGGAAGAAACTGATGAATTTTATCGAGCAGGGCGGCATTCTCCGGCCGGCGCAATTCTGCTGCATCTTCTTCACCGACAATGGCAATTCCGGCCTCTGCTTCGCGCAGGGCTTTGCAGATAATGGCCTGACTGGCATAATCGGCAATGGTAACCGGGCTGCGGTCTTTTTTGGTCAGCGTGTCGGCGCTGATCAACTGGTGCTGAATCTCACGACAGACCGCCGATGCGGATATCACTGCTTCCCGGGCGGTTTTTAACCAGTCGGTCATGTATTTCTCCTAAGGATGGTTTTTATATTTTTTTTCACCGGCCAGCACCGCAAAAGGCAGGCGGTTGCCAAGCGGCGGAATGGCGCAACTGTATCGGTCGCTGTAGGCGCAATACGGGTTATAGGCATAATTAAAATCAATCAGGTAAGAACCGGAAGAATCGGCTTCAAGATCGATGTAGCGGCCCCCAGCGTATGTTGCTTCTCCGCTGCCGGCATCCCAGAAACCAAGAAAAAGATGCGCTTCGCCTCCCGTCTTCCGGGGAAATATTTTGATGATTTCGAGTTTGTACTGCCGACCCTGGTAACCGAATTCAAACCAGCCATATTTTAGCGCCGGGCGGATATCTCCGGCTTTGCTCCCGGAAATAGTTATGCTGTCCTGCACCGGGTATAAATGAACCGGTCCCTGGAAACGAAACTCTGCATTGTAAGGATAATACTCAGGTTGACCGAAGGTTGTCCGCTCTGCTTCGGGAATAGGCGACCATGGTTCTTCTTTAAATTCCCGGGCAATGTTTTGAATATGCAGGTCATGGGCTGCCCTCCACTCACTGATCTGGCGCTCAGAGAAACGAACGGATGGTTTTTCGCAGGCATAAAAAATGATAAATACAATAATTGAAAAACGGAGCAGACGCATGATTTGCCTTCACTTAAACGGGCGTAAATCTATGCGCCCACCCTGTTTTTTGCAAACCACGGCCTCAGGGATTTTTTATTTCAAACGCACTTAACTCATTCAGTTCGCGCTGTAATTCTTTGCGCCATTCAGCCAGTGCAGCGGTATCCTGTCCGAGGTTTGTTTCCCGGCGGAATTGCCCGATCCGGTTCTGCAATACTTTATTGGCGGCATTTATAATTTGGTTGAATCGGGGAAGCGGATTGAGCGGATTAAAACTGGTTGATTTGAATTCCTGGCGCAAACGCCGGGTCTGAATTTCGTACAGGTCAAACAGAAGCTGATTATATAACAACAAATTCGCTGATTTATACTCCGGCTGAACCCAGGAACGGGAACGATCCATATAAGCATAGACAGAAATTTCAATCGGCTGATACAAGGTCATTCGCCCAAGTCCGCTGGGATTAAGCAGGTGAATTTCACAGGCAATAGAATTGGATGAATCGAAGGGACGGCCCTGAAAATCAGCCCAGGTCAGCGGCCGGTCGGATCGCCAGTACAGGGCATGAATATCAGGTGCGGGCGGTACGGTCAGGACAACCTGGGTACAAGCAGTCAATAATACCAGCAGTAAGGCAGGTAATTTTTTACTCATCCCACACTTCTGCCGACTCGTCCTCATCCCAGATATCCTCATCGGTACTGCTATCGCGGCTGCTGGAGATAATATCGATAATAATTTCGGCGTATTCAGCCGGCGCCTCGATATGTCCCCAGCCTTTCTGCGGCTTCAGTATGCCATCCATGACCGGCAGGGCATAATCCTTCAGCCGGAACGGAACGCCCATTTTTTTCAGTTCAGCTTCCAGAAAAAGTGCTTCGCTTTCGGTATCCAGAATAGCGATGCGGGTGTACTCTGACATATAAGATCCTTTATGTTCAACAGCACTAAAGTTAGAATGAATCAGGAATTAAAAAAACAATTTTTTGCAACGATATTTCGGTTTTACTGACAACGATT
>DYOS01000048.1 GCA_020720405.1 Caldithrix sp. | reverse complement strand
TGCCCCGCTCAAACTTCGGTGCGGTTGGACAGGTAAGTATCCCGCAATCCCTTACGGCACTTACACTCAACCGTTAGGCTTTTAAGCGCATATCGGGGATAAAGATTTTACGGACATTTGTATAGGCATTATCCTATAAGCAAATAACGAAACGCACGCCCGCTTTTTTCATTCATCTTTCATCTTCAATCTTTCCTTATCAACTCCTGCTCCATTTAAAATTGTCCCAAATGCTGAATTGTCGTATTTTTTTTCTTCCCAACAATGGAATAAACATGATCCGAAGAATTGCACTTTTTCTTGGTTTTCTGCCCTTGCTGCTTTTAGCCGACGAGGGTATGTATCCCCTGAGCGAAATTCACAAACTGGATTTGCAGAAAGCCGGTCTGCACATCACCGCCACGGATATCTTTAATGAGAACGGAATCAGCCTGGTTGATGCCATTGTCCAGATCGGCGGTTGTACCGGTTCATTCGTCTCCCCGCAGGGTCTTATTCTGACCAATCATCATTGTGCGTACGGCGCCGCCCAGCGGGCCAGTTCTACAGAGCATGATTATATACAAAACGGATTTCTGGCCGCCGATCAGAGCCGGGAAATTGAAGCCAAAGGTTACACGGTGCGCATCACCGAGAGCTACCGCGACGTTTCTGCTGAAATTCTAAAAGGCATTTCTGATAAGACCGGACCGGTCGAACGCACCGAAATTATTGAGAAAAACTCCAAACAGCTGGTCAAACAGACCGAGGCTGAGAATCCCGGTAAAAGAGCTGAAGTTGCCGAGATGTTTATCGGGAAAACCTATGTCCTGTTTATTTACACCTATATCCGCGATGTGCGGATGGTTTACGTTCCACCGCGTTCCATTGGTGAATTTGGCGGGGATGAAGACAACTGGGAATGGCCTCGGCACAATGCCGATTTTTCCTTCTTAAGGGCTTATATGGCACCCGACGGTTCCCCCGCCGACTATTCCCCTGACAATGTGCCCTTCCAACCGAAAAATTTTCTGCAGATTGATCCCGCAGGGGCGAGTGAAGGTGACCTGGTATTCATTCTCGGTTACCCCGGGCGGACTTTCCGCCACCGCAGCGCCGCTTTCCTTCGGTTTGAAGAAACCAGCCGGATGCCGCTTGTGGTTGAATGGTATCAGCGTTATATGGAACTGATGCGCACCAACAGTTCTCTCAGCCGGGATGTAGCCATCCGGCATCTTAACCGAATCAAAGGATTAGCCAATACTGAAAAAAATTACCGCGGTAAACTGCAGGGCATGAAACGGCTTGGCCTGACCGCAAAACGGCAGGCGGAGGAGCAGGATCTGCAAAATTTTGTGCTTGCCGATAAAAGCCTGGATAAAAGTTACGGAACCGTACTTGCGGATCTGAATCAGCATTTCAATGATCAGGCCGCTTCATTTGAAGCCGAGTTTCTGCTGGGTCAACTACGCAGTGCCGCCATCCTGCCTGCCATTGCCCGGTCCCTGATCAAAGCCGGTGTTGAGCGGGTGAAGACCGACCTGGAGCGCGAATCGGCCTATATGGACCGCAATTATGATCGCACTAAACACGGTCTGCTGATGAATCTGAATAATTTCTATGCGCCAACCGATCAGGCCATATTGACCATGATTCTGCAGCGGCTGGCTGAACTGCCTGCTTCAGAACTGCTAAATCCAGTGCAGGATTGGATCAGGGATAATGGCGGGAGCAGCCGTCTGCCCACTGCCGTGGAAGAACTGTACACCAAAACCCAACTGACTGATCCCGTAGAAATTGACCGCTTATTGTCTCTGGCAGAAACAGGTCAGTTGCCGGCTACCGATCCCATGATTTTATTTTTCAGCGGACTGAATGATTCCTATAAGGCCCTGGATGATTTGAGTGATCGGCGCAAAGGAGAAATAAACCGCTTAGCCGGGAAATTAACCGAGATGCGCCGGCTTTACCTGCAAAAAGATTTTATCCCCGATGCCAATGGTACATTCCGGCTAACCTATGGCTATGTGCGTGGTTACCAACCAAGGGATGCGGTGTACAAAAAGCCCTTCACCACGCTGAGCGGTGTAATTGAGAAGACGACCGGAACCGAGCCCTTTGATACACCTCAGGCTTTAATCGAACTATATAAAAAAAGCAAATCGAGACGATTTTTTAACCAAAATCTAAACGATATACCCACCGCGATGCTGTATACTACCGACACCACAGGCGGTAATTCAGGCAGCCCGGTACTGAATGCCGATGGCCGGTTGGTCGGGCTGAATTTTGACCGTACTTTTGAAGCAACCATTAACGACTTCGCCTGGAGTGAGAGTTATTCACGCTCCATCGGTGCCGATATTCGCTACATTCTCTGGATAACCGGTGAATTCGCCGGCGCCAGTCATCTGCTGCGGGAAATGAATCTGTAAAGGAAAAACTATGATACAATGGGGTCCGGATCCGGAAATCTTCCGGATAGGTTTTTTTGCTCTCCGCTGGTACAGTTTAATGTTCATGTTTTCGTTTGCTTTCGGGCTGGTTCTGTTCCGATATATTTACCGCCGGGAAGGGAAAAATCTGGCCGATCTTGATGATCTGCTTTTATATATGCTGCTGGCGACCATACTCGGGGCCCGGCTCGGTCATGTCATATTTTATGATCCTGCCTATTATTTCAGCCACCCGCTGACAATTTTAAAAGTTTGGGAAGGCGGGCTGGCCAGTCACGGTGGGGCCATCGGAATTTTTATCGCCCTGTATCTGTACACCCGGCGGAAAAAAAATCAGCCCTATCTCTGGCTGCTCGATCGCATGGCAATTGGGGTAGCGCTGGCCGGCAGTCTTATCCGGCTTGGGAATTTTTTCAATTCGGAGATTATCGGTAAAGCCGCGCCGGATCTACCCTGGGCCATTATTATGAACCGGGTTGATATGATCCCCCGTCACCCGGCTCAACTTTATGAATCCATCAGCTACCTGCTGATTTTTATTTTATTGTACTTCATTTACAAAAAATTTGGTGAAAAAACACCGCGCGGTCTTTTACTCGGTCTGTTTTCCATTCTGGTTTTCGGTGCCCGGTTTGTCATTGAGTTTTTCAAAGAAAACCAGTCCGCTTTTGAATCCGGAATGACCCTGAATATGGGCCAGATTCTGAGCATACCAATGGTTTTACTGGGTCTATACCTGATCTACACGTCCCGCACCCGTCCGCTTTGATGCCCGGGAATTTGCTTTTGCTGGCTGACAGCCGGCCATTTTTTGCCCAGCCGGAAGTAAATTTAATCACAAACTTTTTTTCAGCCCGCCAGTCTGAAAATCCATTGGTCATATATGTTGGTGCGGCCAATGGTGATAAACCCGAATTCGCAGAAATGGCCAGATTTATTGTACACCGATTTCTCGGAAATTCCCGCTTCGTTCATCTCCGGACTGAAGATGTTGAAAGAGCCCGGGATCAGATAGCAGAAGCCGGTTTTTTATTCCTGGCCGGGGGTGACCCGCAGAGCGGATGGCAATTTTTATCAGATTTCAACCTGACCTCTATTATTCGCAGCTGTTTTGAAAGCGGTTTGTCGGTGCTGGGTATATCCGCCGGGGCTGTACTTTGCGGGCATGGCCCGGATACCGGATCGTACCTGCAACTTGCACCCTGGTTGATTGGTGCCCATGAGGAATCCTGTCATTGGCAGTCTTTACTCACCCGTCAAAATCACCGTCCGGAGCTCGATGCAGCCGGATTGGCGGAAGGTTCCATTCTGCTGCTTAATGGTAAACAAACAAAAATTTATCTAAATGTTAACTTTTTCCCCCGCAGGTAGAATTTCATTCCATTTCGTGGAGTGTATCACACAGGCCGCTTAACACGATAATATATTTACTGCTGTTGATTTGACATTTGATCAGGGGAAAATATGATACACATGACGGTCTTCAGCAGTATTTTTATACTCGCGGCCATTCTCGTTTATGCATTAAGCCATTTTCTGCTAAAAGGTAACGAGAAAGCCAATATCTCCCGGATGCCTGGCATTTCTTTCTACCTGCACGGTAAATATAAAAAGACCGAATGGCTATTTGTTTTTGTTGCCCTGCTGCTGATCAGCGCCGGGTACTTTGGCTGGATGTTCATTTTTGATTATACCGGCAGTCTGTTAATTCAAAACATCGATCACCAAATCATTTACCTGGCCGATACCGGACGGTTAAGCGGCATTCAACTAATTTTAGCCATCATCAGCGGGCTATTTATGACCCTGACCTTTATTAAATTTAAGCTCGGCCGGTTTTTCGAAGAGTTTCTGATGTATGCCAATGACAAACTCGGCATCAACAATCTGAAAGTTTTAAGCCGCAGTGCTTACCTGCTTTTATTCGTTACCTTCGCCTGGACCCTGGTTACAGTAAACACCTATATGATTGTTGATAAAAACCAAATCCGATTGAAGGATTGGGCCCAGATATCATCCATTTGTTACAATTTTGATGAGGTCAGTTCCATATCTGTCACCGAACTTAGCCAGGCACAGCAGACCCGGGTAAAAAAATCAATTCTGGTCCGGCTATCGTTCAATGACGGGCGGATCTGGTCCAATTTTAAAACACCGTTTTATCCGCAATACCAGAATGATAAGCGTCTGCTTGAGGAACTGGGCCGAAAAACCAAAATTCAGATACAGCCGCTGCTGCTTTCCGGTTCGGAAACCTTGACCTTCTCCTCCTTTTAAGTGGCGAAAAATCAGCTCGTCTATTAAATTGTTTCATGCAATATCTTTTAGATTTTTATACACAGTTCACTGCCTGGCATCAGGAAAATCCCTATTTAGCGCAATTTGTCTGGTTTGCGATTATCCTGTCCGGTGGATTTATTCTGCACAAAGTGCTCATTTCCCTTGCCCTGCGCCTGCTGACTAAAATAATCCGTAACAGTAAAACCCAGCTCGATGATATACTTATTGAAGACCGTGCCCTGCACCGTTTCAGTTATCTGATTCCGGTACTTTTTCTGCAGGCCTTCCGTTATCTTTACCCGGCTGTAGCCGGATTCGTGGAAAAAGGCGGTAATATTCTTGCCGTTCTGATTGTCCTGTCAACCCTTGCCGCTCTGTTCCGCGGTTTTAATAAGTATTACGAACGGCTGCCGGTCTCAAAAGAGCGGCCTATTAAAGGTTACCTGCAGGTCCTGTTTATCATCCTGGTAACTTTTGGCATAATCATTATTATAGGATTGCTTACCGGTCAGTCTCCGGTTGTTTTGTTGAGCGGACTCGGCGCCCTGACCGCGGTTCTGCTCCTTATTTTCAAGGATACAATTCTTGCTCTTGTAGCCAGTATTCAAATCAACTCTTATGATCTGGTCCATGTTGGTGACTGGATAGAGATGCCCCAGTACAATGCCGATGGTGATGTGATTGATATAGCACTTCATGCCATCAAAGTACAGAACTTTGATAAAACCATCTCCGTTATCCCCACGCACAAACTGATTGACGGAGCCTTTAAAAACTGGCGGGGGATGACCCAAAGCGGAAGCCGGCGAATCAAACGATCCATTTATATCGATATCAACAGCATCTCATTCTGTGATCAGTCAATGCTCAAAAAATTCCGTCAATTCCAATTGCTGAAACCCTACCTTGATGAAAAACTGGAGGCAATCAGTGCCTTCAACAGCCAAATTCCCGAATCCGAACAGAACAGCAGTAACACACGCCGGCTGACCAATATCGGGACATTCCGGGCCTATGCCGAACTTTACCTGCACAGTCTGCCTAAAATTCACAAAGACATGAGCATTATGGTCCGCCAATTGTCATCAGGGCCGGAAGGAATACCAATTGAAATCTACACCTTCACCAGTGATATTCAGTGGAAAAATTATGAAGACATCCAGTCCGATATCTTTGATCACCTGCTGGCTATCCTGCCGGAATTCGGATTAAGAGTTTTCCAGAAGCCAACCGGGCTTGATTTAAAACAGATCAATATTAAATAAAACAAGAAAGCAGAGGCACAAATGAGTCATCACACCCTGGTTTACGGCATCCACTTTTCAGTTTCAGATGTGGATGGCAATCTCCTGGATCAGTCGGAAGAGGCCCATCCGCTTTATTTTTTGGCCGGCCATGGTGCTTTGTTGCCAAAACTTGAAGAAATGGTCATCGGTATGACTGAAGGCGAAAAACGTCAGCTTACCCTTGAGCCGGAAGATGCTTATGGGGAGTATGATGAGGAAAATATTCAGGTCGTTCAGCGGTCAGAATTTCCTGCGGAGATCGAGTTAGAGGAAGGCCTTGAATTGCTGGCTGAAGAGGATGATGGTGAGGTTCGGCCCTTTGTTGTCGACCAGATTGAAGGTGATGAAGTGACCATCGACTTTAACCATGCTTTGGCCGGCGAAACACTTACTTTCGAAGTGCATTTGATTGAACGACGTCTGGCTACGGAAGAAGAAATAGCTCATGGTCATGTTCATGGGGCACACGGTCATCACCACTAAACAACAAATTCAGGTCATTATCCGGCCGGTCAAAAAACGGAACAGGTTTTAAACCGGTCGTACGAAAACATAAACAGCCGGTGCGGACTCTGGCTCGCCAATAACCACCTGTTTTGTTAAAGGATATTCCTGGTTTGGGTTCGTTACTGTATCTGCGGCGATTTCCGCCCAATCAATATCGGCGAAACTGCCGCGGATATGGTAAAACCTCTGTTCAAAATATATAGCCACTCTCAATCCAGCCGGATTCGAGGCAAGCACAAGGTTAAGGAGTTTTTGCAGCCGGTAAACCTGCTGATAAATAAACACAACCTGGTCGGGATATTTGGCCATAAATAATTTATGCAGTATTTCTCTGACCCGCCCGCCGAATTTATTAAAATGACCATTTCCCAGCAGCAATTCCGAGAGAATCAGCTCACGTCCGGGAACGTCATTCTCTTCCGTCGCCCATCCGGTTAACAGCGAAAGTACCTCGCCTGATGTCCTGTCTGTCTTCTTCTCCGCTTCAAATGGGAAAACGGTCATCAGGCCAGAATATTTACCGACGTTCTCAGGAAAGACAATCAACCGGTCAGATTTAAGACTGGTTTTGACCCCGCTTTTCAGAAATACAGGTCTGAGCTCCCGCAACTTTAATGGCAGCAGGTTTAGAAAAAATGTAGTAAAAGTTTCATCTCTTTTCTTTACCCTGTATTTGGATAATGCCTCACCTAATTGACCGTGAAACCAGGCCAACGTATCCGGAAATTTTTGACGAATTGAGACATCGAGCAGATAGAAAATATTTATCAGTTGCCCGGACAGTGCAGACTGATCCAGAATTTTGGTGAGTGCAGCAAAACGTTCCCGATGTCCGGCCTGGTATTGTTCCAGGTCGTTTTTCAGCAGACCGGCAAATAGTTCGCCCTGATTTTGGCTATCCCTGGCCTTAAGCAGGAGCAACTGGCTGTTCAGAAAACGGCAGGCCCGGTCTAATTCCATTGCCTCATCCTGATGATAAAGTTGTGTCACCATCTGCAGATAAACAGAAATATCCTGAACCAAAAAATGAACAGGCACCATTTCATCGGGCAGATCAGCGCAGTACCCACCCAGACTGGCAGCGAAGAGCACCGGTGCATTTTCAGAACCCCGGTGCAAGGCACTGAGTATCACTTTCTGCAAATCCTGGCGCCGCATTAAATAATCTGCCCGCTGTGTGGCTGCAAAAAACAGGGTTTTCATTAACACCGGATTTTCACCCAGCCGTCCGGCTAATTTAAGGACCAAGGCAGCAGTAGGTAGCCGCCAGACATTCCAGTTAAAAACCTGATACCGTTCCAGCCAGGACTGTGGAATCGCAGAAGGCAGGGTCAGTTCAGGTTCAGCAATATGTTGGAAAATAAAAATTTCGGCGCTGCCGGCAATTTCCTGCCACAGGATGTTTAAACCCGGCAGCAACTCTCCGCTCCAGAGAAAACCGGATAATTGCCGGTCGGCTGAATGGATAGATAAGGCGCGTTGCAGATTTGTACTTTTTTCAAGAATGCGTTTAAGATTATCAAACCTGTATAATTGAAACACCGTTTCAATTTTTTCAGGGGCATGGCAGAATTTATCGATTTCAAACTCGGCAAACTGGTCAGATGCAGTTCCGGAATCCGCAAATTCAAACAATTTGAAATAAATATATTTTCTGCCCATACGGACTTAGATAATCGTATTGGACGGAATGATTGCGCCTTTGGGAATTATAACTATACCATCCCGGATGGAATACAGGTCAGAATGGACTTCATTTACATTATCTTTATTGATCAACTGAACATTATCACCAATAAAACAATCCATATCAACGATGGAATTCCGGATAATGCAATTGCAGCCAATCCCGAGATTGGGTTGTTTGTCCTTATGGTTCCGTTCGCGATCGACCACGGTTTCAAAATAGGTATTACCCATAATAATTGAGCGTTGGATAAAGGTTCCTTCATCGATAAAAGACCGGATTCCAATAATTGAGTGTTCAATGATTGAACCCAAAAGAATGCTGCCTTCGGAAATAATTGAATGGTTGATCTGGCAGTTGTTTATTTTGGAGGCCGGCAGGTAACGCGGGTTGGTGTAGAATGGTTTGTGCTCATCATAAAAATTGAATTTTGGCAGAGGTGTGGTCAAATCCATATGGGCTTTGAAAAACGCCTGAATAGTCCCGATATCTTCCCAGTAACCATCAAAAAAATAGGCAAATACTTTGAATTGCTTCAGACTTTCAGGCAGTATTTCCCGCCCGAAATCTTCTTTTTCGGTGGTGGAGAGAATGTCAAAAAGTACGTCTTTTTTAAAAATATAAATGCCCATCGAAGCCAGATGCGTCCGTTCGGCAGCTTCAACCTGGAAATAATCAAAGAGCTCCGCATCTACCTGGTACTCATCCAGAATTTCTTCTTTTTTTGGCTTCTCCTGAAAACTGGTAACGGCTGTATTCTTATCAATTTTTAATATGCCGAATTCCTTTGCTTCTTCACGGCGGATTGGTTTTACTGCAATTGAAATATCCGCATTCCGTTCGACATGATGCTTAAAAAATTTCTGATAATCCATCCGGTACAGATGATCACCGGAAAGGATGATAATATGATCATCAGCCTGGCGGAGATAACGGAGGTTCTTGCGCACCGCGTCCGCAGTGCCCTGGTACCAGTCCTGGTTTTCTGAAGTCTGCTGGGCAGCAAGAATACGGACAAAACCTTTACTGAAATGGTCAAAACGATATGTGTTGTGGATATGACGGTGCAGAGACTCGGTATTAAACTGAGTTAAAAGAAAAATATTGCGAACGCCCGAATGGAGACAATTGCTCAATGGAATATCAATCAGGCGGAATTTTCCGGCAATCGGTACCGCAGGCTTGGAACGCATCCGGGTTAACGGATCGAGCCGGCTGCCACGTCCACCGCCTAAAATAACCGCAGTTAATTTATCCATAAACACCTCGGAAGTTATTTAATAAATAAAAGGATGCGTTCGCGATTAAAGCCATCCTTATGTATCCAGAATTGTCCATCCCTTTCGATCAGCGGACGCTTGATCAGGCTTTGTTCCCGGATCAGCCATTGAAGAAGCTCATGGTGCCCCAGCTCTGTCGACAAACCCAGTTTCCTGTAGGTAAGACCTTTGCTATTGAGTACAGTTTCCATTCCAAAACGAACAATCAATGCTTCTATCCGGGCCGCGCTGAGCGGGTCTTTCCTGAGATTTATAAATTCAAAGGGAATATTTATTTCCCTGAACAATTCAATGCTTTTTTTGATTTGCTGGCAGGAAGGTACACCATATAACCTGATCATGGTCGGTCTCGTTTTATCGCTTAGGAAAT
Organism: Caldithrix sp.; assembly: GCA_020720405.1. Lineage (GTDB taxonomy): Bacteria > Calditrichota > Calditrichia > Calditrichales > Calditrichaceae > DYOS01. The sequence continues at coordinate 10,053 of DYOS01000048.1, read as the reverse complement.
ATAGGCTTAAACAGAAAAAATATCTATCGTAATTTTATCACTTTTTCATTCTCTTCATCCTGAGTGCAGAAGAAAACCGGCCGGATGTATATACCCGATGTTCCGCTTTGCGGAAATCTTCAGCCTCCGCCGTATAAATATTTACAAAAGACTGAGGATTGATATCAAATAATGGAAACCATGTGCTTTGAACCTGAATCATCATTTTATGGCCCGGTTTAAAGGTATGAAAAATATCCTGCAAGGGTACCGTTACAAGCGTTTTTTGTCCTGGTTTAAATGGGACCGGATTTTTATAACTTTCCCGGAATTTCCCCCTGAATATTTCAGCCCGGATCAGTCTCTGATAGCCCTGCATTTTTATCCCGCAGGGATTGGGTTGACGCTCGGCAGCAGAATCAGGATACACATCAATCAACTTGACTACAAAATCAGCATCAGTTCCGCTGGTCGAAACCCATAACTCTGCCTCAATCGGACCGGCAATAGTAAGCGGAGAATTCAAGGCCATGGATTCGAAAACAAGAACATCGGGCCGGGTGGAAGCGAATCTCTGATCGGCAACCATATATTTCTGCCCCCAGCGGCTGGTGATTTCATCAATAAACGGAACCGGTTTGGCCGGATCACTGATATAACTCTCAAAAGTATCAGCAATGGATTGATTTTGAAGACTGTCCGTCCTTTGCCCGGGCAATAAATAAAAACTGATTTCACTGATTGAATCCACAGGAGGCCAGGAATTGAAGGTTTGCCACCGGTTGAGACCGGTATCAAAAACGACAGCCTCCTGGCCGGCAAAGCCCGGCTGATCTTTGAGATAGTAATTAAAAAATCGGCTCTCGATCTCCCTTTGATAATAGATGGAAGTGTTTGAACCAAACCCGATATCGCCAAGACTGTCGCCATCCTGTCGGGCCCATCCGCCATGTGCCCAGGGGCCCATAACAATAAAACCATCCGTTCCGGGATTTTGTCTTTCAATAGACTGATAGGTATGCAGGGCACCAAATAAATCTTCGGCATCATACCAACCGCCAACCACCAGAACCGCCGGTTTTACATTTTTAAGATACGGCAGAATGGTTCGTGCCTTCCAGAATTCAGTATAAGTCTCATTTTTCATCAGGTCATTCCAGAAAGGAATCTCCCCTTTAAAATATTTTTCATTAGCCGTTTTCAACGGTCCCATAGCAAGGAAAAACCGGTAACCATCATGAAAATTGATTTTAAAACGGTCTGACCACTGCTCCGTCAATTCCGGTCGGATTGCACCGAATCCGGCATAAAAATTAAAAGCCAGGGTCAGGCTGAAAGCTCCATGATGGTGCATATCATCCCCGATAAACCAATCTCCGATCGGTGCCTGTGGTGAGACAGCGCGGAGTGCCGGATGAGCATCAATCAGGCTCATCGATGCATAGAAGCCCGGATAGGAAATTCCCCATACTCCGACCCGGCCGTTATTATTGGGGATATTCTTGACAAGCCATTCAATGGTATCATAGGTATCAGTAGTTTCATCGACTTGCAGCGAGTCCTGTTTATCAGGCTGATAAGGCCTTACATCTATATATTCACCTTCAGACATAAATTTGCCGCGCACATCCTGATAGACAAAAATATAACCATCCTTTTGTAATTCAGGCGAAGGGCCAAGACTGGTTCTGTAGATATCTTCACCATATGGGGCAACGCGGTAGGGAGTTCTGGTCATCAGTAAAGGATAGGATTTGGTTTGATCTTTAGGAATATAAACTGATGTAAACAAAGCTTTTCCATCGCGCATCGGGATTTGGAATTCTTTTTTATAATAAAATTTTTTCACCGGATTGGCATCGGGTTTGGAACAAGCAGCAAACAACATCAATAAAATCAACAGATTGCGCATTTGATCCCCATTATTTCTTATACCAGCTCTGTTTTTTAAGCCAGACTACAATATTCCGGCCCGGGCATTCCGTGACGACCAAATCCTGATGGGTATATATCTTTTCAAAATCAACTTTATATTCTGCTGCTTTAACCAGAACCAATAATTCAAGACTTTTTAACATTTGTTCTGTCGGAACCTGCTCCTGGTAATTGCCAAGAACAGAGATTAACAGGTGCCCCTTCGGGTCATACTCCGTGTTGGTATCGCCGGCCATTCTGGGATCACGACATTGATAAATTCTGCCGGCACGATCGATAATATAGTGGTAAGGAATATCCACCCACTTTTTTTCTTTCCTGCTCCAGTTCTGGAGATTTATCAGATATTTTCCAACATCTTTTGAATCATCAAAGACAACACCGGAATGGTGAATGGTAATAGCCTCAATTTTTTGCGGTTCAAAACTAAAGACAGAATCCATCCCGCCCCATTCAACCGGGTAAATTATTTCCGGTGCAGTTAAAACACGGCCCTGTTGATATGAACAGGAAGTGAAGATAAGCGGGATGAGAATCAGAAATTGAAAAATAGTAAAATGATATAATGTTTGTTTCATAATTATAAAGTAAGCCATCATATACCGGCAGGGCAAATGAGGCTCATTCTCCCTTTGAATTCTGGTCAATTTCCATTTTATGTTTAATATTTTCAGATAATATTCGAATCTGTTCAATGCAGTTGATGTGTGATTACCGTCTCAGGATATGTGTAATGGCCGTCACTGATCTGATAAAGGATGGAGCCTATAATTGAAACAGTTCAGCAATGAACCCGTAAGTGGCAAAAAATTAAAGGAGTTGTCATGAAACTGAAAATGAAAATCAAAATAAAGAGTAAGCTTTTTATCATGGCTTACCGGCCTGAATCCGGTACAGAACAAAAAGTTTACTGTTTATTACCCAGCCCGCTGATTTCAATCAATTCATTAAAACCTATGCCGGTTCAGTACCGATAGTATTCAATCCGTCCAGGCAGATTATTTTTAAAATCCGGGCGTTGAATCAGCCATGTCTTTTTAATCTCCGTTGCATTATACCAGGCATTATCATCAAATTGTAACGAATTCCAGCCATCAATCTGTGATTCATTGATCAGCCAGGACTTGTCCGTGGCAATTCTCTGCCGGCCGGTTTTGGTTTCTATTTCCAGCCAGGAATAAAATGCAGCAGCAGATTCAGTGTAGTTCCGGACAGAAACAGCAATCAGATTGCGGCCCTTTTTTAAATATTTTTTCACCTCAACCGTTTTGACACGTTCGGCTTCAACTAAAGCGGAAAGGGATTTCCGGGCAAAAACCCGGCCGATTTCCTGGCCGTTTATCCAGACTGTGGCATCCGAGTTGGCGATGAATTCCAACATGGCTTCAAGCGGGAGCTGTTCCAAATAGAATACTTTTCTGGCAAGAAAAGATTTCGCACCCTTTGCATCTTCATCCGCAGTCGCTATAAAAGACACATCCGTTGCACCGTTAAATCCATAATCGGATTGGGCAAAACCGGCTGCTTTTGCTTTAAGCTGAATGGAGACCCGCTCAAATAAATTCACCATTCTCGGCAAATTATCCGGCCGGTTGGTCAAGAGCCATGCTTTTTGATACCGTTCGGTAAGAGTTTCAAGCTGCCCGGCCAGATAAAGATATCTGGCTGCAATTTCATGTTTGCGTAATTCAAATTGAGCCGGATAAAGACTGAGCAGTTTGTGATGTTCCAACCTGTTTTTATCAAGTTCAGCGTACCAGGCAAACAGATCATTGGTCAGATTTAATAGCCCGAAATGCTCCGTGTTAGAGTTTAAAGTAGTTGCCTTCAGCAAGAGCCGGGTTTCTTCTGCGACAGAGCTTAAGAGATATCGGCGGCGCAGAATCGGTGCTTTTTCCTCCGGCAGGTTATAAAAAGGATGGCCTATAAACTCAAGCCAGCTTATTTCTGAAGCCATCGCAGCCAGATTATGATATACCGCGCTGATTTGTACATTCGGGCTTTGATAAAATTGAATAAAAAAACGGTTCTCAAATGCGGCCGGATCTGAATCAGCAAGATTCCAGCTTACTGCGGCGCTGTAAGCAAACGGAAGATAATTGAATTCCCGCAGATTCATTCCTCCGTAGTCACCCCAGTTTGAACAAATCGAGCCAAGGGCTCCATTGCTCTTCCCATCTTCCGTAATTATTGAGATATTCAATGCCGCATCCGTCAAATCCGGGAACCAGTTGCCCCAGTTATGGGTGCCGGGGGAAACGATGAATGGTTGTCCGGCTTTTTTAAAAACTTCGGTTGAGTTGTAATAATCCGTTACATGATATTGCCAGTCAATTACAATTATATCTTTTGGAATTTCATTCAAAATGGTCGGATGATTCAGAATGATATCACCGTACATCATAATTTTTTTATTGTATGGCTGGAGGAGATCGTACACTTTCTGATAATGGCGGGCATGTAGAGTGGCTATGCCGAACCGGTCCACCAGTTCTTTGGTTTTGTATTTACCAACATCCCAGGATTCATCGGCACCAATATGAAAAAAGGGGCTGGAAAAGGCAGGAACTACTTCTGTGAAGGCTTTTTCCAGAAATTTATAGGTTTCCGGATGGAGAACTTCGAGCGAGGCAGAACCGGGAAATTCGGCGATGGGATGAAAAGCCGGATCAAGCAGAATATTCTCGTAATGACCCAGGGTCTGAAAGATTGGAATAATCTGGACATGATAACGCTGCGCATAATCCTGCATCTCGGCCCATTCAGCGGTTGTAATCGCACCACGCTGGTTACCAATTTGCGGATAGGTAGAAACAGGAAAAATATCTTCAATATATGGCATATAAACATTCATCTTATAGCGGGCCAGAAAACGAATAATCTTTTTCAGGTTGTCCAGGGTTGAGACCTGACCACGGCTCATATCATCGGATATGCCGCGCAGAGACAGATCGGGCCAGTCGATGATCAGATTTGGCTGAAAGGCATCTCCGGTGACATGTTCATAGACCGCTAATTGGAGCAGACTTTGCAGACCATTAAACATTCCGGTGGTTGTAAAGGCAGCGAGAATGATTTTTTCCCCGGCCGGGTAAAGGATGTATCCTTCCTCTTTTATTTCATTACCCAGCCTCTCAAAAATGGTCTGGTATTGTGAAAAGGGTGTCGGCACATCGTTCAAATCCAAAAGAATGATCTGCGCCGAAGACAGTCCACTCTGTGGATCAGCGGTGACTTTACAATCCACATCCAGTTCTTCTTTCAGCTCTTCCAAAAAAATCTGCGCTTCATTCAGGAAAACCTGATCAGCATAAATCAGCCTTGCCTTGGTCAGATGGAAAGGCTGTCCGTTCTTTGACTCAATAATTTTTGGTTTTGGAATAATGATATTCATAGGATTCGCCAACAATATAACAGAACTCAGTGATAGAATGACAAGGATTCGCATGAAATTCATAACCGGCATCGCTTTCTTTAAAAATGATCTTTACCGGGTAAGTTAAAGTGATTCATTCAAACTCACAATAATCATATTGTTTTAATCAACTGAGACAGATCAGTCAGGTTAAAACATTCGCGCTCAAATTCGGAGTGAATGCCCTGCCCGTATTGATTTGAAAAACATTTTAGTTAATTTGGCGGAATATGAATAAACACCTGTTTATAGGTACCTCCGGCTGGTCGTACAAAGACTGGTCTGGAATATTTTATCCCGAAGGTGTCAAAGCCTCCGGCTACCTGTCTGTCTATGCCGGTCATTTTAAAAGCATTGAAATTGATTCCACCTTCTATGGAGCGCCGCGCCCCGAATCGGTGGAGCGCTGGTTTTTACAGGTACCGGATGAATTTGTTTTCTGTCCGAAAACGCCACAGATCATCACACATGAAAAACGGCTTGTAAATTGCGAACCTGAATGGCAGTTATTTCTGCAGACCATGTCAATCCTGAAACACAAGCTTGGCCCAATCGTGCTGCAATTTGATTACGATTTCAGTTTCAAAAAATATTTTACTACCCTGCAAACTTTTCTACAGAAAAATCAGGGCTATAAAATTGGGGTGGAAATACGAAACAAAGACTGGTTCAAGCCGGAATTTTACCACATGCTGCGGGAATCAAATACTGCCCTGGTACTGAATGATATTTACTACCTGCCCCGGCAAACGGAAGTGACAGCGGATTTCACCTATATCCGGCTTTTGGGTGATCGGCGCCAGATTCCCGATGATTTTTCCCGGGTCAGGGTCGACCGGACTGAGGGCCTGGATTATTGGGCGACCTGGATAACAGCCCAACTGGAAAAAGAACTGGACGTCTATGTTTATTCCAATAACCGTTACCAGGGGCATGCCCCGGCAACCATCCACACCTTACAGGAGAAGCTGGACAATGCCTGTTAAACAGATTTTTTTTATACTCGTATTGTTGAGTGGATGGCTTCAGGCGAAAACCGACACCCTGCATATTGAGAGCCGGGTGCTTCAAAAAACAAATCCGGCGGTTGTGGTTGTGCCGGATCTCCCGGTTCCGGCCGCCGGGTTTGCCCTGACTTTCATACTGCATGGGTACAGCGGTTCAGCCTTTGACTGGCCGGGTAATACTGATCTGCAGAGTTTAGCCGATCGGTTCGCCATGGTTCTGGTCTGTCCGGATGGCGGGTATGACAGCTGGTACCTGGACAGTCCCAAGGTGCCTGACAGCCAGTATGAATCACATATTATCAAAGAATTATATCCGGAAATCCGGCGCCGCTATGCGGTTGACGGAAAACGGGAATCTCATTTTATCACCGGTCTGAGTATGGGCGGTCACGGTGCCTTATTCCTGGCCATCCGGCACCCGGAAATATTTGGAGCAGCAGCCAGTATGAGTGGTGGCGTTGATCTGACCTATTCCACAAAAGACTGGGAAATTGCCCAAAAAATAGGCCGCTTTGAAGAACAGCCTGAAAACTGGCAAAAGTACTCGGTAACCAATATGACCGAAGCCCTGCGAAATGCTGATTTACCCCTGCTGATCGATTGCGGAACGGAGGATTTTTTTCTGGAAATCAACCGCAAATTTCATGAAAAATTGCTGAACGCAGGCATCGCCCATTTCTATATCGAAGCGCCGGGCGGGCATACCTGGGAATACTGGGTGCGGGCATTGCCCCTCCATCTGCAATTTTTTCAGCAAACCAGGCAGGAGAACAACTAACCTGAAATTTAAATGTTTCAAGCCGAAAGTGCTGGCTCGGGAAATCTGATGTTCAGAACCCGGTCAGATTCTTGACAACACCCGATGAATGAGCTAATTTTTTCAATAGTATTGTTTCATCTTTACTTAACAACTGTCAGAAGGAGGCTTTATGACAAAAAAAATGACCGTAATCCTATTTGCGGTACTCGTGCTTGGTACACAGGCATTTGCATCCGGTTTTTCGATTTATGAACAGGGTGCCAAGGCCACTGCACTTGGCGGCGCGTTTATCGCTCAGGCCAATGATCCTACGGCCATCTTTTACAATCCGGCCGGTATCACTTCATTAAGTGGTCTCCAAATCGGGGTTGGCACCACTTTGATTATGCCGCAGTTCGGATTCCAGGGACCAGCTTATTTTGATTCCAAATTGTACACTGCCGCTGAAGATGCTGTTTTCCCGCCAACCACGATTTATCTCAGCTACAAGGTAACCGACAACCTGTCCGCCGGTTTTGGTTTTTACACACCATTCGGTCTTGGATCAGACTGGGATCCTGAATGGCCTGGCCGGCAGCTCTCCACTTCAGCCGAAGTGCAGACCTTTTACCTGAATCCGGTTGTGGCCTACAAAGTACTGGATAACCTTTCAGTTGCGGCCGGTTTTAATTTTGTTTTCGCCACGGTCTCTATTGGCAAAAGCGTTTATTTCACCCCGCGTGAATTGTTTGGCGAGTCCAAGCTCGAAGCCAATACCACGGGCATGGGTTTTAATTTCGGGGTTCAGTACAAACCATTCGAAGGTTTGTCTCTCGGCGCTACCTACCGGCCGAATACCATGCTGGAATTCAAAGACGGCGACGCGACATTTGATTTCCCGACAACAGACAACGCCGTCGTCAATGCTGAAGTGGCCGCCTATTTTCCGGATACCAAAGGTAGTGCCGATCTCGAATTGCCTACGGTTTTAGGTCTCGGTGCAGCTTATCAGTTTACGCCTCAGATCACCGCTGAATTTGATTATTTGCTCATCGGCTGGAGTTCCTATGACAAACTGGTCATCAAGTTTGATGATCCGGTGGCCGGGAATACAGAAAGTACGGCCGAACGCATGTATGAGGATTCCTACAGCCTGCGTTTTGGTGTCAACTATCAGATGAACGAGACCATGGCCCTTCGCCTGGGCTATCTCCGCGATAACCATGCCGTGCCGGATGAACGGGTTGAACCTTCCCTGCCCGAAGGCGACCGTAATTTGTATTCCATTGGTCTTGGCTACAAAATGGGCAATATGACTATCGACGGCACCTATGTTTTGCTGCTGCAGGATGACCGGGAAATCACAACATCGGTTGATAATTTTAACGGAACCTATACTGGTCTGGCCAATATGTTTGGTGTCAGTTTTGGTTTCTCATTCTAATTGGCAAAGTTAAAGGAGTCGTAATATGAAGATTATTTTAAAATTAAGTTTGATGCTCGCACTGGCTTTCGTCCTTTCCTGCCAATTACAGGAACCGGATGAAACCGCCACCACCCTGGATCTCGGCGATGCCGATTTCACGCATTATGTCAGCGTTGGCAATAGCCTGACTGCCGGATATGTTTCCGGAGCGCTGACCGAAAAATTTCAGAGACATAGTTACCCGATGTTGATTGCCACCCAGGCCGGGGTCGGCGCGACCTTTGCCCAGCCATATCTTGGTTACCCGGGCATTGGAGCCTACGCTGCAAAGGGTGCAGGAGCTATAGAGCTGGTCAGTTTGAGTCCCTTGACCCTTACTCCGGCTACATTTGCGGCACACGGTTTTAACCCGCTGGATCCGTACTTCTCCGCGGAGGTTAAAAATTATCCTGCTCCGTATAATAACCTGGGCGTACCGGGTGCGGTGACCTATGATCCGCTGTATGCCACCAATGCCGCCAGCTCAGCTTCTACAACCAACTCATTTTTTGATATAATTCTGCGTAACCCGGCCTTTGGTAATACAACCGTATTGCAGCAAGCCGCAGCTTTAACACCGACTTTTGTCACCTGCTGGATCGGGAACAATGATGTTCTCGGTTATGCCACCTCCGGTGGAACCAGCCCGGCGGCACCAACTCCGGGTGCAACTTTTAATCAGCTTTATAGCGGTGTGATCGCTGCTTTGGTCGCCACCGGCGCTGATATTGTTGTAGCAAATATTCCTGATGTTACGGCCATCCCATTTTTCACCACAATTCCTTACCAGGTTGATGTTGATCCGGGTGAAGCAGTAAGCCTGGTTGCTCTGGTAATCCAGACAAACAGCGCTGTTCGTCAGGCCACGGCAGCAGATTTGATCCTTCTTCCAGCTAAATCGATTATCGGTGATGTCTCGGGTACTTACGGTCCGGCCGGCGTCCCGGTTGGTTTGCACAGCAGCGCCCCGCTGCCCAACTCTCTGGTTTTGGATGCGGGCGAAGTAACCACGGCGAAGAATGCTGTGGCTGATTTCAACACTAAAATTGAAACCATTGCCGCCGCGAACAGCATTCCGGTGGTGGACATGAATGGCTTCCTGAATGGTATCAGCACAGATGGCTATGAAATTGGTGGTTTTAATTTCACCAGCGCTTTTATCACCGGTGGATTATTTAGTTTGGATGGCGTACATCCGGCACCATTGGGATATGGCCTGGTGGCCAACCAATTTATCGAAGTAATCAATGCGGAATTCAACGCTACCATCCCGATGGTGAATCTGGTTGACCTGATGGATGAACTGCAGCCCATTGAACCGGCTGCTATGGCTAACATGAAACTCGACCTGATGAAAGTGCCGCAGACTTTTGGCGGAGATAATGGTTTTTAAGCAGATTTGATTTTTCTGATTCAGGCCGGTACAAACTGTTTGTACCGGCCTTTTTTTTAATCTAAAGCGGATGTCGGTTCTTCAATTCCCAATGCCAATCGGTGGCTACTTTTTCTTTTT